>JAVVEM010000098.1:0-2558 GCA_032250805.1 Bacteroidales bacterium
CGACAGCACGAGCACACGACTTCACGAAAAATTAAAGTTGGCATTGTGCATTTTTTATTTTAAATTTCATTAAAATGATATATGGAATATGACGCATGAAAAATGGTGCATGGGACCGGGATGGGAAGAGGGGGTTAGGGGCATTGAAATTAATAATGAACACTGAACCCTCCTTCGTCACTGGCCGTGACTACGGAGGGCAGGCATGGAACACAGAAGTGAATCGTTACAGGCCTTGGTGTTTAAGTGAAAAATTTGCGAGGTACAGTGTTACCTTTTACCGTTAACCGTTAGCCGTTCTCCAGTATCCAGCATCCAGAATCCAGAATCCAGCCTCTTTACGGTCTTTGAGCGTACTTAGTGTTCTTCGAGGTAAAAAATAACAATCAAATTCTACTATTAAAATTAATATATGGCTTATCTCCAATTTGACAACATCGGCATGAGCGGGCTGGCAGCAGCCGTGCCGGCAAATATCATCGATAATTATAACTATACCGAACATTTCGATAAGGGAAGCGTCAAGGAAGTAGTGGATAAGATCGGTATTAAGGAAAGGCGCTTTGCCGATGCCGATACCTGTGCTTCCGACCTCTGCTTCGCGGCAGCGGAAAAGCTCCTCAACGAAATGGACATCAACCGGGAAGAGATCGACCTGCTGGTCTTCGTCTCGCAAACCCCCGATTATAAGATGCCGGCCACGGGTATTATCCTGCAGCACCGCCTGGGCCTCCCCAAAAACTGCATAGCATTCGATATCAACATCGGTTGCTCGGGATTCATCTATGGCCTTACGACAGTATATTCTTACATGTTGCAGCATGGATTTCGCAAAGCGCTGCTGCTGGATGGCGAAACACGCTCACGGGTGTATTCGGCCAAAGACCGCAATACGGCCTTTCTGTTTGGCGATGCCGGGGTGGCTGCCGTCATTGAACGGGATGAACGCTTTGGCAAGAGCTTTTTTTCGCTCAACTCTGATGGTTCGCGCGAACACCTGATCAAGATCGAAGCAGGTGGTTATCGCAATCCCAGCTCCATTGAAACACTCAAGGAAAAAGTGATCGATGAACATGGCAACATCCGCAGCGATGAACAGGCCCACATGAGTGGGGCCGATGTATTCAACTTTCTCATCCGCGAAGTGCCGCGCGATGTAAAGAATACCCTCGAATATGCCCACACTGAGAAGGAAGCCATCGACTGGTTCGTTTTCCATCAGGCCAACGACTATATCAACAGCTACCTCGCAAAAAAACTCAAACTCGACCGGGATAAGGTTCCCATGTCGATAGAGCTGTTCGGCAATACTTCCTCGGTATCCATCCCCCTTACCATTGCCACACATTTGCCTGCCAGGCTTAAAGGAAATGATAAGCTATTGCTTTGCGGCTTCGGTGTTGGCCTTTCGTGGGCCACGGCCATCCTGAACCTCAATCAATGCCATATCCCCGAATTAACCGAAATCTGATCGCTTATGGATCCACTTGCTGCTTTCAGCCTTAAAGACAAAACAATCCTCATTACCGGTGCTTCCTCAGGTATCGGGCGTCAATGCGCATTCTCCTGCAGCAGTGCCGGAGCAAAACTGATCATCATGGGACGTAACCATGCCCGCCTGGCCGAAACATTCGAAACCCTGGAGGGGAAGCATCATCAAGCTTTTATGCTGGATCTGAATGATGAAGCTAAGTCGCAAAAAGTGCTGGCCAGCTTGCAGGAAAAAAATAAATCCATTGATGGCATCATCCACGCCGCCGGCATCTCCACCACCCTGCCCTTCCGCAGCACAAGCCCGGATAAGATGAATGAATATTTCAACACAAATGTGGCCGCGGCATTTAATCTGAGCAGATTGATGATCAAAAACAAGCTGATGAACAAAAATGGCGGAAGCATAATATTTCTGGCATCGGTGATGGGAAGTGTTGGCGAGATGGGAAAAACATTGTATGGGATGACAAAAGGTGCTTTGCTGGCAGGAAGCAAGTCAATGGCCATTGAACTGGCATCAAAAAACATCCGGGTCAACTGCATCTCACCCGGGGTGGTCGAAAGTCCTATGTCAAAAAACGCTATCTACAGCCGCGATGAGGCATCACTGCAAAAGATCAAAGACCTCCACCCCCTCGGCCTCGGCAAACCAGATGATGTCGCCAACGCCTGCATCTACCTGCTCTCTGATGCTTCGCGCTGGATTACCGGCACGAACCTGATCGTTGATGGCGGATATACCGCACGGTAGTCTTGCTGTATCGTTGGCATATGACCTTAGGACAAGTAGATTGTTTGGTTGGGAGATGGGAGAGGAAATGATGAACACTGAACAGGGAATGATGAACATGGAAGTTTATTATAATTTACACTTTACCATGCACAGTATACAGTTTACAAATTGTTGTCAAACATCAGTCAAACCAGTGTCAGAAACAAGTAACCAGGAGCGACCGGCTACAACAGCGATCCAGAATCCAGCCTCTTTGTGTACCTTTGTGTTATCCTTTGCGTATCCTTTGTGGTTAAATAGGTGCAATGGACCCTCCTCCGTTCTTCGGACT
>JAVVEM010000052.1:0-14973 GCA_032250805.1 Bacteroidales bacterium
CCTGCAGTTCCACAGAAGGATCGCCCAGACGTTCGACCGATTCCCTGCACAGCATGAAATTCTTTTCCTCTCGGGACGGATTGGCCACGAAGATCACGTATTTTCTGTCTGCCGCAAAGCCGAGTTCCCGGCGAAGGATATCCCGAAGGGGTAGGCTGGTGAATTTCTGCAGTTCTACCCCGTTGGGGATCAGGATGGATTTTTCAAGTCCAATCTGTTCCTTCATTCTTTCCGATTTTACGATCACGGCCTTCCAGTGGTATTTGGCCAGGAATCTAACAAGTACATATTTCAGGGTACCTTTCCGGAAGGTGCCCATAAGCGAGACCACAATATTTTTTTTGAAGGGGGCGGCTATTGTAACCAGGAAGCCACTCAACGAATAATGGGCATGGATGATGTCGTAACGTTTTTTCCTGATCATGCTGTTCAGGCGGGGAATATTTCTGATATATCCCCATCCTCCTTTCCCGGCTACAGGGAAATAATCAATGTTAACTTGCTGTCGTTGAAGCGAAGCTCCCTGGTTTTGCACCACCTGTGAGATACCTGAACGTTTGTTGCCACTGCTGACGAACAGTACTTTCATGGATTGCTTGTTAAATCCCTCCCCTCCCGGCCAGTTTGAAAACATTCCAGGCAATGACCACAAGGACCATTAATGCCAGATAGGGAATATAGAATCGTTGATTCTTAAAGTTCACTCGGGTAATGCCGTAAGCCGCCAGGATGATGAGGAAAGGCAGGGCAGGCAGGTGAAACCGTTCTGAGAGGGCAAATGAACTTTGCGCCAAAATGGCCAGGTAAGCCAGCAGGAAGGAGAGGATCAAAATATACTTGCGCAGTTGTCTTTTCCGGATGAAACTAATAAGGCTGATGACAACAAAAAAGGCCAGCACGTTCTTAACAAAATACCCCCCTGAAAGCATCATCTGCGTTTGCTGGGTGGAGATATTTACAAAAGTAGGAAATGGGGCCACGAACATGGCCGGAGCAAACACCACTGATGAGCCATAGGTAGCTAATCTGTTCCCGCCTTCCCGTTTTGCCTTGAATTCCATGTTGGCTTCCTGTGCATCAATGTTGTCGAGCAGGTATTCAAACTCAGCCTGTATGCGGTACGAAAATGTGAACCATACGGTTATCACGACCCATAATCCAATAATCGATCGTTGCAGCCAGCTTGCTCCCGGCCGTCGAATGAAAAGCACCATGCTGAAAAGGGCAAAGAGCATGCTGGCCAGCAGCACCGTGCGAAAGAAGAACATGGCCGCCCCCAGGGCAGCTACAACAAACAGGTCAGCCACACGGATCTTCCTTCTCAGCAGCAGATCCGCCCTTTCCATAAAAGCCACCAGCAGGAACACCATCAGCGTTTCCTTAAGGTGGATGCCGCAATAATAAATGAGATTGGGCATGAGCATCATCATGATGCCGGCCAGGCGGCCGGCAGCCTCTCCGAAATTACGGCCAGCCAGGCGGTACACCAGCACTACAGTCCATGCTCCCATCAAGGCATTGAGAAGGCGGGGGATAATTACATGATCGCCAAAAACAAAATAGATCAGCGACAGATAAAATGGAAATCCACTATCGGAAAGCCCCAGTCCCCATAATCCAGATCCCAGGTTATTGTAACCATGAAGAAGCACACTTATGGCTGCGTTGTGATACATTATCGAATCACCCGCGTCGTACTCAAAAGGGTTACCTGTCATTTGCATATAGAAAAAATAGCTAAAAACTATCCACACCAGCCTTATGAAGAGAGCAAAGGCAAAAAGTTTCCTTGAAAAGGTTTTGACTCCCAGGACTGACCAATTTTTAGAAAATGAGCTGAAAAACATGAAAAAGCCTACAAGGATGATGATCGCAAATACCATCCATTGCAAGGGTAGCGATCTGGAAAAGAACAATCCCGTACAAGCCAATAATGCGACGAAAAAGGCCAGAATAGCCTTGTTCCTGAATGTTTTCGGAAAGTATGTCAGTCCGGGGCTTTGCATCGCACTTTGTTAAATTCACGGGTATTGTTAACAGATATTCTCATAGGTCGTTTTTAGCTTCTGGAGATAGGTGTGAATATCATACAGCTTGCTGATAATGTGCTTTTGTTCAAGTGCCTTTTGCTTGTATTTATAACTATTATTTACAAAAGCAAGCAGTTTTTGAAGCAAGTCAGCGGTATCGCCTGACTTATATACAAGGGCATGGTGGCCGTTGTCAGTCACTTCGAGCATCACTTTCCAATCGTTCACTATCACAGGCGTTCCACTTATCAGAGCTTCTACTACGGCGATGCCGAAAGTATCATGCCTGGAAGAATATACAAATGCGTTTATTTGCTGAAGCAACGAAGGTACATCCTCCCTGGTTCCCAGGAAAAAAACCTGCTGGTCAAGGGCATGTTCGCGGCAATAGTCAACGCAACGATCATATAACGAAGGATCATGTGCCTGCCGGGCTCCTATAAAGATGAAACTAAAATCGATTTGCTCATCTTTAAGCAATTTCAGGGCATGACAAATTGTTAACTGGTCTCGTCCAGAATTGAAGTTGCCCACGCTGCCAAGCAGGAGCTGGTTTGCTGGCAATCTGAGTTCATCACGGATGTCGCTGCTGATTGGTCTGGCGAATTTCCCGGTATCGACACTGTTGTAAATAATTTTACACCTGTTTTCAGGGAAGGAATAATATGTATTTCTGTAATGCTCCTTCTGGACTTTGCTCACGAATAACAGCATATCGGATTTTTTGAGCAGGTACCTGAGCATGATGCGATACCACCAGGGCTTTTGCAGGCTGAAACCATGCAGGGTCATGACCAGCTTTGTCTTTGTGAATATGCAGGCCATCTTGGCATAAAACCCATCCACCGGATGCTGTGCATGTATCAGTAAAACATGGTTTTTTATAATTATTCTCCGAAGGTAAAAGAGATAACATAGATCAAACATATGTTTGGGCCGTATTTGAAGGAGCGGCCAACCGGTATTCAGAAAATCTTCATACAGATCCCCCTTATTGCGGTGTATTCCCAATATTTCGAGTCTTGCCTCCTTTGCATTGCGAAACAGATCCAGCATCAGGACCTCGGCACCGCCCCGGTTGAGGGAGCCCATCATGTAGGCGATTTTCATTCGCTCGGTTTGATTTTAATAAGTTTTGTTTTGGCCGCCGAGCCCAGCTTTTTTAAGGCAAACCAACTTCTGACCATCCACAGGGGAGCCTGGTATTTCAGTTTCCAGTGCAGGGGCTGGCTGTCAAAGTCGATTTTGTTCAGTTCTTTACGGTAATCCTCCGGGTAAGCCCTGCTGAGGCGGTAACGCAGCAGGGCGTTCAGCCTCATCTTGTCTAGCAGGGTTTTCAGGGCCGTTTCGGCCGCTTTCAGGCCATCGAGGTTGAAAATGTAATGATGCCGGGGTTCCCACAGCCGCTGCCCGCCCACCGCACGCTGCTGCACATCCACATCCTGGTTGTAATATACCAGGGGCTTGTTGAGATAAGCCATTTTGTATTTGAGTGCGATATGGAGCCAGAGATAGAAGTCCTCGCCGAATTTGAGTATATGATTAAATCCACCAACCTGCTCAAAAGAATCTTTCCTGATGATAAAGGAAGAAGAAGTTATTGGCATCCACATGGTTCTGGCGTAAACCTTAAAATAGTCGATATAACCATCCTTAAAGCCTTTATCCAGACCGATGTTTGCTTCAATATTTCTGCCATGTTTAACTTTATAATACTTGGCAGCCCATAGCGCAGCATCAGGATATTTTTTAATCAGGCTAAACATTGATTGCAGGTAGTTTTCATCCCACCAGTCGTCGGCATCAAGAAAAGCAATGTAGTCATATTTGGCTGCTTTCACGCCATTGTTGCGGGCTGTAGATACCCCGGCATTATCTTGCCGGATCAGGTGAATGCGGAGATCGATAAATTTTTCAACAACCTCTGTTCCCCCGTCGGTGCTGCCATCATCCACAATGATGAGTTCGAAAGCGTTGAATTGCTGGCCGAGCACTGATTTTATGGCTTTGCCGATATATGGTGCCTTGTTATAGAGGGGGATGACGACGGAGAACATTAATGTATTCGTTTTACAATTCTCATATAAAAACGGTATATTGTAGGATTAATCCAGATGAGCAAGTACAGGAAGCGGTGCCTGGGTGTAAAGCAGGCCCGCCTGAAATATTTTTTGTTGATCATGTCTGTGACCTCCTGCTGCCGCCTGCCGATGGCTTTCTTCACCCTGATGCCGTAAAGACCAATATAATCGGAGGCTATGATCCTTGCGATCCGGCTGATGTCGAGGTCCTTTTTAGTGAGGAAAAGATTTCCCAGGTTATTGGCCACTTCGCATTTGTCGATCACTTGCTTTAGGCTGAATTCCTGCATTTTCGACCCGGGCCTTATCCGGTATACATAAAGGGGATCGGCTATCTCGGCCACCTTCAGGGCATGGAAGAAGATTTGCGGCGTATAGAGGTTATCCTCGTGCAGGATGCCGGGGTGGAAAAACAATCCGTGATCCAGGATGAAGGCTCGTCGGTAAGCCCTAATCACAACGCATACGAAATGGAACAACCGCGGCCGCATCACGTGCCGGTTGTAATATACCCATCCCCTCATTACGGCCACATTTTCTCCCTTGTCGGTTTGTGTGCTTCCAGCAGCTTCGTGATACAACCTACCGTTGAAGGACAGGACATCCAACGGATCATTTTGCAATCGTTCATGGATGGTGGTGAGGCAACCGTCTTCTAACCAGTCGTCGCTGTCGACGAACAACAAGTATTCCCCCAGGGCCATCCTGATGCCTTCGTTGCGGGCTGCTGCCGTTCCGCTGTTGGCCATGCTCACAATTTTCATAACGGCATATTGACTCGCGTAGTTTTCCAGTATGTTTGCTGAGTCGTCAGTGGAACCGTCGTTAATACAGATTACTTCAATCTCCCGGAAACCCTGGCCCAGGATCGAATCCAGACATTTTTCCAGGTAGGCTGCGACATTATATACCGGAATGATAATGGAGAAAAAAGGTTGCACGGACTACATTGATAAGCTTTTTAACAGTATTTTAAGATTTTGTTTAGGGCTCAGGCTGATGGCTAAACCTGACCCCAAGTATTTTATTAAGTTTTTAAGGTTATAATTTTTATTCGCAAAGTAATGTTGGTGCACCCATCGGAGGACAACCTGCTTGAATTGATTTTTTAGCATGTGCTTCAATGCCTTTTCAGAAAAATTTCCAGTTTGCTGATTGGCTGCCATTAGGCGCTCAATCCACAGGCGGTAGTCCTTTAAATCTGCCTTTATTTCTATTTTTCCCGGGACAAACTTTTCAAGATGGTATTGCTTGTTTTTATCGCTAAAACCTGTATACAACCAGTCAAGCATTTCCAGCCTGATCTTATCGGTCTGTGCTTTTTGCCAGCGATCGTTTACGGTTGATATTTGTGCAGGGTGTTCGCGGTAGTAGAGCAATACTTCAGGGATGTTATGGAGCCTACCGGATTTTGCCGCCATGACCCAGATCTTGTAATCCTCAGCCGGAAATGTTTCCTGTAGATATCTTAACTTTTCCTTTCTCAGGTAGCTGTTTCGGAAAAAAACGCTGGGATGACAAATAACTGAACCGAATATCAGGCTAGCCTTTATGGCTTCATGTTCAACCGGCAGCATATGGGTCGTATCTTTTGCACCGAAGCATTTGTAGGAGGTACCACAAACAGTCACTTCTGGATGTGTTTCAAGAAAATTCACCTGTTTCTCAAATCTTTCCGGGTGGCAAACATCATCAGCATCCATGCGGGCGATGTACTTCCCTCCAGCAATTGCAAGGCCCCTGTTCAGGGCTTCGACAAGGCCCAGGTTCTTTTCGTTCGCTATGTATCTTACCCTGCTGTCTTTCCGGGCATATTCGCGGATGATAGCTTCCGTACCGTCAGTGGAGCCGTCGTTGATCGCCAGGAACTCGAAATCGATGTAGGTTTGCTTCAATACACTTTCAATCGCCTCTGTCAGGTACTTTTCGCCGTTGTAAACGGGCATCAGCACAGAAACGGCGCAGGGATTTATCATTCCGAATAATTATTTTGTGCTGGTAATGAAGAGTGCCTGAAGATATTGTAACCTTCAACCTGTCTCCAATATTCGTAGGACTGCATGGCAGATTCTTCAGTAATGATTATATGCCTGTCAAGGATGGGGTAATCCAAATACAGCCAAGTATCCTCCACTAGCACATATTCTGCATGGTTGAGAATATCCACGAGGTCGTCATAACTCAGGGCGTTATTGAATGCGAAGCCATATTTTTCAGGCACTGCGGGACTGAAATGGCAGAGGTAATAGAGTTTCACATTGTTGAAAAGATAGACTCTTGCTCCTGCCGGTATGATCGTATTGATCTTTTGGGCAAGTTCAATGTCAGCCTTTAAACCTGATCGCTTTGATAAGAGCAAGCTACGGGTCCGTGGAGAAATACTGAATTCATTCATTAAAAGAGAAGCCAACAGCATCAGCAAAACCCATCCTTTTTTCTTTTCCATGTATAGCGCAGCCATCACTACTCCTGTGAGCAGCAGACCCGGGAGCAGAAGGATATAGTAGTGGGCATATTGTTGGAAGTACAATTGCACGGAGAACAGTAGCAAAAGGAAAAGGTAAGCCATAACATGCGGTTGGGTTTTGAATAGCTTTTTGCTTACCGGGGGGATTAGCAGGAGCATGAGGTAAGGGGCGATGGCCAGGTATTTCAACATCCCCTGCAGCATGACCATACCATCCTTTTCGCCGTAAAGGCCCAGACGTCCGCCCGCAAAGAAATCGTAAGGCACACCATAGGCAAGCTGAAAAAGCAGCATGAACAGCAGCAGTCCCCCCAGCATGCCGGCGGCGAACAACAGCCCCCTTCCGAACCATTTTTTGAATGATGCATGTCCGTCGATCAGGATCATCAGGAAGATGATGCCTGCATAGGCCAGGCCGTATTGTTTCGACATAAAGGCCATAAAAGTAAAGGATCCTGAGAGTAAAAGCGCCCATACCCTGTGCTGTTCCATCCTAAGGTACACCCATATGGCCAGCAGCCCCCAGAAGTTCACAAAGGGTTCAAGGATGAAATATTCGCCCTCAAGTTTCATCGAGAGGAAGAGGTATAGCAGGGCTGCAAATATCCGGATGAAACGGTTAGTGGCATACTTTCCCGCGACCTGGTACAGCAGAATGGCATTCAGCACCTGGATGAGGAACATGTAGCCCAGGAAGAGCTCATAAGCAATGGCCTTGCCCACCAATAACTTTAAGGGCAGGAGCATGTAAAACACAAGAGGAGAATAAAGAATTCTAAGATCATACTCAGGAATAGCACCGTCGGCCAGGCATTCAGTCACTCTGAGGTAGTAACTTGCATCCACACCCATGTTTGGATAGATCAAGGCATTTGTGTATATTCCGGCAATGATCACCCCCAACAGCAGGTTGAAATAATCCAAAATCCGAAGCTGCTTAAAATAAAATTGAAGCCTTTTCATCTGAAATTTTCTAATTTCGATATAAATATCGGCCTTAGCCTATGATAAAAATCCTTCATCCCCGGTGCTGAGAAATAAAGCATAACAGCATAGAGGATGGTGAACGGGATGCTCAGGCAAAGGGCCAGGAATAGCCATTTCAGGTATGTATCCGGTTCAGGCAACCAACCAGAGTGGATCCATGGATAAAACAATGCCCAGCAAGCTATCAGTAAGAATATATATATGCCAGTGTATTTCCAGAAAGGCCAAAATTTTTCTTTGAACCCTTCCCGATACAGAAAAAACGGTTTCCATAATACTACGATAAGCATGGAGCTGATTGCCATCCCTAAAACCACTCCAAGCAAACCATAAAAATATCCCACCCCGATGGCAATGCCAATGTTGATGGCTGCCTCTGTCCAGGGTGCCCATACATCCCTGAAGATCCCATAGCCGTTGATGAAAAAATTGATCGTCTGGCGTGTGATTCTTACATAGACATTAAAGAGCATGATAATAAAAACAGCCTTTTCAAGTATAAACTCGGCCCCCAGCCATAGGGTGATGAAGGGTTCGGTAAGGTAGTAGAGCGAAAAAACCAGCGAGCCCGCTATCCAGTAGAACATGGCATTGAACTCCCAAAACACTTTTTTTATCTTCCCGGCATCTTTTTCGGCGATCACATGGCCTACTCCGGCCAGATTCGAACCCAGGGTTGACGAAACCAGGGTGGTGATCTTTGTGAAAATAATGGTGTAGTTGGTATAATAAGTCACCATGCTCAGGCTGGTGAGGGCGAAAACCAGGATGTTGCCCGTTTGGTAAAGGGCGAACTCGGCAATTTTGTGCACAAACAACTGCTTTACCTTAAGGATAATATCCTTGTATTTTACGAACAGGGCTCTTCCTTCACCCAGGTTGGTGGTGAGCCATGGATATTCCTTCACTGCTTTACGGTTCAGCATAAAGCGGATGATAAGGCCGAAGCTCAGTTCAATGCCCAGCCACACCAGGTAATCGGGGGCAATATATTTCACATACAGGATCTGCAGAGTGATCTTCAGTATGTTCAGCCAGTTGGTGATCCTGGTCAGCATGTATTGCCTCTGGTCGGCCACCAGCAGCACCTGCTTGTAATTATTGAAATAGCTCACCAGGGTGGTGGCCAGGAAGGTAAAGTAGGCAGCATAGAGGATAAGCAGCGAAAGTTCGGTCCTGGAAAAGATCTGTGGAAGGAAAATGGACAGGATGACCCCGGCCGCCAGGATGAACAGGCCGATGATGCGGTAAAAAAAGCCAAAAAGAGAAATGATCTCATTAATCTTAACTTTTTCGTCTTTTACCAGGGGACTATACAGAGAGGTGGCCACCGCTGTGTATACTCCCAGTTCGGCCAGGTTCAGAAAACCCAGGATGTTGCGCATGGTGGCGCTGAGGCCCACCAGCTCGGTGCCCAGGGTATCGATAAATACCTTGCGCGAAATGAAAGCCAGCACAAGGGCCATGAAGTAGAAGAAAAATGCTACCCTGGCGTTTTTGAGGCTTTTATGTAGACGGCTGGTCAAGATTAGCTATTGGATGCTGGATGCTGGATACTGGTCACTGAAAAATGGACACTAACTAAACACTCAAAACTTAAAACTTTGGTGATCTTACCGGTCTGAATAGAATAGTAAATAGTTATACCCCAGCTTGGTGAGGTTATGGCCGTCGGTGCCGAGTTCCACCACGTTGTAGGAGATGGGGAAGTCCCAGCCGCTGCCGGCCAGGAAATGCGTGAGCATGGGAACCTGGTATTCGTCTATGATGATGTATCCAGCCTTTTCCGGCGGAATGTTGTCCCTGTCGTTCACGAAGAACTCGGCCGAATAGGTGAGGCGGTGCGGCACGTAACCGCCGGCCATATAAACCAGCATGAAGGTCTCGTAAAAGGCCAGCACCTCGCCGCCGGGCTTGAACCCGGCTTTTTTCAATTGCCTGATCCCGGTTTCATAAAAATCGCACTGGTATTCCGATACCCCGATATTGGTAAAACGTTTGGCATTCTCCACCAAATAGCGCGAGCGCTTTATACTGTAGTTGTAATGGATGTGCTTGAGGAAGCCCTGCGCCGCAAACACCACGAAGAACACGATAATGAAGGCCGTATGCCAGACGGGGATCCGCTCCGTGGCGAAGTGTTTTTTGAATTCGGCCAGGAGGATGAAATAGGCCAGGGCCCAGAAGGGCATGAAATATACCATCTTCATCTCGAGGCGCTGGTTTGAGCCGGCCACCGCCAGCAGGGGCAGGGCCATGAGCAGCAGGGCAAAAATAAAGTTTTTCGACAAGCGGAAGCGCTCCCTGCCGGCCACCATCTGTATGCCGGCATTGGCCAGCAGCAGCAGGGCGGGCAGCAGCAGGATGTTCGAAAACCAGCCTGACAGCCTGTAGGCGGCTACCAGCAGGATCAGCCCGAAAAGGAAGTTGAGGAGCATGCGGTGGACCAGCTTTCGGTAGGCCAGCAGGAAGTACACGATGCCAAGGCCCAGCAGGGGAAGGTATACTTTGAGCATGCCCATAAAATATTTACCGATGATCAGCCATTGCCCGCCGGCATCATATTTTGCCTTCGGTGCCTTGGCCGAATTGGCATAGGCCCACAGGGCCTCGCGGAAAAATTCCATGAGGTTGTGGATGACCATGCTGTAAATGATGGCACCGGCCGCCAACCCTCCCAGCAAGGCTGTCCAGGTCAGTAACATTTTCCTTCCGGCAGGGTAGGCATATATGCCCGTGAGCAGGAAAATGAGGCCGATCAGCAACATGCCGGAGGGGGGATAATTGGCCAGACCGAATACCATCACAAATCCCGCCCCGGCAAAGGAGAGGAATTTCACGGCCCCGTGTTGCACGTTCAGGCCGGCAAATAACAGGCTGAACACCAGCAAGTAGGCCATCAGCTGCATGTTGTCGTAATAGATCACCGGACTGGCATATGCAAAGCACAGGGTGCCGGCCAGCAGGCTCATGCCATAGTACAACCCCCTGTTGATGAACCGGCCGTATTGCCCTTCAAGCCAGCGCAGGGCCGTAAAATGAAACAGCAGCAACAGCAGGATGGTGAGCACCACCCTGACCCAACGGAACATCAGCACGTTATCTTCAGGTATGAAGAAGAATATAGTTCTTACGATACGGTGAAAGTCGGTAGTACCTGGCCCCAGATCCTGTCCGCCCAGGTACCCCAGCAGATAATAGCCTTCATCAATGGATACCCCTTTGTTAACCGACCAGAAGATCAGAGGGTACAGTACCATAACGGCACCGATCGCCAATACCTTCGGTTGGAAAATGAGCGTTATTAAACGGAAAATCTTTTGATCCGTAAGTTTATGAATGAAGTCCATTACCCTTCAAAGTAATGTTTGATGAGTTCAGTAATCTCTTCAACCTTTTTAATCTGTAGTTCATAATACATGGGCAGCCGGAGCAGGCCATCGGTATAGCGCTCACAGTTTGGCAATTTACTGTCGTCCCCGTATTTTTTATAGAAAGCGCTCTGCTGGAGGCTGAGGTAATGGAACACTGCATGAACGCCGTTTTCTTTCAGGTGACGGATCAAGCCGTTGCGTCCTTCCGCGCTGTTGCACACCAGGAAGAACATATGGGCGTTGTTAGTGGCATAAGCCGGGATGGCCGGGATATCGAAAAGTCCCTTTTCGGCCAGGGGTTTCAGTCCTTCGTAATAGGTGTTCCAAATGGCTTTGCGCCTGGCCTGGATATCGTCGAGCTTTTCAAGCTGGGCATAAAGAAAAGCAGCGATGATGTCGCTGGGTAGGAAGGAGGATCCGATGTCGACCCACCCATACTTGTTCACTTCCCCGCGGAAGAATTCAGCCCGGTTGGTGCCCTTTTCCCAAATGATCTCGGCCCTTTTCACGAAGCGTTCGTCGTTGATGGCCAGCAGTCCGCCCTCCCCGCTCTGAATGTTCTTGGTTTCGTGGAAGGAGAAGCATCCCAGGTGGCCGATGCTGCCCAGCGGTTTACCCTTGTAATACGAATCGATGGCCTGTGCGGCATCTTCCACTACAAAAAGACCGTGTTTCTCTGCCAGAGCCATGATGCGGTCCATGTTACAGGCAACTCCCGCATAATGCACGGGCACGATTACCTTTGTTTTAGGTGTGATCAGTCCCCCGATCAGGTCTTCGTCCATGTTGGGATGATCCTTTTTACTGTCCAGAAAAACGATCCTTGCCCCCTGCCGCACGAAGGCCAGGGCCGTTGACACAAAGGTGTAGGAAGGCATGATCACCTCATCGCCGGGCTGTATGTCGAGCAGCAGGGCGCTCATCTCCAGGGCGTCGGTGCAGGAGGTGGTGAGCAGACATTTTTTAAACCCCCAACGTTTTTCGAAATAAGCCTGGCACTTTTTGGTATAGGGCCCGTTGCCCGAGATGTGGCCCGAAGCCACGGCGTCGCGGATGTAATCCGTTTCTTTACCCGTAAAAAAGGGCTTATTAAAATTTATCATTAAAGAATTGTAAGGCGATTGACGTAACGTAATGGATTACCTATACAACTAGAATTAGGTTTTATAGAATTGGTGACACAGGATCCAATTCCAATTCGTGTATTATCTCCTATTTCTATACTATTTGTAATGCTTGTGCCAGTCCCGATAAAACAATCATCACCTATTTTAACATTTCCGCTAATGTTAACACCTGGGGCAATATAGGAACATCTACCAATTCTTGTATTATGTGAAATTGTGACAGTATTATGCAGAATAACCCCATTTTCGATATGAACATTCTGGTCAATATTGCACATCGGGAAAATTATCACACTCTTTCCTATAGTAATATTAGGATTCAAATATGCACTTTTATGAATGAAATTCGTGATTTTTCTATCATGGAATAACAATGATTCTATAATATCAATTTTAGATTTAAAATGTTTATACCCCAGACAAACCAGAAAATTATAATCTGCAAATTCCTTGTTTAAATACGAATTAAATGGGTGTACGTTATTGTTATTAAAACCGTAATCATCAAATCTGATTATACTATTTTCGGTAATCCCTTGGTCAATTAGC
Organism: Bacteroidales bacterium; assembly: GCA_032250805.1. GTDB lineage: Bacteria > Bacteroidota > Bacteroidia > Bacteroidales > B18-G4 > B18-G4. Next base: position 12,616 of record JAVVEM010000052.1, read on the forward strand.
AAAGATTCTACTTGCTTACCCAATTCACCATATCCTATTAATCCAACTTTCATATTATTTCAGTTTCAATATAATTTGGCCTTTTTGTGGTTTTGAGATTTATTCGATATAAATATTCTCCAATAATTCCCATTCCGAAAACGATAATACCAATTCCGAATCCAAGAATAATCATAGTACTTGCATATCCACTGATAAGATCGTCATATATTAACTTTCTTATGATTAGGTAGATAGCGTAAATTGTTGAAAATGTAAAAATGATAACTGATATGTAAGTCAATAGTCTTATTGGAGCATTGGAAAAAGTGAAAAAAATGTTTAATGCATGGTTAATTAGCTTTCTTAATGAATAGGAACTCTTTCCAATGGGTCTTTTATAGTGTTGTATATCAATACTTGAGGAATATAAAGTAATCCATGATAAATATCCATCAAGAAAAGTATATGAGTTGTTCATGCTTAGAGTTTCTTTTGCTAGGTTTGTTTTAATCAATCTGTAAGCAGAATATTCCGATGGCAAACCAGGAATACTTAATCTAATTAAGCCTTTAAGTATTCTTGAAGTTAAATTTCTGTAAAAAGAATGCTTCAATCTAACCAAGTTAGCATATACCAAATCGTAATTACCCTCTTTTTGTTTGTTAATCAACTTAATAATATCCGACGGATCATGTTGCAGATCTTCGTCCATTGTAATCAGAAAATCGCTATTCGCATGTTTAATCCCGCAAATCAAAGCATTATGTTGACCAAAATTTCTTGATAAACGTATTCCTTTAACATGTTTGGGATATTTAGATTTAATCTCCTTAATCACTTGCCAAGTTGTTTCATTTCCCGAATCGAATACGAAAATTACCTCATAACTGTACTCTTGGTGATTTGAGAAAAAATCTAAAATTTTTTCATACAGATGTGCTAAAGAATCATCTCCTTTATATGCAGGTATTATTATTGAGAGTCTCATAATAGGTTCATTTTTTTATTTCCCTGGTATATAAAATATCCATTACGATTTGAACTGCTTGTAAGTTTGCTTTCTTCATTACTGGTTAACTCTGTTCTGACAATTTCAGGGAACCTAATATAATTATTAATAAAGTACGAGACATAGGAACTTTGATCAGATAAGAAAAACACTCCGGAGAATAGGTTTTCGTATATATTCGGATCTGTAAAATTACATAGAGAAATATCTATAACTCCTTTAACAAAGTCATATCCAGTTGAAAGAAAAACTAAATCGGAACCAATAAAATCCCCGCCCATCCGGGCCCCGATTTCGGTTATAAAAATTTCTTTACGGTCATTTATAATGAACTCAGCATGCGATGCCCCGAATTCTATTTCCAGAGCATCCAAGGATTTTGCCACAAGGTCGTTCAGCGTAGGCCTGATCTCCTCAGATACCAATATCGAAGGTTCGTGATGTTCCAGCTCAACAAAATGTGGGTAACCTGATGTGACCTTATCCGTGTAGGCGAGGATGTAATGTTTTCCCTCCCAGCTGATCGTTTCCACACTGATTTCTTTCCCTTCAATGAATTCTTCAATGATGGCCTGACGGGTAAATGACTTTTCAAGGGCGTATTTCACGGCATCCTCCAATTGATCTTTCGACTGGATCATGGTGATACCCAGACTGCCTGAGCGGTCTACAGGCTTAATAATGATTGGATAGCTCAGCGCTTCAAGGGTATGGAGATCATCGATGGTTCTGATAATCCTGAACCCGGGGATGGGTAAGCTATTTTTTGCAAAGGCTTCCCGCATTAAAAACTTATTGGTAGTTAATGCGCTACTCCTGACAGAGTTTCCTGTCAGCCCCAATTTCCTGGCAACATATGCCATTGTCGGGACGGCAACATCTGTCGCAATGCTGGTTATGCCATCTATCTTTTCCTTTTGGCAAACCTCCAGGACTTTTTCTTTATTGGTAATCGAGATCGGATAATACTTATCACAATAATCCTGGCAAACGGCTCCATCTTCCCATGCCAAGCAAATGGAGGTATGACCAAGCTCCCTGGCTTTCAGAACCAATGGAAGCTGGAGATAACTTGCACCAAGTATGGCTAATTTGGCCATTTGTTTGTAATTACCAGTTATTTAATAGATAAATTGTCTGGCGGGCTCTTTTCCTGCATTCAACAACCGCTATGCGGACGATAGAAATATGAAATCTGAACTTTGAATTGCGAAATTTCCTTTTGATGCCACCGGGTCCTTGGGGCAAGCACTGAAACCCCTATCCCAAATTCTCAAAATACCACCTGCACGCCTGCGCAAAGCCTTGTGCTGCATCATACTCCGGCGCATAGCCCAGCACTGCCCCGGCCTTGTCGATGGAGGCCA
>JAVVEM010000017.1:0-29387 GCA_032250805.1 Bacteroidales bacterium
TGAAATTTAAAATGAAAAATGCACAATGCCAACTTTAATTTTTCGTGAAGTCGTGCAGTCGTGCGCTCGTGAAGTCGGAAAAAAACTTCCATGTTCCCTGTTCAGTGTTCATCATTCCTTTCTCCCCATCCCCCCATCCCAGCTTCATGCACCATTTATCAAGCGTCATATGTCATATATCATTTGAATGAAATTTAAAATGAAAAATGCACAATGCCAACTTTAATTTTTCGTGAAGTCGTGCAGTCGTGCGCTCGTGAAGTCGGAAAAAACTTCCATGTTCCATGTTCAGTGTTCATCATTCCTTTCTCCCCATCTCCCCATCTCAGCTTCCAAGTATTGCGTTATGTACTTATTGAATAAAATTCTCAAAATGAAGATAGCTGTAATAAGAACATGCCCTTCGGGACACCCATCTTCGAACCCGGTGTAAAAAACATTTTATTTTTTATCAAAAAATGTTTATTTTTAGCAAATAAAATTCCACTCATGACCAGGGAAAAGCCGCAAGCATCAGACGAGTTGGATGAATTGTTGACAGAGAGCCGTTTGCTGGTACTGTTCAATGATGACCACAACACTTTTGATCATGTCATTGATTCGCTTATCGAGGTTTGTGAGCATGATGCTCATCAGGCGGAACAATGTGCACTCGTGGCGCATTTCAAGGGCAAATGTGGAGTAAAGAATGGCCCGTTCGAAGAGTTGAAGATTTTACACGAGGAATTGGGCCGTAGAGATCTGACAGTGGAAATTCAATAGTATGAACCAAATAATACAAAAATGTTCTGGCTTGTAGTTGTAACATTGATCCTTATCGGGCTCGCCTTTTTGCTGCTCGAAATCCTTGTGATCCCGGGTACCGGCGTGGCAGGGATTATTGGCTTTATCCTCATTGGTATCGGTGTATGGCAGGCCTATTCATACTACAGCACCCAAACAGGGCATTGGGTACTTGCCGGAACGATCGTTGCCACCATAGGTGTATTGGCCCTTGCGTTAAGATCAAAAACCTGGCGCAGGATCATGCTCAAATCTGAGATCCTGAGCAGGGTGAATCTTGTCGACGAAGAGCACCTGAAAAAAGGCGATACCGGGAAAAGTGTTTCGAGGCTCGTACCCACAGGTAAAGCGATGTTCAACAATGAATATGTTGAAGTACGCACCATGGGCGAATTCCTTGATCCCGGTGTGGATATTGTGGTAGAAAAAATTGAAGACCATAAAATATATGTTAAACCTAAATAATGAATAATATGGAAAATGCAAATGTGTGGCTTATTGTGGCAATTGGTTTTGGGGCGCTTTTTGCCCTTTGGCTGATCTTTTATTTTATACCGGTAGGCTTGTGGTTTAAAGCCCTGGTTTCGGGGGTGCGTATTTCCCTGTTACAGCTCGTCTTTATGCGCTGGAGAAAAGTTCCTCCACCCATTATCGTCAATAACCTGATCGCTGCAACCAAGGCCGGCCTAAAGCTTAACCGTGATGCACTGGAAGCCCATTACCTGGCCGGTGGACGCGTAAAACAGGTCGTCAATGCCCTGATCTCAGCCGATAAGGCAAATATAACCCTTGACTTTCAGGTTGCGACTGCCATTGACCTTGCCGGACGTGATGTGCTTGAGGCCGTGCAGATGTCGGTAAACCCCAAAGTAATTGATACGCCTCCGGTAACCGCAGTTGCCAAAGATGGCATCCAGCTTATTGCAAAAGCACGTGTTACCGTGCGGGCCAATATCAAGCAACTTGTGGGTGGTGCCGGCGAAGAAACTGTGCTTGCCCGTGTTGGCGAAGGGGTAGTTTCATCGATTGGCTCTGCCGATTCACATAAAAAGGTGCTCGAAAATCCTGATTCAATCTCGCGCGTGGTTCTGGAAAAAGGCCTTGATTCGGGAACAGCATTCGAAATCCTTTCAATCGATATTGCTGATATTGATATTGGTAAAAATATCGGTGCTGTTTTACAAATGGATCAGGCCAATGCTGATAAAAATATTGCCCAGGCTAAAGCAGAAGAACGCAGGGCCATGGCTGTTGCCCTGGAACAGGAGATGAAGGCTAAAGCACAGGAAGCCAGAGCAAATGTTATCCAGGCTGAAGCAGAAGTGCCAAAAGCCATCGCCGAAGCCTTCAGAAGTGGAAATCTTGGAATAATGGACTATTACAGGTATAAAAATATTATGGCCGATACCGATATGAGGCAATCTATTGCTGAAACACCTGAAGGTCCGTCAAAAACAGGTAAAGAAGATAGCGACAACGACTAATCATCGCATCAGAATATTTATCTTTTAACTGTCCCTGCCTCTTCAAGTACAAGAGCAGGGACTTTTTTACCATATATTTTTTATTTTTGCCGCCATTTACAGATAAATGACCATTGAATGACACTGAATCAGAATGAAATAATTCAGGTTGAAAATTTGTTCAACGACCTGCTCAACAGTTGTAGGGCATTTTGTGATGATGATGAAATTGCCGAAATAAGCAGGGCTTTTGAGCTGGCTTTTCGCATGCACGGAAAATCGAGGGCTGTGAGCGGCGAATTTAATATCTGCCATTCGATACGGATTGCAAAGGTAGCTGCTTCCGATCTGGGACTGGGTACTAAATCTATCATTTCAGCGCTCCTTCATGATGTCGTGAATAAAACAGATATCACTCTGGAGCAGATACATGAGGAGTTTGGTGATACGGCAGCTAACCTTATTGAAGAATATACCAAGCTTTCTAATCTGAATACAAAGAGGATAGAGGTGAATTCCGTTAAGTTCCGTAACCTCTTCATGACGATCGTTGACGATATCCGTGTGATCCTGCTAAAACTTGCACACCGAATACATGATATGCGAACGATTAACGACCTGCCCCCTGAAAAGCAAAACCTTTTTGTTTCCGAGACTGAGCATATCTACCTTCCTATATCACACAGACTGGGATTATACCAGGTGAAGAAAGAGCTGGAAGAGCGTCTGATGCAATACACGCAACCGGATCTGTACAACACCATTGCCAAAAAGATCACGCAAACAGAGATGAAGCGAAAACTCTTCATCAGCGAATTTATTGAGCCTGTAAGGCGGGAACTGCTGGCCCACGGAATTGATTGTGATATTAAAGGAAGGCCCAAATCGATTCATTCCATCAGCGAAAAGATGACACGGCAGGACGTAAGCTTTGAGGAGGTTTATGACCTTTTTGCGGTGAGGATCATCACCGACAGCCCTCCTGAACAGGAAAAAACCGATTGCTGGAAGATATACTCCCTGGTAACAAACATATATCCACCGAATCCTAAACGCTTGCGCGACTGGATCAGTACCCCAAAAGCATCAGGCTATGAATCGCTTCATACCACGGTACAGGGGCCAAATAAAAAATGGGTGGAAGTACAGATCAGGTCGAAACGCATGGATGAGATCGCTGAAAAAGGGCAGGCGGCACACTGGCGCTATAAAGGCTTCGATAAAGGAGAAGATGCCCAGTCGTGGCTCGAGCAGGTGAGAGATATCATGGAAAACCCCGATCAGATCAAGTTCGACAAGCCCCACGAGCCGCGGAAGAAAAATAAATATGAGAAGATATTCGTATTTACTCCTGATGGCGACCTGAAAGAGTTGAAAGCAGGATCAACGGTGCTGGATTTTGCATACGAGATCCATACACGTGTTGGGGATCAGTGCAATGGTGCCAGGGTGAACAACAAAATCGTACCCATCCGGTACGAGTTAAAAAATGGCGATAAGGTAGAAATCATCACCGCAAAGAACCAGACCCCCAAGCTCGACTGGCTCAACTTTGTAAAATCAACCAAGGCAAAGAATAAAATCAAAAGAGCCCTTAAGGAACAGCGCTTTCATGAGGCTCAGGAAGGAAATGAGACCCTCCGGCGTAAGATGAAAAACTGGAAGATCCCGTTCAGTGACGAAGCGATCGACAAGCTGGTTAAGCATTATAAATATAATTCTGCCATCGACCTATACAGCATGATCGCCTTTGAAAAAGCCGACATGAATGAGATCAGGCAGCTTTTACAGGATAAGGATACAACAGAACCCTCCAGAGAACTGCCCGAAAGTCAACCCCAGGCAGGAGTGAAAGAACAGGCCGAAGATAACTTTCTGTTGATCGACGATAATCTCGACCATGTTGATTATAAACTGGCCAAATGCTGTAATCCCATTGCCGGTGATGATGTTTATGGCTTTGTAACCATAGGGAATGGGATCAGCATTCATAGAAAATCCTGCCCCAATGCAAAGCGCATGCTTGAGAAATACGGTTACAGGCATATCAATGTAAAATGGAAACCAGGTAAAAATGGCGCTGCATTTGCTGCTACAATACGTATTACCGGTGAAGATAAAGTAGGGATGCTAGGTGAGATCACGGCTGTTATTTCAGACGATCTGCGTGTAAATATGCATTCCATAAAAGTGGATGCACGGAAAAATATTTTTACCGGTTATATCAGGCTCAGCGTAAAGGATAACAAGCATCTCGATGAGTTGTTACACAAACTGTTGAAAGTAAAAGGTGTAACCAAAGCAGCAAGATTTGACAAATAGTTATGGACAAATGAACTTTTTATTATTATCTTTGTTATTGGATTACTGATAGCGGGCACCAATAATGTTAAATTAATGTTAAAGAAATAACTTTATGCTCAGTAATTTGTTTATTTGTTAAAGAATCAAACAACGATCATAGGAAGAGACTGGCTATTACCTCTTTCCTTTCTTTAATTCTCTATTGGTTTTTATTCGTGATCAAGGTAATAGCCTTTTTAAAAAGACGGCGGCTTCGGTCGCCGTTTTTTTTATCTTTGTTCGTGTGCATAATTTATGAACCACCCGGCATGATCAAAAAGCGATTACAGAATATCTTCCTGCTATCCCACACTTATTCTTCCATCGTCCCTGCCCGGGGAGACACGAAGAAATTTATGCGGTCAGGCATGCTTTTAAGCCTGATCATGATCATTGGAATGTCATCATGCCGGCAGGGAAGCAGTGATAACGAACTCAAAATATTTCGCTATAACGAAGCAGCAGGCATATCCAGCCTCGATCCGGCCTTTGCCCGCGACCTGGCGAATATCTGGGCATGCAATCAGCTTTTCGACGGGCTGGTGAGCCTTGATGAACAGCTTGATGTTCAGCCTTCAGTAGCTGAAGATTGGAAGATATCCCCGGATGGTAAAATATATACATTTTACCTAAGAAAAGATGTGTTTTTTCACGACCATATGGTGTTTGAAGAAGGGAAGGGACGACGCGTTGATGCTTATGATTTTGAATTTTCCTTCAGGCGGATCCTTAATCCAAAACTTGCTTCACCAGGTTTCTGGGTTTTTAACAATGTGGCGGATGATGGGTTTAAAGCATTAAACGACACCGTTTTTCAGATCACATTAAAACATGCTTTCACCCCATTTCTGGGATTGCTTACCATGCAATACTGCAATGTAGTGCCAAAAGAGGCGGTAAACACCTATGGGAGGGATTTCCGGAAAAACCCGGTTGGCTGCGGTCCGTTTCAGTTTCAATACTGGAAAGAAGGCGTAAAACTCGTCTTCAGAAAAAACCCTGAATACTTCCTGTCCGACGAAAACGGCATGTCTTTACCTTATCTTGATGCTGTTGCCATTACCTTTCTTATCGATAAACAGTCGGCTTTTTTACAGTTTATGCAGGGAAAGCTTGATTTTATGTCGGGTATTGATGCCAGCTACAAAGACGAACTGCTTACACGCGAAGGCGGGTTAAACCCGGCATATGCTGACAGGATCAACCTGATCAGCGAACCTTATCTCAACACCGAATACCTGGGTATTATGATCGACACTACTGCAGGAATATCAGGCAGTAATCCCTTAACAAACAGATTGGTGAGGCAGGCCATCAGTTATGGATTCGACCGTAAAAAGATGATGAGGTACCTTCGCAACAATATCGGCATCCCAGGAAATGCAGGGATCATACCTGCCGGCATGCCGGGCCATGGTGGAGATCGTAGCTATGGCTATCATTACAATCCCGAAATGGCTGCTGAACTCTTGTCAAAAGCAGGTTATCCGGGTGGTGCCGGAATACCGCCGATCACCCTGACCACCTCTGCAGAATATCTCGACCTGGTTAAATATATTCAGCATGAATTGATGCAGACTGGCTTTGAGATGGACATCACTGTGAGCCCACCAGCAGCCATCAAGGAATTGAAAGCACAGGCAAAACTGCCTTTTTTCAGGGCTTCCTGGATTGCCGATTATCCTGATGCGGAAAATTACCTGTCGCTGTTCTATAGCGGGAATTTTTGTCCGGAAGGACCTAACTATACACGTTTTTCAAATCCTGCATTTGATGCGTTATATGAACGGTCATTACAGATCGTCGACCATAAACAACGTTACAGGCTTTACCAGTCGATGGATAGCATCATTATGCAGGAAGCTCCCGTGATCATCCTTTTTTATGATGAAGTGCTGCGATTTACCGGAAAAAATATTGCAGGACTGGGAAGCAATCCCGTAAACCAACTCGACCTGACAAAGGTGATTAAGAACAATTAACGATAAATAGGCATGAGTTTTAAAAAAATCAAAGCAACTGAAATACCCGCTAACGCGATACAGCTGATCGGTTACGACTGGATGCTGATCACAGCAGGTACCAAAGAACATTTTAACACCATGACAGCGGCATGGGGTGGCCTGGGATTTCTATGGAAAAAACCCATGGCAGTGATCTTCATCCGGCCTCAGCGATATACATACGAGTTTGCCGAAAAGTACGACAGCTTTAGCCTGTGCTTTTTTAATGAGGAATATCGCGATGTACTCCAACTTTGCGGAACCAGGTCGGGCCGCGACATGGATAAGGTTAAAGCCAGCGGGCTGACAGCCAGGCAATCGCAGGAAGGAAATATTTATTTTGAAGAAGCATCGCTCGTGATCGAGTGCAGGAAAGTATATCGTGATGATATCAAACCGGGAAATTTTCTTGATCCGGGCATACAGAAAAATTATCCAAAGTTTGACTATCACCGCATGTACATAGGTTTTATTACAAATTGCATGATCAAAAACCCTGAATCAAAAGGGAAATAATTATCTTTACAATCCTCAATTTTCAGCATTGTTAAAGTCGTGAGTGTGCTAACAGAAATAAGAAGAAAAGCCGGAACCTTTGTGCTCAGGCGCGAATCGGCCAGGGTGCTGAGAGACAAACGTATCTGTAATCTCAGCAAGGCCTCGGATGTGGGCGTTTTGTACTATCTTCATGATGAAGCAACTTACAGTCTGGTGAGCGCATTCGTGAAACAACTGCAGGAGGAGGGCAAGCATGTTAAAGCACTGGGGTATGTTGAAAGCAAAAGCCTTACTGGCAGGTTTTTACCACGGCTTTCTTACGATTTTCTTTACCCCTCGGGATTGAGCTGGAGTTTTAAACCTGTTTCGGCCCATGCCAGGGACTTTATTGAAACAAAATTTGATATTCTTATCGATCTGAGCATGAAGGATCATCTTCCACTCATGTTTTTAAGTGGATTAAGCATGGCAACATTTAAAGTCGGCCTCGACAGCGGACCAAGGTCGGATTTTCTCGACCTGATGATAAAATTGCCCGAAAACGGAAAACTCGACGATCTGATCAAACATATCCATCACTATTTGTCGGAAATAAATAAGGAAAATGAAAACTAAGCAATTTACAGGCACAGGTGTTGCACTGGTTACACCTTTTCATAATTATGGAACAATTGATTTTACTTCACTTGGAAGACTTGTTGATCATGTGATAGAAGGAGGTGTTGATTTTCTGGTTGCCCTGGGTACCACCAGCGAAGCCCCCGTTCTATCGGCAGATGAAAAAAATGCAATCCTGGAATATATTGTCGATCAGGCAGATAAGAGGGTGCCTGTGGTGGTTGGTATGGGGGGAAACAATACACAGTTGATCGCAGATACCATGAAATCGTTGGATGGCACTGGTATCGATGCCATATTATCGGTTACGCCCTATTATAACAAACCAAACCAAAAAGGTTTGTATTACCATTTTAAATCAATAGCCGCCGCAAGCCCGGTTCCGGTGATTTTGTACAATGTGCCTGGCCGGACAGGATCAAATATGAGTGCTGAAACCACTCTCAGGCTTGCACATGATTTTAGCAATATCACAGCCATTAAGGAGGCTTCAGGAAATATGAGCCAGATCATGGAAATCATCAGGAACAAACCCGAACACTTTACTGTTTTGTCGGGCGACGATGTATTGACACTTCCCATGATGGCCATGGGTGCCGAAGGAGTGATCTCTGTAGTTGCAAATGCTTATCCCGGCAAATTTTCAACTATGGTAAGACTGGCAATGGAAGGGAATATTACATCAGCAAGAGAAAAGCACTATGACTTGCTGCAAATGATGGAAGCAATGTTTGAGGATGGGAATCCGGCAGGAGTGAAAGCGGTGCTGAGCCTTCTGGAAATTGCCGGTAACAACCTGCGCCTGCCCCTGGTTAAAGTAAATAAAGCCACCTTTAATAAACTGCAAATGCTCGTCGAAGAATTGAATTAATCCATTGTAAATTGTGACTGGCTCAACGCTAAATTGTATTTTTGTCAAAAAAGAAGAATGTATGTTGAAGAAAATATTCTGCCTCGCTATATTTTTGTTTTCATTAGTACTGATCAGGGCACAGGAAACAGATCAGTTATTTCAGGGATCAAATGAAGTATATTTCACCTTCCCGGTGAAAAGCACAGCCGAACTCACTGAACTTTCAAAGATCATCTCTATCGACAGGCTTACACCCGATATGCAGGTATTTGCCTACGCAAACAAGCCGGGTTGGGAAAAGTTTATTGCCCGCGGAATATCCTTTGAGGTGCTGCAGCATCCGGGTACCCTGATCAGGCCACGTATGCTTGATAATGTAAATGTCAGGGAGATTGTGGATTGGGATTTTTATCCCAGTTACGATACTTATGTCGACATGATGTACCAGTATGAAGAGAATTTTCCGGGCCTCTGCGATGTGTTCAGCATCGGCACCACCAATGAAGGACGTGAACTGCTGGTAGCGCGTATTACCGATAATAGTGGACAACAGGAAAATGAACCTGAATTCTTTTTTACATCTTCAATGCATGGAGATGAGACAACAGGATATGTTCTTATGCTGCGCCTGATCGATTACCTCCTGAACAATTATGGCGAAAATGCCCGCATTACCAGCATCGTTGATGAGATTGACATATACATCAACCCGCTGGCCAATCCCGATGGATCATACCATGTGGGCAATTCGAATATTTATGGTGCACAAAGGTTTAATGCCATGGGGGTTGACCTGAACAGGAATTTTCCTGATCCGGAAGACGGACCTCATCCTGATGGCAATGCATGGCAAACAGAAACCGTTCATTTTATGAACTTTGCCGAAGAACGCAACTTTGTGATGGGAGCAAACTTCCATGGTGGTGCAGAAGTGCTGAACTACCCCTGGGATACATGGGCCACCCTGCATGCCGATAACGACTGGTGGATATATGTTTGCCGTGAATTTGCCGATACGGTACATGTAAATGCTGTTCCGGGTTACCTCACTGGCTTCAATAACGGGATCACCAACGGTTTTCAATGGTATTCCATTTCGGGTGGGCGACAGGACTATATGAATTATTTTCATCAGTGCAGGGAATTTACCCATGAGATATCGCAAACAAAACTTCTTCCGGGAAGCCAGTTGCCTGCCCATTGGGATTATAATTACCGCTCATTCCTGAATTATATCGAGCAAGCCGGCTTTGGCCTGCGTGGCAGGATAACGGATTCGGCCACCGGCGATCCTCTCGTTGCAGAAGTATATGTTTTAGGCCACGAAGCCGACAGCTCATGGGCGTATTCCTCTTTGCCTGAAGGAAACTACCACAGGCTTTTGCATGAGGGAACATATACCGTGCAGTTTAAATGCCAGGGATATTACACACAGATACACGAGGATGTTGTGATCAACAACCGTCAGTCAACATTGCTGGATATTGAAATGGTCAACCCCTTTTCTGCCGTAGGCGAGAACGCCGAAGCAGATTTCACAATTTATCCCAATCCGGCCTACGCCAATTATATAAGGATTGAAAGCAGCAAAACATTCAATAACATCAGTATTTTTAGCCTTGACGGCAAGATGCAGGAGGTATCGCATCAGGATAATTTTGTTGATGTGAGCCAGCTGGCACCAGGCATCTATATCATCCGCCTGGAAAGCGACGGTCGCTATTCGGAACGAAAATTTGTAAAAAGATAGAATGAACTATCCCGCAGCAAGCCGGCGGGGTTTCGGGTTCAGTACTTTTTTTAATTACCGGTGCAAGCATCGGGAAATTATACGCATTTATCCCTTCACCTCAGGATCAGGCATTTCATTATCACGATGTAAGGAAAATCAGGGAAATTATCCTACAGGGATCCCTATTCCGAGAACGATCCTGTAAAGCAAAATAAACCCCAGAGCATAAAAAAGCGTCCTGTACCGCAAGCTGACCCTTATCGATTCGTCCTCGAAATAAAGTGCCGGGTAAAAGCGGTATCCGATGGCAATGGTTATAATGGTGATTGCCAGCGATAAAGATATGGTAAGGTTAAGCATCAGGATGTGGGGAAACATGATTGCCCCGAGGATTATATTGCCGATCAGAAAGGGCAGCACCACCTGGGCCCAGACGAACCTGCGAAATTTCCTGTTTTCAAGCTTCGGATAGTAGCTGTTTGCCGTGAGCAGAAACGACCTCGTAGTAAATACGCCAAGTAACACCAGGGCTGTAATGGAAAGTATGGAATAGATCACCTTTTCGGTATCGGAAACATACGACCAGATGATAGCATGGCCGATGCCCTTGCCAAAGAGACTCCCGATAAGCAGTGAGCCAAAAAAACCATTAAAGCCATGGATAAAGCTCCATAGAATAAATAGCTTGGCAAGGCCTTTTTCGCTGCGCAAATAGGTAAAGATTATGGCAAGAAAAACCGCCAGCATACCAAGCAGTACAGGGGCCGACGCATAGACCATCTTTACCGAATCGCTAAACCACTGTTCAGGTTTTACCAGCCATACGACTTCATAATGATATATTATCGATTTATAATCAAAGAATAAACCAGAGATGGCTGATGTGATCATCCCGATCAGGAATATCATAAGGTATGCAGCTACAAACAGCAGGGTTGACTGAAGGCATATAACAATAAATTCGCGCGTTGCTTCGCGGTTTTTCCTGATATAAGCAAATAGATGGGGGAGATTTCCCGGATTAAAAGCAGCCAGGGTTTGGAGAGTGTTTTTTTTGCATGCTTTACCGTAAAACCTGAGCAGGCGTTTACGGTGATGACGCCGGTAGTGTTTACTTAACTTTTTATTTTGCCATTCCTTCTCCTGTTGTCGTTTGATCCTGTCGGAATTTTCTTCAAGACCAAGTTCGTAGTCCCTTATCAATGCCTGCAGGGCCTGTTTTATTTCATGCTGCTCACGGATACGGCTCATCCGGTCGGCAATCTTATCGGCCCGTGCTTTTTCCTTTATCAGAAGTTTTCGTTGTTTGTCTTCCTGTTTTTTGTCGTGCCTGATCTTCTTTTGCTCAGCATTCCGTAGCTTCCTGACGTATCGCAGATAGCGTAACCTCCGGTATAGGCGGTAACCATATGAATATTTTTTGCTTTCGTCCTGCATGGTCCATGATCAGCGAAAACAAATGTATTAAAATCTGCGGAATAACTGTATATCGAAAATACTAAAGGGAACCTGATAATAATAACTTAAGAAAATAAGTATTAGCTTATAAAGACATCTTTAAGCTGATCTTTGTATAAACCTTTTTCGAGCTTTTCCTTCACAAAGGTAAAGGCTTCGATGGTATATTCCACATCTTCAAGTGTGTGCACTGCCGTGGGGATCAAACGCAGTAATATGATGCCTTTGGGTACCACAGGATAAGCAACGATAGAGCAAAAAATGTTGTATTTCTCTCTCAGGTCGTAAGTGATCTGTGTTGCCTCATTTACGCCTCCACTGAGCATTACAGGTGTTACAGGCGATTGTGTGTTGCCAAGGTTGAATCCCTTTTTCTTCAGGCCACTTTGCAGGGCATTGACGATGGTCCACAATTTTTCTTTCTGCTCGGTCGACGATCTGATCATATCGAGCCGCTTCAAGGCACCGATCACCATGGGCATAGGCAGTGATTTGGCATAAATCTGCGAACGCAGGGTGTATTTCAGATAACTGATGATCTTTGTATCGCTGGCAATAAATCCGCCAATCCCGGCCATGGATTTTGCAAAAGTGGCAAAATAAAGGTCGACCTGGTCCTGCACGCCGAGGAATTCGTCAGTTCCGGCGCCTGTTGGCCCCATGGTGCCAAAACCATGAGCATCATCAACCAGCAGCCTGAACGGATATTTCTCTTTGAGTGCACATATTTCTTTCAGCTTACCCAGATCGCCCGACATACCGTAAACACCCTCGGTAATGACCAGGATGCCGCCACCGGTCTGGTTGGTGATCTTTTGTGCCCTGGTAAGTTCCTTTTCCAGGTTTTCCATGTCGTTATGCGGGTAAACAAAGCGTTTACCGAAATGCAGGCGCATGCCATCAATAATGCAGGCATGTGCTTCAGAGTCGTAAACAATTACGTCATTGCGGTCGACCATGGCTTCGATGATGGATACCATTCCCTGGTAACCGTAATTGAGCAGGTAAGCCGATTTGCGGCCAACGAAATCAGCAAGCTCCTGCTCGAGTTGCTCATGGTATTTCGTATGCCCCGACATCATTCTTGCACCCATCGGGTAAGCCATGCCCCAATCTTTTGCTGCTTCGGCATCAGCCTTGCGGACTTCAGGATGGTTGCCCAGGCCAAGATAATTGTTTAAACTCCATACGAGTTTTTCAGTGCCCATGAACATCATTTTGTTCGACAATTCACCTTCCAGTTTTGGAAACATATAGTATCCTTCAGCCTTGTCGCGGTACTTGCCCAGAGGCCCTGGCTTGTTCATTACTTTTTCAAAAATATCCACGCTTTTATGCTTTAAATGGTTACTCAATTTGCAGGGCAAAAGTATGAATTTAAACCCAATGCACAAAGTATTTCATAAGGATAATAATCAATCATCGATTGCGTTTTTATATTTCATTTAAATAGTTTAATTTTGCGGCATGAATAAAAGGTGGTTTTTCGGCTTCTTGTTGATAAGTATAATGCTCTCACTTTCATGTTCAAAGCATTCGCGTGTGCTGAAGGGCAACGATAATGAATTGAAGTATGAAATGGCCATTGACCTGTTCGAAAAAGGAGATTACTACCGTGCAATACAATTGTTCGACCAGTTGATCGCCATATACCGGGGCACCGAAAAGCTTGAAAAGATCAATTATTATTATGCTTACTGCTATTATGAGCAGGAGGATTATTTGCTGGCAAGCTATTATTTTAAACGATTTGCCCAAAACTATCCATCCAATCCGAAGGCCGAGGAATGCATGTACCTGAATGCCTATTGCTATTACCTCAACTCCCCGCGCTACAGCCTGGATCAGACAAATACCTATGAGGCCATAAAGGAGATGCAGTTATTCATTAACCTGTACCCCCAAAGCGACAGTGTTGTGCGAAGCAATATGATCATTGATGAACTCCGCGCAAAATTGGAGCGCAAAGCCATCGAGATCGGCATACAATACTATAAAACACGTTATTATAAAGCTGCCATCACTGCGCTTGAAAGTGTTTTTGATGATTTTCCTGATACGGAGAACAGGGAAGAAATACTGTACTTTATCATGAAATCGTATTACAATTATGCCAGTAACAGCGTTGCTGCCAAACAGGAAGAAAGGTACCAGCAAGCGGTTGAGACATACAACGACATCATGTACCTTTTTCCCGATACTAAATACCAGAAAGAATTAAGTGCCCTGCACAAGAGTGCAATGGATAAACTTTCCAACTGATAAGAAAACAAATTCATCATGGACTATAAAAAAGTAAAGACAGAAACAACTGCTGTAACCAGAGATAAGCACCGGTTTTATGAGCAAACCGGAAATATTTACAAATCTGTGGCCGTGCTATCGAAAAGGGCCAACCAGATCGGCCTCGAAATGAAAGAGGAATTGAACAGGAAGATTGCCGAATTTGCAACAACCAGCGATAACCTGGAGGAGATATTCGAGAATCGTGAGCAGATCGAGATCGCTAAATTTTACGAGCAACTGCCCAAACCTACCCTTATTGCGATACATGAATTCATGAATAAGCAGATCTACATGAGAGACCCGCATGAGAACCTGCCAAATGATACTAAACCCTCCTAATCCCCTCCGGGGCAGAGGATGCTGAAAAACAGAAAGATCATCATCGGTATTACCGGCAGCATCGCTGCCTACAAGATCCCTTTACTCATTCGTTTGCTTGGCAGGGAAGGGGCCCTTGTTCAGGTAATCATGACACCTGCGGCCCGAGATTTTGTTACGCCGCTTACGCTTTCCACACTTTCAGGAAACGCTGTACTTACCGAAGCCTTCAACCGGGAAGATGGGGAATGGAACAGCCATATCGAACTTGGATTGTGGGCCGATCTTATGCTGATCGCTCCCCTCACTGCCAATACCCTTGCAAAGATGGCAGGCGGTATTGCCGATAACCTTCTGCTTACGACCTATCTTTCGGCCAGGTGCCCTGTATTTTTTGCACCGGCCATGGACCTTGACATGTATAAGCATCCGTCAACTGCCGCAAATATTAAAAAGCTGACAGCTTACGGCAATCATCTTATTGCTCCTGCCGAAGGAGCTCTGGCCAGCGGGCTGTGCGGCGAGGGAAGGATGGAAGAACCCGATAATATTCTGCGGATAATAAAGGATTATTTTACTGCTGAGTGGGATTTTGCCGGAAAAAAGATACTGGTCACTGCCGGGCCAACACATGAAGCAATCGACCCGGTCAGGTATATCGGAAATCATTCGTCAGGCCAGATGGGATTTGCCATTGCTGATGTGTTTGCCCGAAGAGGAGGGGAGGTTACGCTCATTACCGGCCCAACTTCATTGAATTGCACCGAAGACGGGATCAACAGGATTGATGTGGTTTCGGCAGCAGAAATGCATGCAGCCTGCTTAAAGCACTTTACGGATGCTGATATCACTGTAATGGCTGCCGCCGTAGCTGATTACACACCCGACAAAGTGGCCGGAGAGAAGATTAAAAAAAGCGGCCAGGCTAAAAATATCCAACTAAAACCAACCAACGACATCCTGGCCGAGATGGGAAAAAAGAAACGGAAAGACCAGTTCCTGACAGGCTTTGCATTGGAAACAGAAAATCAAATTGCCAATGCTGAAATGAAACTGCAAAATAAGAACCTCGATCTCATCGTTCTTAATTCACCGAGAGATCACGGGTCGGCTTTCGGGGTGGAAACAAACAAGGTCACGCTCATCACCCGGAACAAGAAAAGGTATGGATACGAACTTAAACTAAAGTATGATGTAGCCATGGATATTGTTGACAAGATCAGAGAGTTAGCTCTTTAATAAAATTCGGGCACAGGAGAACAGCATGTTAAAAAAACTCATCATATTCACAGGCATTTTAATTTTTGCCATCCAGGCAAAGAGCCAGGAATTGTATTGCAATGTACAGATCAACCACCAACAGGTAGAAGGCACTGATAAAAAAGTGTTTGAAACCCTTCGTACAGCAATTTATGAATTCATGAACAACCGGCAGTGGACAAATTATAATTTTGAGATCACCGAACGCATCGAATGCTCTATCCTGCTGAATATTACCAACCGCGTTTCTACCGATGAGTTTACAGCCGAGCTGAATATGGCACTTAAGCGTCCTGTGTATAATTCAGCATATAATTCTACCCTTCTGAATTATGTTGACAAGAATTTCAGGTTTACCTATGTTGAATATCAACCGCTTGAATTTGCCGAAAATACTTATTACTCCAACCTGACCTCTGTACTTGCCTTTTATGCTTATATGTTCATTGGGCTTGATTTTGATTCATTTACCCTTTATGGCGGCACTCCCTTTTTTGAAAAAGCAGAGAATGTTGTAAGTGTTGCACAATCGTCGGGTGAAACCGGATGGAAATCATTTGACAGCGAAAAAAACAGGTTCTGGATGGTAGAAAACATCATGAACCCTTCTTACCAGCCGGTGCGCAGGTTCTTTTATGAGTATCACCGTCTTGGACTTGATGTAATGTATGATGATTCACAGAAGGGCAGGGCAGCCATCATCAAAAGTATTGAGCATCTTACCCGGGTAAAGGATAATTATCCCAACCTGTTTATCCTGCAATTGATCATGGACGCCAAAGGCGACGAAATGGTGAACGTATTTTCCGAAGGCAGCACAACGGAAAAAGCCAGAGGATCGAACATGCTCATCAAGCTCGATCCGTCGAACGCGTCAAAGTATGAAGAGATCATGAAGTGATCCTTAATCTTTATCTTAGCAACATCTTATATTCAATTTTATTCATGTTTATGAATTGGCTATCTTTGCAGCCGGGTATTGAATTGATCCCCTCAGAGCAATGCTGAAGCATTTATCCATAAAAAACTATATCCTCATCAGGGAGCTCGACCTCGACTTTGAACCGGGTTTTTCTGCCATCACAGGCGAAACAGGAGCGGGGAAGTCAATCCTCATCGGTGCTCTTTCACTCATACTCGGCAACCGGGCCGATACCGATGTGTTGCTCGAAAAAAATGGAAAATGCATTATTGAAGGGACTTTTGGTGTAGACAGGCAACATTTTGGGTCTTTCTTTGAACAGAATGAGCTTGATTTTGATGGCCAGATAGTAATGAGGAGAGAAATCAGTAATAGTGGAAAATCAAGAGCTTTCATCAATGATACCCCGGTAAAGCTTCCGCTGATGAAAGCCCTCGGAGAACGCCTCGTCGATATTCATTCGCAGCACGAGACTTTATTGCTGAACGAATCGGGTTTTCAACTTGCAGTGCTTGATAATTATGCCGGCAATAAAGAAGCCTTGCAGCATTACGCGACTGTATTTGAGGTATACACGCAGCTCACAACCAGGCTCGACAAGCTGAAAGCACGCAAAAACAGTATCAGATCGGAAGAGGATTTTATCCGTTTTCAGTTTGAAGAACTGGAAAAGGCCAATCTTCAGGAAGATGAATTAAACAATCTTGAAGAAGAGCAGGAGGTGATCAATCATGCCGAAGAAATCAAAAGTAAGCTATATGAATCGCTGCAGTCGTTGCTGCAATCGGATGACAGCCTTGTCGACCGCCTCACGGCCATCGTCTCTCTCACCGGAAGAATTGCTGATTACCAGAAGGAGATCAAGGAACTCCACGAACGCCTGCAAAGCACTTCGATCGAATTAAAGGATATTGGCCAGGCACTTGGCCGGCTCGAAGAAGGTATCAGCTTTGACCCTGCGCGACTGGAAGAAGTCAGCGACAGGCTGAATTTGATCTACAGTCTGATGCAAAAGCATAAAGTACAGGATATCGCCGCCTTGATTGAGCTAAAGAATGAACTGGATAGCAGGCTTAATGACATAGAAAATATTGATGGGGATATTGAAAAACTGGAAGAAGAAGTCAGTGCCCGGCAAAAAATGCTTGAGCAGGAAGCCATGGAACTCAGGAAGAGCCGCAAATCAATGATTCCGAGCCTCGAAAAAGAAATTACCTCAACGCTTAAGCAATTAGGCATGGAAAAAGTCAAGGTAGAAGTTCGCCTGGATGAATTGAACTTCTTTACCGAATGGGGCAGGGACATGGTCGGATTTTTGTTCTCGGCCAACCCGGGAAGCCCGCCGGCGCCGGTTTCCAGGATTGCTTCGGGTGGTGAGATGTCGCGCTTCATGCTTGCGCTAAAATCCATGATCACCAAAAAAAACCTCTTACCCACCGTTATCCTCGACGAGATCGATATGGGTGTTTCGGGCGAAATTGCAGCCAGGGTGGGCAAACTGCTGAAGGCCATGTCGGAAAATATGCAACTGATTGCTATTACTCACTTACCGCAGATCGCAGGGAAAGCTTCGCAACATTTTAAGGTATTTAAAGAATATGCCGATGAACAGACAGTAACAGAAGTTGTTAAATTGTCGGATGAGGAAAGGGTGAACGAGATTGCTGCCATGATGAGCGACGAAATTGTCAGCCAGGCAGCAAAAGAAACTGCAAAAGAATTATTGCAAAAGAATTAGTATCAAACTCAGAACACAAGTATCATGGCTTATAATCTATTAACAGGAAAAACAGGAATTATTTTTGGTGCACTGGATAAAAAATCCATTGCCTGGAAGGTTGCTGAAAGGGCTTATGAAGAAGGAGCCAGATTTACGCTCTCCAATACCCTCTCAGCGCAACGCTTTGGACAGATTGACGAACTGGCCGAAAAAACCGGGTCGATGGTCATTCCGGCCGATGCCACAAGCGTTAAAGACCTGGAAGAAGTGTTTGGCAAATCCATGGAGTTCCTCGGTGGTAAGGTTGATTTCGTGCTGCATTCCATTGGGATGTCGATGAACGTTAGAAAAAAAAGGGTTTATAACGATTTGGATTATAATTATTTCAGCAAAACCCTCGATATCTCAGCGGTTTCATTTCATAAAATGTTGCAGGTGGCCAATAAGCTCGACGCCATCAACGAATGGGGTTCTGTTGTTGCTCTTTCCTACATTGCCGCCCAGCGTACCCTTTATGCATACAACGACATGGCCGATGCCAAATCCTTGCTCGAGTCTATTGCCCGCAGCTTCGGATATATCTACGGGCGTGAGAAAAAAATACGCATCAATACCATTTCACAATCACCCACCATGACCACTGCCGGGAGCGGCGTACGGGTTATGGGAGGGTTGATGGATTTTACCGACAGGATGTCGCCCCTGGGCAATGCCGATGCCCAGGAGTGTGCCGATTTTGCCATCACTCTATTTTCAGATCTTACCCGAAAGATCACCATGCAAAATATATATCACGACGGTGGTTTCTCAAGCATGGGGATGAGCCAAAAAGCCATGTCGATGTATAATAAGAGCTTCAATTGTGATTGTAAGGAAGATGAAATTGAAGATTAACAGATACTGACAGCCGGTTCCGGTTTCATCTTCCTTTATGCCCGGATCCGGGGATGAAGAAAAATTGAAGATTCATGGTCTTATGCGCATTCATGCATGATATTGTACGAAAAAATTCCCTATCTTGGCATTCTGTAAGCATCTTAATCCATTCTAATTATTAACCACTTTAATTAATGCAATATGATTGGCTTTGAACTGGAAAAAAAACATCTTGAAATCATTGAAAAATATAAGGATTTCGCTAACCGCTGGATAATTCCCCAACGCATGAAATGGGATGAATTATCTGAATTTCCATGGGAAATCGTCAAGGCGGCATATGATGAAAAGATCATTAATGGGTCCTTGCCGGTTGAATATGGCGGGAATGGTTTTTCGATATTCGAAAGTGCGCTTGCTTCTGAAGAGCTCGGCTATGGATGTACGGGCATAGGCATCTGCATTGACGCCAGCACCCTGGCCCTCACACCCACCTTCCTTGCAGCCACTGAAGAACAAAAGAAAAAGATCTATGGCGAGATGTACGAAAAGAAAGCTGTGGCTGCCTATGCACTTACCGAACCCAATGCCGGTTCAGATGTTCAGGGCATCAAATCCACTGCCATAAAAAAAGGTGACAAATATATTCTTAACGGACATAAACGTTTTATTACCAATGCTGAGGTGGCGGAATTCATTACCGTATTCGCCATGACCGACCCCGATAGGGGATCCAGGAGCCTTTCAGCATTTATCATCCGTGCCGATCTACCCGGAATTGAGATCCTGCCGCGACTGCAGAAGATGGGACAGCGGGCTTCGGTTCAGAACGAGATAAAATTTACAGATGTTGAAATTCCTGAAGATGCCTTACTGGGGCAGGAGGGACATGGCTTTATTATTGCCATGAAAACTTTCGACCGGACACGTACCGGGGTAGCTGCTGCCGCACTTGGAAATGCACGCGCTGCTTACGATCACAGCCGCGAATGGGCGAAAAAGCGCATCCAGTTTGGCAAACCCATTGCAGCCCAGCAGGTAATCGCTTTTATGCTGGCCGACATGGCCACAGAGATCGAAGCTGCCAAAACCCTTGTATGGAAAGCAGCATGGGCCTATGACACCCAACAAAAGGATTTCTCGAAACTTTCGGCAATGTCGAAATATTATGCTACCGACATGGCCATGAAAGTCACTGCCGATGCCGTTCAGGTAATGGGAGGGGAGGGGTATTCGCGCGAGCATCCGGTAGAAAAGATGATGCGTGATGCCAAGCTTTCTATGATCTATGAAGGCACAAACCAGGTGAACAGGCTGGTGGTTTCGAAAAGCATTTTGAAATAAACTTCAATATACTGCTATAAATTAAAAACTGTAGCGGTTATCCTCGATAAGCTTATCGGCGATCCTTCTGCGTGCTTCCTTAACATTTACGGGTTTAACTTTGGTAAAGAGTTCGATCCGCTCAAGCATGACTTCCCGGTCATTTGCTTCCTCAGGAAGTGAGTTGATGGCATCGCGGCCGGCTTTTCTGATCACGTCGGCGGCCTCGTAAATCACAACATCCAGAATATCCTTGTAGTGCTGACTGAACTTTTGATGCCCCATATTTTCCATCTTTTTAACCCTGAGCATGGTTGATTCGGCAGCATAGGTCTGCATGATAGCATCAGAAATATTGCATAGCACCTCCTGTTCGTTGAACAGGTTTTTCTGGAAGGCATCAGTGGCAACACCCAGCAAAAATAAAACGGCTTTCTTGAAATTCCGGGTACACTGTTGTTTTTCTTCGTAACATGTTGGCTTACTCACTGCTTCTTCAACTTCCTTGTCTGATTCCTTCACTAAATGCTGCGCATATCGCACCACGTCGAACCCCACTCTTAAGGCTTTTTTGATGGTTGTATCAGCAACCAGCAGGCGATTGATCTCATTGGTCCCTTCAAATATCCTGTTGATACGCGAATCCCTGTAGGCGCGGTCTACATCTGTTTCGGCCGAGAATCCCATACCGCCAAAAATCTGTACCGCTTCATCAACAACGAAGTTCAGTGCTTCGGATCCAAAAACTTTCAGCAGCGCAGCTTCAATGGCATACATGGCGATGGCCTCAATTGTGGCCTGAGGTTTCTCTTTGCCCTCAGCCATAAGCTTTTCGCTGGCTTCATCAATATTCTGGCTTACCCTGTATACGGCCGACTCAGTTGCAAAAGTGCGGATAACCTGTTCGCCAAGCTTATGTTTAATGGCTCCGAAGTTAGAGATGGGCTGGCCAAACTGTTTTCGTTCATTGGCATATTGCACCGATTGGGTAATGGCCCTGCGGGAAGCGCCCAAAACGGTACCGCCCAGCTTGATCCTGCCCATATGAAGAATATTCAGGGCGATCCTGAAGCCACCTCCGCGTTTCCCCAGCAGGTTTTCAACAGGCACTTTTACATCATTATAAAATATCTGTACGGTCGACGATCCTTTGATTCCCATCTTTCGTTCTTCGGGATTGATCACCACACCAGGCCAGTTTTTTTCAACGATAAAGGCACTGTATACCCTGTCGTTATCGATCTTGGCAAAAACTGTTTGCACGTCGGCAAAACCGCCATTGGTGATCCACATCTTCTGGCCGTTGAGGATATAGTGTTTCCCGTCGTCCGAGAGCACCGCCTTTGTTTTACCGGAATTGGCATCCGAACCGGCATTGGGTTCGGTAAGACAGTAGGAGGCGGCCCATTCGCCTGTTGCAAGCTTTGGAAGGTAGCGTTGCTTTTGTTCTTCGCTGCCATAATACAATATGGGCAGGGTTCCGATACCGGTATGTGCCGAATAGGCCACAGAAAATGAATATCCCGCACCCATCGCATCACTGGCCAGCATGGAGGTGACAAAGTCCTGGTTAAAGCCTTCATATTCTTCGGGGAGTGAAACCCCGAGCAGCCCGAGTTCGCCTGCCTTATAGATCAGGTTGCGCATGAGGCCTTCTTCCTGCGAGTCGATCCTTTCCAGCACTGGAAAAATCTCTGCTTCAAGAAAGTCTTCGCATGTTTGAATGATCATTTGCTGCTCTTCATTCAATTCTTCAGGAATGAAGATGTCATTGGCATTTGTTTCCTTGATCAGAAATTCGCCACCACTTTCAATTTTATCTTTATCCATCGTAAAAAAAATATTTTTTGGCCTGCAAATATAGGATAAGCCTGAAATAAAAAAAAGTTAATCTATGGGCAGGATATCATTTTTCATGAACAACAGCCCAGGCGAATGCGCATCGAAACAAGCAAAACGGGGTTGGGAAGCTGCAGAATTACATTTATTTCTTACCTGGTGTTTTTGCTTTTGTGATCTTCACTTTCATAGCATCCTTTTTCTCGTCATAGTCGAGGTGAACGGTATCGGTAGTTTCGACCTTATGTCTGATCAGTTCTTCGGCCAGCACATCTTCCACATATTTTTGTATGGCCCGTTTGAGTGGCCTGGCACCAAATTGAGGATCCCAGCCTTTTTCAACGATCTGGTCTTTGGCTTTCTTGCTTATTTTGATCTTATAACCCAGGTCGTGGATCCTGTCGTAAAGATGCCTAAGCTCAAGATCAATGATCTTATGGATAGCTTCCTTTTCGAGGTTTTCGAAGATCACAACATCGTCAATCCTGTTCAGGAATTCAGGTGCGAATGATTTTTTCAGTGCATTTTCAATCACCCCCCTGGCAAAATTAGCTTTACTGGCTTTTTTTGCTTCAGTAGAAAAACCAACTCCCTGTCCGAAATCCTTCAACTGGCGCGATCCGATATTCGAGGTCATGATCACGATGGTATTTTTGAAGTCGACTTTGCGTCCGAGGCTGTCAGTGAGTATGCCGTCGTCCATAACCTGCAACAGCATATGGAAAACATCGGGGTGGGCCTTTTCGATCTCATCAAGAAGCACAATGGAATAAGGCTTTCTGCGTACTTTTTCGGTAAGTTGTCCGCCTTCTTCATAGCCAACGTATCCCGGAGGGGCTCCTACGAGCCTCGAAACAGCGAATTTTTCCATGTATTCGCTCATGTCGATCCTTACCAGTGCATCCTCGGTATCGAAAAGATAACGGGCCAGCATTTTTGCCAGATGGGTTTTTCCGACACCGGTAGGCCCGAGGAAAATAAAAGTTCCAATAGGCTTGTTCGGGTCTTTTAAGCCCGCCCTGTTCCTCCTGATGGCTTTTACCACTTTTTTAATGGCCTCGTCCTGGCCGATCACGGTTCCTGCCATATCCTTTTCCATGTTCATCAGCCGGTCGCTTTCGTTTGTGGCTATCCGCTGCACGGGAATTCCCGTCATCATGGCGATCACTTCTGCAACATTATCTTCGGTTACCGTTTCACGGTGGATCTTTGATTCCTCTTCCCAGCGCTTTTTAGCCTGATCCAGTTCACTGCTGAGGTTACGTTCCATATCCCTGTATTCGGCTGCTTCTTCGAACTTCTGACTATTGATGGCTTTGGTTTTTTTGCTTTTCACCTCTTCAATGCGGTTTTCGAGGTCGATGATCTCGGCTGGCACATGGATATTGGTAATATGCACCCTTGATCCTGCTTCGTCCATGGCATCAATGGCCTTGTCGGGCAGGTAACGGTCGCTCATGTACCGGTTGGTGAGATGAACACAGGCGCTGATGGCTTCGTTTGTATATTTCACCAGGTGATGGTCTTCATATTTTTCCTTGATATTGTTGAGTATCTCAATTGTTTCCTTGGGATTGGTGGCATCAACAAGTATTTTTTGGAAGCGGCGCTCAAGGGCCCCGTCTTTTTCAATATACTGGCGGTATTCATCCAGTGTTGTTGCACCGATGCACTGTATCTCGCCACGCGCAAGCGCAGGTTTGAACATATTTGAAGCATCGAGCGATCCTGAGGCATTTCCTGCACCGACGATGGTATGTATCTCATCAATAAAAAGGATGATGTCGGGATTTTTTTCGAGCTCATTCAGCACAGCTTTCATTCGTTCTTCGAACTGTCCGCGGTATTTTGTTCCTGCTACCAGCGAGGCCAGGTCGAGTGTAATAATACGTTTTCCGAACAGTGCCCTCGAAACCTTTCTTTCAACGATTCTTGTGGCGAGCCCTTCGGCAATAGCTGATTTGCCAACACCGGGTTCACCGATAAGGATGGGGTTATTTTTCTTACGACGGCTAAGGATCTGTGCAATGCGCTCGAGTTCTTTTTTTCGTCCTACAATAGGATCGAGACGGCCTTCTTCGGCAGCTCTTGTAACGTCACGGCCAAAATTATCGAGGACAGGCGTTTTTGATTTCGAATCGGATAACTTTTTTATGTTTCCGCCAAAACCACGGCCGCCTTCATCCATTTCTTCTTCAGGTGCATCTTCCGACATCTCGTCGACAGGTTCAATTGAAGGTCCGCCCTGATCGCGCGAGATGATGGTTTTTAGCTCATCTTTAACCATGCTATATTCAACTCCGTATTTTTTAAAGGTCCGGCTCACAAGGTTATCCTCATCTTTAAGGATGGAGAGGAGCAGGTGTTCGGTACCGATAAGGTCGCTCCTGAACATACGGGCTTCGAGATAGGTGATCTTGAGCGCACGCTCGGCCTGCTTTACGAGCGGTATATTGTCGATCTTTATGTTTTTCTTTTCCGGGTTTGCAATGGATTTTTCAATGATCTTGCGCATCATCTCCAGGTCAAGCCCGAAATATAGCATGATCTGTATGGCCAGACCTTCACCTTCGCGCAAAATACCCAGCAATAAATGTTCAAGGCCGATATAGTCGTTTCCCAGACGCAATGCTTCTTCGCGGCTGTATGACAAGACCTCTTTAACCCTTTGAGAGAATTTAGCTTCCATAAATTAAGATTGGTGTTGTTTGTTCATTAATTAACAAGTGAACTGCCTTCATGTTCACCGTATTGACCGCATACTGGTAATATCTTACAAAAATACACATAATTGGTCGAACTGACGCATCAAAGATACTTACACTCCAAATTAAATCGGGGCAAAGCAGCCATATACTTATCAACACAATTCTGTTAAAAATATTAGCAGCTAAAAATGTCTATAATAACTGAATTTTCACTACTTTCGTGGCTTCTAAAGTACATGTATAGCTTTGTTTAAAACTAATTATCGAGGAACATGAGTGAAGGGGAAAAAATTGTTAAGGTAAATATCGAACAGCAGATGAAATCTGCGTATATTGACTATTCCATGTCGGTGATCGTTTCAAGGGCGCTTCCTGATGTGCGGGATGGTCTGAAGCCGGTGCACAGAAGGGTTTTATACGGGATGCTCGACCTGGGAGTTCTGTCGAACCGCTCATATAAGAAATCGGCCAGGATCGTTGGCGAAGTGTTGGGAAAATACCATCCGCACGGCGATTCTTCCGTATACGATACCATGGTAAGGATGGCCCAGACATGGTCGTTGCGCTACCCGCTCGTCGACGGGCAGGGCAACTTTGGCTCCATTGATGGCGACAGCCCGGCAGCCATGCGTTATACTGAGGCCAGAATGAAGAAGATAGCTGAAGAAATGGTGGCCGATCTTGATAAGGATACGGTCGACTTCCAGCTGAACTTCGATGATACACTGAAAGAACCTACCGTATTGCCTTCGGCTATTCCAAACCTTCTGGTGAATGGTGCCTCGGGCATCGCCGTTGGGATGGCCACCAATATGGCGCCACATAACCTTACAGAAGTTGTTAATGGAATAATTGCATATATTGACAATAAGGACATTACAATACCTGAGTTAATGCAGTACATTAAGGCCCCTGATTTCCCGACAGGGGGAATTATTTATGGTTATGAAGGGGTGAAAGACGCTTTTGAAACCGGCCGCGGAAGGATCGTGATCAGGGGCGAATCGACCATTGAGGAAATGAGCAGCGGAAGAGAACGCATTGTTGTTACTTCCATCCCTTATCAGGTAAATAAGGCAGAGATGATCAAAAAAACTGCCGACCTGGTCAACGAAAAGAAGATCGAAGGCATCAGCGATATCCGCGACGAATCGGACCGTAAAGGAATGCGGATCGTGTATGAACTTAAAAGAGGTGAGATCACGAACGTTATCCTGAATAAACTTTATCAGTATACAGCCCTGCAAACATCCTTCAGTGTGAACAATATCGCCCTGGTAAAGGGGCGTCCTCAGATGCTGAACCTCAAGGATATGATCAGGCATTATGTTGAGCACAGGCATGAAGTGCTGGTCAGAAAAACCAAATATGAACTTGACCAGGCCGAGAAACGTGCACACATCCTTGATGGATTGCTTATTGCACTTGATAACCTCGATGCCATTATTGCACTGATCAGGGCGTCGAGGACTCCGGATGATGCCAGAAACGGCCTGATGCAGCAATTTGAACTTACAGAAATCCAGGCCAGAGCGATCCTCGATATGCGCTTGCAGAAACTTACCGGACTTGAACGCGACAAGGTAAAGGAAGAGCATGCCGAACTGATGAAAAAGATTGAGTTCTATAACAACATCCTTGGGGATGAACAATTGCGCATGGATATTATAAAGGAACAATTGCTTGAGATCAGGGAGAAATATGGCGATGAAAGCCGGACCAGTATCGAATATGCCGCAGATGATTTCAGGATTGAAGACACTATCCCCGATGAAGAAGTGGTACTTACCATTTCACATATGGGATATATCAAACGCACAAAACTTACCGAGTACCGCCGGCAGAACCGGGGGGGCAGGGGAGCACGCGGAAGTACGATCAGGGATGAAGACTTTCTTGAATATCTCTTCGTAGCCACCAACCATAATTATATGCTTTTCTTCACGGAGAAAGGTAAAGTGTTCTGGCTTAGGGTGTTTGAAATACCCGAAGGCACCAAGGCCTCAAAAGGACGGGCCATACAGAATATGATCAATATTGAGCCCGACGATAAGGTCAGGGCCTTTGTGAATGTAAAAGACCTGAAAGACGAAGAATATATCAATAATAATTATATTATCCTCTGTACCCAGAAGGGGACCATTAAGAAAACTTCCCTCGAAGCATACAGCCGTCCTCGTCAGAACGGGATCAATGCCATTACCATTAACGAAGGCGATGAACTTCTTGAGGCAAGGCTTACCAATGGAAACAGTGAAGTGATGATGGCCCTGAAATCAGGACGGGCCATACGCTTCAATGAAGAGAAAGTAAGGCCTATGGGCCGTAATGCCGCAGGAGTAAGGGGCATTACCCTCAGAGATGCCAAAGATAAGGTCATTGGAATGATTTGTCTCTCAGAAGGCGAAGATCATCATGTTCTTGTTGTTTCTGAGAATGGATATGGCAAAAGGTCGGAACTCAACGATTACCGGGTCACCAACAGGGGTGGCAAAGGAGTAAAAACAATCAATATTACCGAAAAAACAGGCTATCTTATTGCCATTAAGGATGTAACGGATGACGATGACCTGATGATCATCAACAAATCAGGACTGATCATCCGTATGGGTGTCGATAGTCTGAGAGTTATGGGACGTGCAACCCAGGGAGTTAGGCTGATCAACCTCAGGGAAGATGATGCCATTGCAGCAGTTGCCAAAGTAGAATTTATTAATGGCGATGTGGTGGAAGAAGGACTGGAAGGGGAGGAGCCCGGCGAAATTGAAGCAGGAGAGGAAGGTGAGGAGCCGGAAGAAAACGAAGCAGGCCCCGAAATTGAAGCATAGCTTTTACTGCTTTTTGTATCTTAATTACAGTTAATTAAGCCAATAATATACTTTTTTTATCCTTCAGCAAACAATTATGGCAAGAATTTTGAGATATTCCTTGAGGAATTTATATTTTTGTCATCAGACAATAAAACCAAAAAAAATATTGCTATGAAGAAATTATTGATCTTACTTGTGAGTGTGTTTTTGGTTGGCGGGCTTTATGCGCAAAACTCAAAACGTACAAGTGCCTTTAACTACTTTAAAAATGGTAAACTCGATAAAGCAAAGGAGTACATCGACCCCACCATTGAGCACGATAAAACAAAAGATGTTGCCAAAACATGGTACTATCGTGGCAATATCTACCTTCAGATTGCACTGACCGATAATCCCGAATACCGCGCACTTGATTCAAATGCCCTCGATGTGGCTTATGAATCCTATAAAAAGTGTCTGGAATTGGATGACAGGGGGGAGTTTACGGAAGATATCCAGCATAATTTCAGGGTTATTGCCTCGAATTACTTTAACCAGGGCGTTGCCAAATATAATGAGTCGAAGTATATTGACGCGGCAAAGAGCTTCCAGGCCACCTACGATATTACAAAGGAAATGGGAGGGACTGACACGCTTGCGCTCTCAAATGCAGCATTGTCGTATGATATTGCCGGAAAATATGAACTGGCCATTGAAAAATACAGGCAACTTGTTGAGTTGGGATTTAAAGACCCGCTTGTATATAACTCATTGGCAACTATTTATATGAATGTAAAGAAAGATACGGCTGTTGCAGAGAATTATATCAAGGAAGGCCGTAAAATCTTTCCTGAAGATTATCAGCTTCTTATTTCAGAAACAAATCTTTATCTGGGCAGGGGCGAGAATGAAAAAGCCATTGATAATCTGGAGAAAGCCCTTGAAACCGATCCGACAAATAAAACCATCTGGTTCGCCCTTGGAACAAATTACGAAAACACCGGCGATACTGAAGCTGCGGCCGAAGCATATCAGAGGGCTATTGAGATCGACCCGCAATATGCTGATGCGTATTATAATATGGGAGCCATGTACAATAACAAAGCTGCTGAGATCATCGAAAAGGCCAATGAATTGCCACTCGATGCAGTTGAAGAATATAATACTGAAAAAGCAAAAGCTGATGCATATCTTAAAAAAGCACTGCCTTATCTTGAAAAATCCGATGAGTTAAATCCTGGCAATCTTGCCACCATGCAAACCCTTAAACAGATATATACCATCCTCAAGGATATGGAAAAACTGCAGGCCATTAATGAAAAGATTAAAGAAGTTACGCAATAAAATTAAACTTTAAATACTATATAAAGGGGAGGATGTGCTTTTATCCTTCCCTTTATTTAGGATATTGTTAGTTAACATAATATTAATTATCGGACAACTAAAGCAAATTCCGTAATACGCAAGTATTTAACATAAAATAAGTTATCGCGACGCCAGTCCGATAACGATATATTTTATGTTAAGGAATTTGCGTTGATCGGGAACCGGGCTGTAATACGCAGGTATTTAATATGAAATAAATTATCGCGACG
>JAVVEM010000017.1:29487-63851 GCA_032250805.1 Bacteroidales bacterium
CGATAACGACATATTTTATGTTAAGGAATTTGCGTTGATTGAGAACCGGGCTGTAATAAGTCTGTTATCGCGAAATATCCATTCGCCACGGCATTTGCTAATGCGTAGCTCAGGATCGAGCATATACTTTAAGGCTATGGCGCCCATGAGGATAATAATTTGTGGATCGATGATCTCAATCTGCCTGTGTAAGTAAGGCATTCAGCTTGCAGCCTCACCGGGGCATGGTCAATTCGTGCATGACTGGTTTATTGATTTAAACAAATTTACAAAAACCAATGCAAAGAATTCTGGCTTTTATATCTAATTTGTTTTATATTTATGGCTTGAAAGCCTAATAAATAATGTTTAACTAAATCCATTGACATGAAAAAAATCTTACTCTTACTGCTTATTGCCAGCCTTAGCCTGAACGTGGGCGCGCAATATGAGCAATCGAAGATCAAAGGACCACGCCTGGAGCGGGTAGAAATTCATCCGGGATACGTATCTGACTATTCAGGAGCTGTGGTTGGTCAGAAATTGTATGATAATGTAACCATTGGAACGACCTGGTATGACGCGCAATCCATGAACTATGGCAATGCCATGCAACGCATGTGGGCATATGATGATGGCACCGTGGGTGCAAGCTGGACTTGCGCCGGACAGGACCTTGTACCGAACAGGGGTATCGGTTATAACTATTATGACGGTACGGAATGGGGAACACCCGACCTTCATGTTGGCCCTGAAGACCGTCATGGCACCACCTGTTATTCTCCCTGGGGCGAAAACGGGGAAATTGCCTGTACCTATCAGTATGTTGCCAACGAAAGCCCCATCCACTTCTTTCGCAGGGAGATGAAAGGCGAAGGCGACTGGATTCAGACCTCATTGTATGGCCCGGCAGATGTATCCCTGGTATGGCAATCAATGGCAACCAGCGGCCCGAATCTTGAATATATTCATTTGCTGGCTTACACCTACGATACTGAATATATGGGACAGCCCAATGCCCTTCTCTATTACCGCTCGGATGATGGAGGCGAAAGCTGGACGGATGGCGTAATCATCGATGGCCTTGGCGAAGATTACATCGAAAGCATTAATGCCCTTTCCTATAACTGGTCAAACCCCGTTGGCAATAATATTGCCTTTACCTACGGCTTTGATGAATGGGGCGGCTGGGTGTTTAAATCTCCCGATAATGGTGATACCTGGGAACGAATAACGGTGATGGAAAGCCCCTTTGACCCTTTCGATCCTCCTACCGATACCGAAGTATTCGGTCTTAGCATTGGCTCCTCTTCCGTTGCACTCGATTCCGACGCAAAAGCCCATGTGGTGTTCTCAAGAATGCTGCAAGTTATTGAAGGAGGTGCCTGGGGTTATTATCCGCTCAATTCCGACGGACTGATCTACTGGAATGAGGATATGGAGCCCCTGGATACAACGATCATCAGTTCAACCGGACTTCAGAATCTTGAAGATGGCGGTTACCTGTGCTCATATGTGTTTGGATACGACCCCTCTGTGGGCGTTGAGATCCCCTCAGGCCAGCCAAACTATGCCAACGCCATGTGCGGATTCCCGGTGATCTCTATCGATGCACAGGACAATATATTTGTGTCGTCAAGCAATATTGCTCCCGAGTACAGCAATGGTGAGCACCTTTACCGGCATATTATTGCAAACAGCTCGTTTGATGGCGGCCTTACCTGGAACGGCATGATCGACCTGAATGATGACATTCAGTTTATCTTTTCTGAATGCGCATTTCCCGTTATGTCTCCTGTTGTCGACAATACGATTTATTTCCTATTCCAGGCAGATGGGATGCCCGGCACTTTTGAATGGCCCAATGAACAGGCTGAAGCTGTCGAGAACGAAATGATCATGATGAGCGTTCCCAAGAGTGTATTTGTCGGGATTGATGAGAATGAAAATGTGCTCAACTTTGAACTGTCAGACCTCTATCCCAACCCGGCCAATTCTTCTGTATTGTTCAATGTGTCACTCGAAGGTACTGCCAACGTACAGGTGCAACTCACCAATATGACCGGACAAAAGGTTCAATCCATAATTATGGGTAATTTGTCGCAGGGCAGCCACCGTATAAACCTCGATGTTTCAGACATGACGGCAGGCATATATAATGTTGTGGTTATTGTTGACGGACAAACAGCCGGCAGAAAACTGATCGTGCATTAGCACATCGGTTTAGTATGGTGATTTACTGAATTAAAATAGCTTAAACGGCAAAAGAGGCTGTCCTGGCAATTGACAAGGCAGCCTCTTTTTATAATCTTTACTAATCTGTAAATGAATACAGTGAGAAATTATGCAACGTCCATCAACAAAAAATGAATTTTAAAGGTGTTCATGCATTCCTTTTCGCATTCCTCGGTTGCTTTGGCGCATTTCTTTTCTAATTCTTCACACTTTTCCTTTTCGGCTTCGGCAATTTTTTCGCCCTGGCATTTTTCAGTAGCTTCTTTGCAGTTGCTTATTTCAGGGCATTTGTTAGCCATGACTTCTTCGGATGGTGTTTCCTCGCTGGCTTTGGCCTTGTGGGCACCCATATGGCTGCATGTTTCTTCATGCCTGGCGTGCATTTTTGCGTAAAGACCGTCGAGATATTCCTTATGATTGTTGGCGATGGCCGTCAATGCATCAAAATCGGCTTTGTTTTCCTCCATAAACTTATCCTTGCCCTGCGGACACATTTTTGTATGGTCGATCCCGGCAAATTTTTCGCGAATACCTGCAATGATCATTTTGTCCTCTTCACTAAGCTTTGAATCAAACTCAGTCCTGGCCGGCATCAACCCTTCCATAAATTTATCGTGGCTTGCTTCGGCATTCATTTTATCGCAACCACCTTTTTTAATCACTTCAGTACATTCTTCCTCATGATCATCAGTAAAGCATTTTCCTTCGCCCCAGATCGAATATGCAATGAATACAATTGCTGCTGCAGCGATAAGGGTGATAATAACGGTTATTACAGTTTTTTTCATCTTCTTTGGTTTAAGTTATTTTTTCAGTGCACAAATATAGATAAGTTTTCATATGAAAACTGATATCCATCACTGATGTGCATACGTATAAAAATGGATGCATGTTCGTTATTTTAAATCAGTGTGACCATAATTTCAGAAACGTATTGATTTGAAATTATTCAATCGGTCTCCTGCCCTTCTCTATTGGCAGGAAGATATCCCGTTGCAGACGTGAGATAAAGCACGGAGCATTATATGTATTCATCATGTCTTGCTTATTCCATTATTCTGTCTATATTTGAAGTAATCAAATCGTTAACAACCTATCCAAATCCCCATGAAAAAAATAATCCTTACCTCCTCCCTCCTACTGGCATTCCTGTTTTCGGGCTATTGTCAGGACGACAGCAGCGCATATAACAAAGGCTTTGAGGCCATCACGCTTCAGGCTGTGAAGGGCCAGCTTGATTTTCTTGCTTCCGACTGGACCGAGGGACGCGGCACCGGCATGCGCGGTGAATATATCGCTTCCGATTACATTTCCAGTATCTTCAGTGTATATGGCCTCGAACCCGGGGGTGATGAAAAATGGCATTATCCACCCTGGCAGGAAAGGATGAAAGGTGCTAAGGCTTATAAGTACAGAACATATTTCCAGGAAGTGGATCTGATCAAGTTCAAAGCTGGCGATAAACAGGTGTTCAGCCTGAATTCTGACGGTACTGAATTTGCTTTCAATTACCATACTGATTTCTCCCTAAGGCCGGGGAGTATTGCCCGGCGTATTGAAGCCCCGCTGGTCTTTGTGGGTTATGGTTATGTAAATGAGGATGAGAAATACGATGACTATAAAGGTGTGGATGTAAATGGAAAGGTAGTTGTGCGTTTGGCCGGATACCCTGGCTATAATGATACTGCCAGTAATGCTTATAAAAGGTTCCACCCCGAGGGCCGTTATTCGTTATATTATCTCAGGCAGGCAAAAGATGAAATTGCTGAAGAAAAAGGTGCCCTGGGCATCATTGAGATCTATCCCGGCTCGGATCTGTCGGGCGGGTGGGTTTCGAATATTCCGTTCAGGCAGAACGATCGTTTTTATGAAGGCGAGAAGGAACTGAATACCATCTCCGAGTATTCATACAGCATTCCGGGCGATTCCATGCGCATGCAGCCCATACGGGTCGATGTTAGCAAGCGTGTTGCATACGAAATCTTCAAGGGCAGCGGCATCGAAACAGAAAGCTGGGAAGCAAGGGTAAAGGAAAAAATGAAACCCGATTCAAAGGTATTAAAAGGTAAATCGGTACGTATTGAAACCAGTGTTGAATCGGAATTGATCAGGGCCCGCAACGTGATCGGAGTGATTCCCGGAAAAGATACCACCAAAGCCATTGTGATCGGAGCACACTACGATCACCTGGGCATGTTCGATGGTTACATATGGAATGGTGCCGACGATAACGCTTCGGGCACTGTAGGTGTTATGACAATTGCCAAAGCCTGCCTGGCAACAGGTGAAAAACCCGAAAAAACCATCGTTTTTGCCGCATGGACAGGCGAAGAGCGGGGTTTGCTCGGCTCCCGCTATTTTGTGGAGCATCCCTGGGTTCCCATTGAAAATATCACCTTTCATTTAAATTATGATATGATCTCGAGAGACGATGATAACGACAGCCTGAAGAACCAATGCCGGATGACCTATACGGCGGGAGAGGATTTTCTGGAAGAAAATGCTGCGCATTTTCTGCAGCAATATAAGATCAATCTTGATGTAACAAACAGACCCACAACAAGTAAGGGAGGCGGGAGCGACCACTCCCCTTTTGCAAGAAAAGATGTGCCTTTCTTTTACTTCATGGCAGGCTTTCACAAGGAATACCATTCACCCAAGGACGAAACAGAACTGGTGAATTACCAGAAGATGACAGATATTATCCGCCTGGGATTCCTTCATATCTGGACAATCGCCAATAATTGAGATGATTTTTGTGATGCACAATACTTTATGCAGAGAATCCTCTCTTAGTGAAAAAAAAAGGGGCCTTGTTGCCAGGGCCCCCTAATGGATATTTTATTGGTGATACAAATATCTACCTCTGCAGAATGACCTTCTGAGTCATTGTATTTTTGTTTGTCCTGATGGTACAATAATAGAGGCCATCGGGCAGATCTGCAGCTACTTCCCACCTGAGCTGATGGTTGCCGGCCTGCATTTCACTGTCAGTGATCTGAGCTACCTGCCTTCCGGTCATGTCGCTGATCATAACCTCTACCCTGCCGGCTTCGGCCAAACCGAAATTGATATTCGTAATATTGCTGAATGGGTTGGGATAGATATTGTTTATGGCAATGCCGTTTTCCGAGAGCTCGTCTTCTATGCCAACGGGAATCAGGTCGTTAACCATTACCTTTCCACCCTGCAGGATTTCTTTGGTGTCGGTATCCTGAAGGAAATATACAATTTCGCAATGGTTTACGTCCCAGTCCGGATCAAGCGTGAAACTTTCCTCCACTTCGATATATTCATTTGCTATGACATCAACAGAAGTTCCGTTGGCATCAGGAAGCATGAGGCGGGTAACAAAATTAAGATGATCCATGACAAACCATGTTTCGGGGATCTCAGATTCGGTGATCGCGATATGCAACACTACATTGGCATTCATGGCAGGTCCCAGTTTATCGATGGTGGCGACGACATTATAATCGTTACCTCCCGTGTTTTCGCCATAAATATTGCAACTGAAGGCGGTTCTGATATCCTTGCGCTGGTCGTAGATGGGAAGATAGCTGCCGTAAATGCTGGTACTGGCATTGCCACCAACATGGTTCAGCACGCCATCGAAAAATGCCGTAGGAAATCCAGTGATCCCGTAATAGCTTACGCGGGCGCCCGAATAAGCATTTTCATAGTCATCACCTGAGTGGTGCTCAAGGACTGCCACATTTTTGCCGTTGGTGATAAGGTCGTCGGCACCCATGGCTGCCCCCGGACAAAACACACACCATGTGCCGGTCCCGATTTCGAGCAATACCATTTCGCGCTCCGAAGTATAAGTATAGATAAATTTACTGGACAGATCGTTGTCGGGATCCATGTCACCGTCAAGATCGGTATATATCACGATGTCGTATAAAAAGTTTTCGTAAGGAAGCTCATAGGCTGAATATGTTACAGTGCTTTCATCACCAGCATCCATCGTTACATTTTGGGTTTCGGTATGCAGGAGGGAATTGTTTATTCCATCATAGATCTCCAGCACAACATCAAAGGTTTCTGTATTTTGTCCTGCATTTTTGATGAGGGCACTGGCTGTATAATTATAACCTGCATCAAAATATGTATCACCAAGGATTTTCTTGCTTGCAACATCATGCTCAAATGGAATATATAATCTTGCATCATCAATATACCAGTAGTTGATGTTGTAAGAATCGCCTGAGAAATAAAAACATATCTCGAAATCGGGTTGACCAACATCAGAATTTGTAAAGCTGATATCAACCATTTCGCCCGGAATGCTTGCCGAAGGATTTTCAACCGACCAAACACTTGTCCAGTCGCCTCCGCCTGAACGTGTAGCCACACCTATGGTGTACGGACCTCCATAGTGGTCGACCATATGCCTGAAACTGAATCCTGCCATGGTATTCCCGGTGAGGTCGGTAGGTGGAGAGATCAGACGCGTTTCTCCATTAAACTGTGGTGTCCATGAGAACATGGCCTCGGGGGCCGAGCCTCCTGCATTACTTGAACTTTCCTGAATCCAGTTGGCACTTTGCGCATCAATGCTCCAGCCTGCAGGCGGAACACCGTTGCTGAAATCCTCCATGAACACTGTCTGTGCATGGGTGGCTATGGAAAGAAAAGCCAGTAAAACAATAATGGTATAAATTTTTTTCATTGCATTAAGGGGTTAGTTTGATAAATAGTTGAACGGGATCTGATAATAATTACAAAATTATAAATTTTTATATTTGGAAGTATTATAAATAGCAGGTTAAGGGATAAGCA
Source organism: Bacteroidales bacterium (assembly GCA_032250805.1). Lineage (GTDB taxonomy): Bacteria > Bacteroidota > Bacteroidia > Bacteroidales > B18-G4 > B18-G4. The sequence goes on from JAVVEM010000017.1 coordinate 36,487, forward strand.
TCTTTAAAGCATCATATTTTTTGCATCTTCTATTCCGGGAGGGGATTACGTGGCATTCAAACAAAAACTTAACAACGGATCATCTTCATGCCAGGATGTTTCCGCAGGTAACCTTTAATGATGACCTGCACATCTTTATTATCGGCATAAGGCATGATGCTTTCATTTAAAATGTTAAGGTGCTCTGCTGTGGCTTTCTGCACGTAGCCAAATCCCTGGTAGCTGCCATTACACACTTTCACCACGGCAAGCTCTTCTTCTCCCCTGCCCTTGTCGAGCAGGAAAAAGTTATTTTCGCTAAAGATGTACCTTTCGATGGCTTCATCTACCCTTTTATTATATTCAGGGGCCGGTTCGCTGCCCGTGCAGGCTCCATAGCAACGGCTGATCTGGTGGTAAAAGCATGCACCGTTTGTGGGATAAAGGCTGCAGAGTTTCTGGCATAAGCGGTATTCATCGAGCAGGTACTGCAGGTGCGCATGTGCTTCTTTTTGGGTACTGTAGGAAGTCAGGGGCGTTTCATCTCCGTTTATTCGTTTTGTTTTCAGCCATTTATAACCGTGCAGATCGCTAAAGGAAAACAATCCGTATTGGAAGGTAGTCCTTCGTTGCTGCCGGTTGAAAAGGGGTTTATGTCGTTTGATCTCATCTGATTCAAGCAGGAGGGCAATAAGTTCGCTGCCGGTAAGTTCCCAGCCAATATCTACCACCCTTTCGCGCATTTCCAGAGCCCGCACGGTATTGGTGTTGGTAAGGTGCGACATGATCCTGTCGCGGATGTTCAGGCTTTTGCCAATATATATGATCCTGCCATCTTTGTCGAGAAAATAATATACTCCTGTTTCTTCCGGCAACCCGTCGATGATCTTTTTGCTCAGGTTTGAATGAAGTCCTTTTAGTGAAAGTTTCAGTATATCATCTTCCAGCGAACGAAGGTGTTCAAACAGCTTCACTGTTGCCAGCGCATCGCCGCCGGCCCTGTGTCTTCCCTCAATTTTTATTTCAAGGTCTTTACAGATCGATCCCAGGCCGTATGATTTTTTTTCGGGCATGAGCTTTCTGCTCAATTGCCGGGTACAGAGGGTTTTCCTTTTATAATCATAGAAGAGCCGCTTAAATTCTGCCCGGAGGAAACGATAATCAAACGATACATTATGCCCAACAACAATACGGTCTTGGGTAAGGGTAACGATATCTTTGGCAATTTCGCAAAAACGCGGTGCATCACGCACCATCCGGTTACTGATACCTGTAAGCCCTGTGATCTGGAAAGGGATCCGTTTTTCGGGATTTACCAGGCTGTGGTATTCGCCGGTGATGCGCTTACCATCATGCAGATAGATAGCAATTTCCGTGATCTTTTCGCCGGCAGGATTGAGACCTGTAGTTTCAACATCAATAATGGCAAACATAGGCCGGTTTTACAGCTTGAGTTGTGTTTGTATGGCATGCACCTGTCTTTTCAGCGACTGCACCTCTTCCATCAGTTTTTCTTTAGGCATGTTGGGTTCAGGCATTGCGGAGCTGATATAGTGCACAAATTTCCACACTTCCTTTACCTGTGAGGCTTCGATATCGTAGGGCTCGAAAAGCGGATTAAGGGAGATCAGTTTTAGCCTGCCTTCCTGTTTGATCCTGTTTTCGACAACTTTAAACACGATACCATCGTCGATGGTAAGAACAATGTAGGGATAATTGCTCCTGATCATCAGCCAGTTTTCGACATATTCGCCTGTTACCCAGGACTTGTCGGGGATGGGCAGCATAGAGTCGCCACTGATCTGGAAGGTGCGGTATTTTTTATTCCGCGACAGGAAGGGAAGCTGAAAGGTAGGCAGCACCCTGATAAAGTCAGGATCGGCAAAGCCAGTGGTATAACCGGCCGAGGCTTTTTCGTTCACCAGTTCGATATTCTCATTGTTTTCATTGTCGACCGTGGTAGCCAGTACCCGCAATTTGCTGCCTTTGAGGTATACGTCATATCCCCTTTCTATCTGCAAAAGCTGGCTTTCCGACAATACGGAAAGGTCGACACGGATGAGGGTGTCGATGGCGATGTTAAAGTATTTTGAAAAGGCCAGCAAGGCTTCGATGCCCGGCTGGGCCACCTGGTTTTCATAGCCGCTCAGCGTTGAGCGCTTCATGTCCAGTGCGTGCGCCACGTCGTCCTGTGTACGCCCGCGGCGTTTGCGTAAAAGTTTAATGTTGCTGCTAAAGTACATGATCATTTGGGTTTTGGGTACAAGGAAAGTGTTGCATCATAAAATTTACTTAAAATAATTTGCATTTTATTTCAATTAATGATTATATTGTCGTCATAAAAATGATTAAATGCTAATCAAAGATAATACAATTAAAATATTAAAAGCAAATATTTTTTAATTTTTTTTTATGGACCCCGGCAGCAGACAGATCATCCACCTCGACCTCGACACATTTTTTGTATCGGTAGAGCGCTTGATGAACAGTAGTTTAGAAGGAAAACCTGTGATCATCGGCGGCATGTCGGACCGGGGTGTGGTAGCCAGTTGCAGTTATGAGGCCCGGCAGTTCGGGGTACACTCGGCCATGCCCATGAAGATGGCCAGGAACCTCTGTGGTGATGCGGTTGTTGTGCGGGGCGACATGGACATGTATACGAAATATTCGGGCATGGTAACGGAGATCATTGCCGAGCAGGCACCCCTTTACGAGAAGGCTTCCATTGATGAGCATTATGTCGACATTACCGGCATGGATCGTTTTTTCGGTTCGCTTAAGTGGACAAGGGAGTTGCGCAGCCGCATCATGGAGCATACCGGTTTGCCCATATCTTTCGGACTCTCGGTGAACAAGACTGTTTCGAAGATCGCTACGGGTGAGGCCAAGCCCAACGGACTGCTGCAGGTGCCGTCGGACGAGGTCAGGCCTTTTTTGGGCCCGCTGTCGATACGCAAAATTCCCATGGTAGGCAATAAAGCATACGGGCTGCTGCGCTCCATGGGGGTTTCGCAAATTGCAACCCTGGCCGACATCCCCCCGGAAATGATGGAACGCCTGATGGGAAAAAATGGCATTGTACTATGGGAAAAAGCCAACGGCATCGACAATACTCCCGTGCAGCCCTATTCCGAAAGGAAATCGATCAGCTCAGAAAGCACTTTCGAAAATGACAGCACTGATATGATAAGAATAAAAGAGATCATCAGCGCCAAAATAGAGCGCCTGGCTTTTGAATTGAGGAAAAAACAAAAGCTCACCTCCTGCATCACGGTAAAGATCCGCTACGCCAACTTCGACACCCATACCCTGCAAAAGCGTATTCCCTATACCGCTTTCGACCATGTACTCATTCCTGCCGCGACAGAGCTCTTTGAGAAGCTTTACCAGCGGAGGATGCTGATCAGGCTGGTCGGGATCAGGTTCAGTCACCTGGTGAGCGGCGTGCAACAACTCAATATGTTTGAAGATACCCCCGAAATGGTGAGCCTGTACAATGCCATGGATAATATACGGATACGTTACGGGAAAACTGCAGTGAGACGGGCTGCGGGCTTATAAAACCTAATACTTTGTACTACAACAACCACACATACTACAGCCTCCGCTACGGAACGCTTTCGCCCGAAAACCTGGTGAAGCTTGCGGTAAACAACGGCATTGATATGCTGGGCATTGCCGACATTAATAATTCCACGGGGGTAATAGATTTTGTAAAAGCCTGCAATGAGGCAGGGATCCACCCTATTGCCGGAATAGAATTCCGTGAGGGAAACAAATACTTATATACCGGCATTGCCCGTAACAACGAAGGCTTCAGGGAGCTGAACGAATTTCTTACCGAACACCGGCTGAATAAGAAGTCTCTTCCCGATCAGCCCCCGCTCTTACCCAACTGTTATGTGGTGTATCCTTTTGAAGGTTTGTATCCCCCAAAACTTCGCGATAACGAATTTATCGGCATACGCCCTGCCGACTCCGGCAGGCTCCTCTCCTCCCCTTTGCGCAGCAAACAGTCGAAGCTTGTAGTAAGAAACCCGGTAAGTTTTGCAGGAAAGGCCGGTTTTGAGCTGCATCGCCACCTCAGGGCCATCGGCAACAACACCCTGCTGTCGAAGCTCGATCCTTCGCTGATGGCACGCCCTGATGAGCTTATGTTGCCCCACGATGAGGTGCTCAAAGCCTTTGAGTATTATCCCGACATCCTCCGCAACAGCGAGAAAATGATGGCCGGTTGCCATATTGAGTTCGACTTTCATTCGATCAAGAACAAGAAAACATTTACCGGCAGTCTCTACGACGATAAAGTGTTGCTGGAAAAGCTGGCCATGGACGGGCTGGAGTACCGCTACGGAAAAAGCAACAAGGAAGCTGAGGCAAGGCTAAGGCATGAGCTTCAACTGATCACCCGCCTGGGCTTTGCCTCCTATTTTCTTATTACCTGGGACATGATCCGCTACTCCATATCGCGGGGTTTCTATCATGTGGGACGCGGCAGCGGAGCCAATAGTGTAGTTGCTTACTGTCTGAAGATCACCGATGTTGACCCCATCGACCTCAATCTTTACTTTGAGCGTTTTATCAATCCCCGCCGAAGCACTCCTCCCGACTTCGACATCGACTATTCGTGGCGTGAGCGCGATGAGGTACAGGATTATATCTTTAAGCGTTACGGACGAAAACATACGGCCCTGCTCGGAGCCATGTCGACCTTCAAAGGGCGGTCGATCTACAGGGAATTGGGAAAGGTTTACGGATTACCCAAGGCTGAGATCGACCGCCTGGTTCATCATCCCGACAACCCTGAAGGAAAAAACAGCATCACCGGCAAGATCCATTCCCTGGCGGAGATGATGGCCGGCTTTCCAAACCTCAGGAGCATCCATGCCGGCGGCATCCTTATATCAGAGGAGCCTATCTGTGCCTATACAGCCCTTGACATGCCACCAAAAGGATTCCCGACCACGCAGTGGGATATGTATGTGGCCGGCGATATCGGCTTTGAAAAGCTCGATATCCTGAGCCAGCGGGGCATCGGACACATACGCGAATGCGCAGATATTGTCGCTGAAAACCAGGGCATCAATGTGGATGTGCACCAGGTTAACAAGTTTAAAAAGGATGAAAAGGTAAAGTACCTGCTCAGAAATGGCGAAACCAACGGATGTTTTTACGTGGAAAGTCCTGCCATGCGCGGGCTCCTGAAAAAGCTTCGCTGCGACGACTATCTGCGGCTTGTGGCCGCCAGCAGCATCATCCGGCCGGGAGTGGCAAAATCAGGCATGATGCGCGAATATATCCACCGCTTCCATCATCCCGGCGACTTTAAATACCTGCACCCCGTAATGAAAGAACAACTGGAAGAAACATACGGAGTGATGGTGTATCAGGAAGATGTGCTGAAGGTTTGCCATCATTTTGCCGGTCTCGACCTGAGCGACGCCGACGTTCTGCGCAGGGCCATGAGCGGAAAGTTCAGGAGCAGAAAGGAGTTTGACCGTATTGTAAAAAAGTTCTTCAGCAACTGCAGGGAATACGGGTATCCCGACAGCCTGGTAAAAGAGGTGTGGCGGCAGATCGAGTCTTTTGCCGGCTATTCATTTTCCAAGGCCCATTCGGCCTCGTATGCCGTGGAAAGCTTCCAGAGTCTCTACCTGAAGGCACATTATCCCCTGGAATTCATGGTTGCCGTAATCAATAACTTTGGCGGTTTTTTCCAGCGGTGGGTATATTTTAACGAGGCCAGGCGCCATGGGGCCGAGATCATGCTGCCCTGCGTAAACCATAGCACCTACAAAACCCGCATTATCGGGAAAAAGATCTATACCGGCTTTATCCACATCGAAAACCTGGAAAAAAACCTGGGCAGGGAAATTGCCCTTGAAAGGGACAGAAATGGCAATTTCCGTTCATTGTATGATTTTATACAGCGTATGCCGGCAGGCATAGAGCAACTTGTATTGCTGATCCGCACAGGGGCATTTAATTTCACTATGAAGCCCAAATCACATCTGTTATGGGAAACCCACCTGCACCTGGGCAAGAACAGTGTAAAACCTTCGGCCTGTACTCTTTTTCAGCAAAAAATAAAGGAGTTTAAGCTTCCTTATCTGGAAAAAAGCAAGCTGGAAGATGCCTATGATGAGCTCGAACTACTGGGTTTTCCACAAACCATGAGCTGGTTCGATCTGCTGCAAAGGCCCGTAAATGGTGTTGCGAGGGCTGCCGACATGATGAAATACGTGGGAAAACGCGTGCAGATGGCCGGGCTGCTGGTTACCATAAAATATGTACGCACCGTAAAAAAGGAGATCATGCACTTTGCCGCTTTCCTCGACGATAAAGGTGAATTTTTCGATAGCACCCACTTTCCCGATAGCCTGAAAAAGTACCCTTTCAGGGGCAATGGCGTATATTTGCTTTATGGCAGGATCGTGGAAGAGTTTGGTTTTCCCGGACTGGAAGTGGAAAGAATGTTGAAATTGCCACTGAAACCTGATCCGCGAAGTACCTAGCGGCAAAGTCCTAATCGTTCCTGTTTCCCCATGGCAACCCGGGGTCGTAGATAAATTTTTTGCTACTGCCCATGCCCTGCAAGCCGGCATCCCTGCTGGTTTTTGTCTCAAATTCGGGCACTATCCTTTCGCCACACGGATGAATAAGGTTTTTTCCTTCGGCACGGGGATTTTTTATGGCCGGATCGATGGGATAGGCATTCATAAGCTCAGCAGGATAAGGTCTTAAAAGTTTTGTGATATCAGACAGGGGCAATTTGAGGTTAAGCCATTTTTTTTCATTCCTTTGCTCAAGGATAACCGGCGAACGGTGATGCGGCAGCTTTTGCAGCAAGGCATTTGCAGTTGTGGTGATAATGGCAAAGGAGCGGATAAGCTCGCCAGTTTCGCGGTTGATCCATTCATCCCATATGCCGGCAAAGGCAAAAGGCCGGACATTGTTTTTCAGGTATACCACAAAAGGTTTTGAAAGCTTTTCTTTTACTGTGCCTTCAATAAAAGCATCGGCAGGGATGAGGCAGCGTTGCGAACGGATAGGTTTCCTGAAAGAAGGCTTGGTAATGATGCCTTTGGCACCTTTATAGGCAGGGTCATCTTCCTTATTATGTTCGCCCTCAGCCCTTGCATTGATCAGGTACATGGGCTTTTTAGCCCAAAAAGGTGTCATTCCAAACCGAAAGAGCTGTAACTGCCCCGGCTCATCGCCTGTGATGACCGGGGCCAGCTGGCCTGGCGAAATATTATATGCCGGTTTCCATTCTGTACTCTCTGCAGCACTTACGTTAAAACGCTTTTCCAGGCGCTCGGTCTTTTGTACGAGAATATATCTTCCACACATCTACAGGCATTTATGATATAAGTAATACTTCAAGTGTTACTTTATAGGATAATAAACGATTGTTTCCCATTTGGAGGTATCCGGTTCCTGAGCAGGATCGGTAATATAAGCTTCCCAGGGAGCACCTGCGCTTTCCAGGCCAAGCACGCTCATGTACTGCGCAATGGCATCATGCACCTTGCCCACATCCTCATAGGCTCCGCGATGCACCGCCTTTACCACTTTTCCTCCCGGGCTCATGACCGACATGATGATATCTTCACCATTGATCGAAACGGCCAGCGGCACTCCTGCCTCTATGAGTGTTTTTGCTTCAGGGGCCCAGTTATAGTATATGGTATAGGGATGTCCTTTAAATTCTGCATCATTCCTGATGGCGTACATATACAGCAATTTGTAACTATTTTCGAGAAACGCCTCAAACTCTTCCATTGTGACAGAATCTTTAATGGAGATGGCCGGCATGGGTTCAACTTCACCCACTTTTATGCCCGGATAGTCGGGAAGGGCTTCACAAACCTTTTTGAGCTGATGTAGTCCTTTATCATAATCAGCCCCCAGGTCTGAATCGATCATCAATCCATAATACCGGTAAAGCGGGTTATAGCCCAGGTTTCCGTCGGCAGTCCAGGTAACTACATAACCATCCTCATCTTTATTGAACGTCATCCCCATGCTCATCTTTTCACTAAATCCCTCAAAACCAAGCTGCCAAACAATCTTCCTATAGGGAACGATCTCTGTGATCATCATTTCTCCTTTTCCCATCTCCTCGCCTTCCCAGCGATGGATGGCCCCAACTTCACAATTTCCTATAAATTCTTCTTCAACAGTTGAATCCATTTCTGTAGACCAGGGAGTCCAGTATTCCCAGTTTTGAGAATCACAAACCATGGAAAAGATCATGTCGCGCTGACCCTTGATCAGCACTGTTCGTTCAACATGGTAGGTGCGGGGCAGCAGGTATGCCACACCGATCAGCAAGGCGATCAGAACGACCAGCCAGATAATAATGCGTTTCAGTATTTTCATTTTTATTTGTTTTGGTTACAAGCAAAGATAAGCAATGAAAGGCAGCTTGTAAAGGGGAAAGATGAAAAAGATATAGCAAACGGGCTTCCTGCGATGCGAAATATATGCATTATTGACAAGCCGGTGAAAGGAAATAGCACCAGGCCAACTAATCATCAGCAGGTAGCTTATCCATCAGCAATTCTTTTTGTTGTTCGACGTCCCAACTGCCATCGTGGATAAATATCAGCATGTATTTGCCATTGCAGAAAAAGTTGAGATGTTGTTCCTTACGGTCTTTAAGGTGATAGTGCTTGTTTGATATTTCCTGGTCGTGATATTTATTTCTTTGGCTAAAAAAGTCGTAGGAGGCATTGAATTTCTCAAGGCACTTATCCTCATTCTTATATTTCAGAACAATTGCAATTGTTCCTTCATTCACTGCTGCTACCCCTTCCTCATAATCAAATACATCTTTGTAATGGAAAGCGTAAATACCTGAAAGTCCAAGGTTGCCTGAAAAATATTTGGATCCGGCCTCTTCGGGTGCATAAGTCCCGATGGCTTTCAGTAAAGCAGGTTGCAGCGATGATTTCGGAATATTTGCTGCGATGCATGAGAGCACTTTTTCCAGAACGGCCTTTTCAAGGCTTTCACTATACAGGTATATCATATACCTGTCTTTGATGAGTTGCATGAAGCCTTTGCCTGTTCTGGCGGCATCGCCAATCCCAAGATTTTTTGCATTTGTGGTGGCAGTCAGACTGTATATGCCCCAGGCGCCTTCGCTGCTGCCCATATCATAAATCTCGGCTCTTACCAGACCCTTGTCTTCCACTGCCAGATCCATAGCCAGCACTTCAACAAAGCCGAACTCGTGATACAGTTCTGCCCCGCCATTGATCAGGCTGAAAAGGTCGTTACCCACGTATAGTTCAGCTTCACCCGACAGGCTGATCTCGCGGCAATCGCCAAAATATATAAGGTTATAGATTGATCCCTGTGCTGGCAGGTTCAGCACAACAAATAAGCCCAGTAAATAAGCAAATAATCTTTTCATTTGGTTTTTTTTCGCGAAGATAAGCATCTGCCGGGGAACTTTTAATATTATCCACCTAAAGTGCGACCTGGATCATCCCTGTATGCAGCCCGGACGGCCATCCCCGGCACCAAGTACTTTATGCCCGCTCTACTATATTAATTTTGCTCAGATCGGCAGAACCCAGGCCCATTTCCCCGGCTTTGCGGAGTACAGGTACATCTTCAGGATCTACATCGTTGTAAGAAACGCCCAGTGCATCCATAGCCACAAGATTGGTTCCTGCAAAGACCTTATCCAGCCTGATCATATCGCCGGGACCACCGGGACCGTTGGATATGATAAATTCTGTAGCATCGCCAATGATCAGGTCCGGTTGACGTAAGAGGTTGATATCGGCAATGCACTGGGCCAGAAATTCGGGGTTATTCCGATCGCCCGAACCCAGGTGATAAAACACATTGGTTTTACGCGTACAATATCCCATTGAATTTTTCAGGGCACCGGTATAATTTGCACCGGCATGGTGTTTGGCAATGAACACATTGATGAGTACATCCACTTCTGTAAGGGCTTTGATCACCTCAACATCCTTCAGGCCTTTGGCTCCCTGTATACCGGGCATTTTCACCCAATCGTCTTCATTGAATTCGGCCGGAAAAATATTGCTCTCTACCTGTGTCACATGTTCAAATAAATGCACGTATCGATCGTAATTCTCACTGCGTTTCCAGTACGAGGGGTCGACAGCCTGCAGGCAGACCACCTCCCTGGCCCTGGCCTCAAAGCACATATCAAGAGTGGCCAGGGCGATATCGGGATGTACATAAGCGCCCTTTGTATCGAAGGCTGAATTAATGAGTATCCCTACCCTGGAATCTTTTTTTACAAATTTTTTCATGCCGCCAAGCATTTTTACGGCTTCTTTGGTGTTTTGCAAAATATCAGTCCCCGTGATCACCGAGATATCTGCTTTTTTTGCGGGACCTGCAGCGAGCACTTCCCGCCCGAAAATGCCTGTTCCGATAAATGCAGCCGCCCCTGTGGCTGCCGTGTTTTTGATAAATGATCTTCTATCCATTGGTTTTTGAATAAGCTTTAAGATAATGCCATTGTTTTCGAGCAGGTAAAAATAATTTAAATTTCGGTGGTAAATGCTACCATTTGTAAAACCAAAAAGCCATCCTGTTGGATGGCGCCGGTATTATGATTGCCAGTGTTATGATCCTATCCGGAGATTGACTTGCAGGGCCAATTTGATCAGAACCAGCTAAATTTCTAAGTCTTCCTGTTTTCAGGGCTTTGCTGCCGGTATCAGCAGGGTAGCAAGCACAGCCACAATGGCAACAACGAAGAATGTCATGATGCGGGCTGTAAGCCACTCGTCCATTCCACTGGTGATCCAGAAGATGGTAAAAACCACCCCTGCAATAATGGTGATGATGGCTGCCCTTCCGTGAAAGCGTTTCCAGAAGAGTGTTAGCAGGATCACCACCGAGAAGTTGGCGCCTACCCCTGCCCATACCCACCCCACCAGGTCGAAGATCAGGTTTGACGGAACGGCATATGCAATGATGAGTGCCATTTCAGCCAGCAATGCTGTTATCGCCCTTGAAAACAGAAGATCGGTTTTTTTCTTTGATCCCCTGAAAGATGGTTTGATAATATTTTCTGATAATTCGGTAGCTGATAATATTAAAAGTGAGTCGGCGGTAGATATCATGGCGGCGATGGCTCCTGTGATAAGGATGGCCGCTATGGCAGGCGGAAATATCTCCAGCAGCACTGCCGGCATGACGGTTTCCCTGTCGGCCAGGCCGTCAGGACCAAAGATGGCGATCCCGATCCAGCCGAGTGCCAGGGCACCCATATATGCGATAATGGTCCAGGCAATGCCGATATTTCTTGCCTTTTTGGCTTGTTCTTTGCTCTTTATCGCCATAAACCGCATGCTAAGCTGGGGCTGTCCGCCCAGATAGCCGAAAAACCAGGAAAAACCTCCCGCAATGACGATACCCACGCTGAATCCCGAAGCAGCCTGTATCATCGAATTGTATTTCGGACCGGCAAGTTCCAGGGCACCGGGAATACTCGTGGCAAACAGTTCGGGATGGTCGGCGATATACATGATCCCTACTATGGGACCCGCCACCAGCGTAATGATCATTACGATGGCCTGGATCACGTCGGTATACACCACACTCCTGAATCCTCCGTAAATGGTGTAAGGAACAATGATCACTGCCGTGATAACCATAGCAAGGTCGCGATCTATGCCGAACATGGTGTTGAGGGTCTTGCCACCACCCAGAAACTGTGCACCTACATAGAGGAAAAAGAAAAACACTATGGTTGAGCTGCCGATCAGCCTGATCCACCGGCCCGTCTCACTATGACGTTTGGATATGTATTCGGTAAAAGTGTCGGCCTTGTACTTTTCGGCTTCATCGCGCAGGCGCCAGGCCAGCAATGCCCAGGCAGTGATAATGCCGGCAACGCACCCAATGGCGGTCCACACCTCCGTAAGGCCCGTGGCGTAGGCGGCCCCGGGTAGGCCCAGCAAAGCCCACGACGACTCGCCGGTGGCGCGTTCCGAAAGGGCTGCCGCCCAGCCGGGAAGACTACGGCCGGCAATGGAATAGTCGGAATCGGTCTTCACTTTACGTCCCTGGTAGAGGCCCCAGAGTACCAGCAGGGAGATGTAGGCGATCATCACGCCCAACATAAGGGTGGTATTGTATTCCATGTTTCAAAAATAAAAAATCTTCCGATTTTTACATAATAATGGCCATATGCATTAAATGCTAAATTTGTATAGAATTAATATTACAGGAATATGCCGCAAAAATTACTTCGGGCATCATTTTTTTGCTTCCTCACCATCATGCTGCTGCCTGCCACAAGCCAGGACGATAACTATACGTGGTGGAACCACAAGCACAACTGGGATGGCATTACCAACTGGCAATACTACATGAAATATGCCCCGGCATACTTCGGGCCCAATGCCCTGCCCGTTCCCGAGATCAGGGATGCCCTTTCAGACAGCAGCATAAAATTTGAAAGCAATATAGACCTGCATTTCAGCCCTGGCGACAAAACGCAGAACATCTTTATTCGCCTCAGCTATCCCTTCTGGGATGGCCGCATCAGGCTTGAACTCTTCGGAGTGCCTGTTGAACATTTCTTAATGGACACCCTTACACGCGACGAGCGAGTGGTTAGAGACTATGATGCCAGGGGTTTTGCCGCCGGCGATTTATATATCAGCACACTGATACAATTGCTTCGCAACCGGCAGAACTGGCCCGACATCATGCTGGGCATCACGCTTCGTACAGCAAGTGGCGGCAACCTGGGCAATGCCCGGTATACCGATGCACCCGGATATTATTTTGACCTTTCGGCAGGAAAAAACTTTCCTTTATCCCGTAATTTTCAGTTCAGGCCTTACGCCATGCTGGGGTTTTATGTTTATCAGACCAACCGCGACGACTGGCGGCAAAATGATGCATTTCTTTATGGCATGGGACTCTCAGCTATCAGCCCCCAATGGGAATTCAGTGCAAAATGGGGTGGATACAAGGGCTATTTTAATGATGGCGACGCTCCGGCAGTGATCAGGGCCAGTGCCCTTTATAAACTCAATAAGCTGCATCTCAGCTTATCCTTCCAGCATGGACTGCATGATTTCGAATACAGCTCTGTAAGGATAGGAAGCGTGTTGTTGTTTTGAAAACCCTGAAAAGCAGCAGATTTGTTATTTGTTATTCGATATTTGTTATTTCTTGTTCGTTCCTTCCACCCCGGGTTGCACCCGGGGCTATTGTTGTTAAACCCCTGCGGGGTTTTTCCATGTTTATTCCTTGGTACCAGAATAATTTGACCATCGAAAATACAGAGCAAGTGAACTTAAGTGAGCTATAGTGACTAAAGTTGGTATAACCATAGAACACTGAAACACTGAAGCACTGAAACCATGAAACACTTATTCCAAACCTCTATTTCACAAACATCTTCAGTATACGTGCTAAAAAGAAAAGGATGACCAGGAAAAAGATTATTGAGGCCCCGGAGGGGATGTTGAAAAGATATGACAGGATCAGGCCTGTGATCGTTCCCAGCAATGCAATGGCAACCGAAAGGATCATGATCCCTATAAACTTCTTCACAAACATATTGGCAATGGTTTGCGGGATGGTGAGCAGGGAAATGACAAGGATAATTCCCACAACCCGGATATTAAATACGATAGTGAGCGCAATAAGGCTGATCATCAGATACTTGATCATGTTTACCGGCAATCGCCTGGCGCGGGCATATTCTTCATCAAAAGCAATGTAAAGGATATTTTTATATTGCAGCATAAAGAGCACTGCAATAATTACGGCCAGGCCAAGCAATAAATAAAGGTCGGTTGCAGAAACGGTCAGGATATTTCCGAACAGATACGACAGCAGATTGGGTGCATATCCGGGGGTGATAAATACAAAGATCACACCGACTGCCATTCCCAAAGCCCAGAGAATGGCAATGGCAGAATCTTCGCGGATATCTGTCTTCCGCGACGAATATTCAATCCCCAGAGCTGATAAGACTGCAAATACTGCAGCCCCGAGTATCGGATTGATCCCAAAATAATAGCCAATCCCTATGCCACCAAATGATGCATGGGTAATGCCTCCACTGATAAAGACAATGCGTTTGGTTACAATATAGGTGCCCATGATCCCGCAAATGATTGCTGAGAGTATGGCTGCCCATAGAGCATTCACAAAAAAGCTATATGTCAGCAGATCGATCATGAATGGGAATGGCTGTGTTTGCCAAGGACGGTATGCGGAACATCGCCATGTGTAATGATCTGCACCGGGCAGTTGTATGATGCAAGCTGTTTATCAGTGATGATATTTGACGGATGATAATGAAGGTTTTTATTCACACAGGCCATTGTTTTAATATAATAGCTGATGGTACCAATATCATGCGAAACAAGCACGATTGCCATGTGCTCGTTCAAGGCCAACAGCTCTTCATAGAGTTCTTTTTCAAAACGGTTGTCGACATAGGTATCGGGTTCGTCGAGGATCAACAGCTCAGGTTCGGAGATGAGCGAACGGCATAGAAATGCACGTTGTTTTTCGCCACCCGATAAATTGCCGATGGGTTTGTTCTTCAGATCGATGATACCGAGTTTTTCCATCCAGTATACGGCCATCTCCTTTTCTTCACGCTTATGCATGGAGATCAGCCTGCGTTTACCGGAAATACCCGATAACACAACCTCCTGAACGCTGATGGGAAACTTGCTGTCGAATTCATGTATCTGAGGCAGATAACCAATCTTGCTCTGACTGGTTGAATGCGATATATAATATTTTACGCTGCCACTATTGGGCCTGATCAGCCCCAGCATCAATTTTGCCAGGGTGGTCTTCCCGCCGCCATTTGGGCCAATGATGCCGATAAAGTCTTTTTTATGAACGTCGATACTTACATCTTCCAGTACAAGTGTACCATCGAGCCTTACCGTTACATTCTTTATTGATAAAAGAAGGTCATTCATTATTTCAATGCTTTATTCAACTGCGAGCTAATGGCTTTCATTTCCCGGGCCCAGTTTTCGGAAAGGGGATTGATTTGAACAACCGTGCCTCCAATCTCTTCTGCAACCATGGTGGCGTTGCGCTTGTCAAATTCTTCCTGTATAAAAATAACTTTTATTCCCCTGTTTTTGGCTTTGCCAATGATATCCTTCATATGCGCTGCACTGGGTTCTTTTCCTTCATACTCGATGCTGATCTGCTCAAGGTAGTAATCGTCGGCGAGGTAGCCCAGCGAAGGGTGAAAGATCAAAAATGCTTTGCCGCCATGCACAGAAAGCAGTTTATCGACATGGGCAGCTGTTTCCCTGATCTCAAGGATCAGTTTCTCATAATTCCGCCGCAGTTGATCTGTATGCCCGGGAAACAGCGTTTTGAGCTCATAAAATACCTTGCGTGCCATTTGCTCCATTCTTGCAGGCGACATCCATGTATGTGGATCGGTTCCTTTATGACTGTGATCGCCATGCTTAACATCGATGGCGAGCAATTCGAGCTCTTCCGACAGGTCGATCACCCGCATGGAATTATTCAGTTCGATCATTTTATCCATCCAGGCATTCTCGAATCCGATATGTCCAATCCTGAAATAAAGGCTGGCATGGCTGAGTTGCTTCATTTGTGCGGGTGTAGCCTCCCAGGTTGCCGGGCTGGCGCCGGGCGGGACCATGGTGATCACATCGGCAAGCGTATCAGCAATCGATGCAACAAGGTATTTCTGTGGCAGGATGCTCACCGCGACAATGGGGCGGCCGGGGGTTTTTGCTTCCCGCTGGCTGCAGGATATCAATCCAATAATGATGCTTAGTAAAATGATCTTCCGCATACTGTTGTTTTTTGCAAAGATAATCCTTTTGTGTATTTCTTAAGGAAGTGAGCATGATGCTTTATTGCCAGCCGGCATTAATTCCTGATGCATCTCACTGAGAATGCCGCTGTATCCCAGTTCAGGTCGCGGTAAATGTCATCACGCTCATGTTGCAGCAGCCGGTGAAAAGCGTTCTGCCCGCTATCATGTGATGAGCTCCAGTAGCGTGCCTCCTCCCCTTTTCCTCTGAAACCATAATTTATTCGCCACGATCCACCCGGTAAAGCCTTAAAATCGTGAAGATTGTCGCCATTACCGCCATCGGTCCATCCCGACAGGGATTTCAGATGTTTTGCAGCATCAAATCCCCTGTACAGCAAGCCATTCCATATCACATCGCCAATGCCGTACTCTGTGTCGGCATAGCCTTCAAGCTCTTTCCATTCGGCATCGGCAGGAATATGCCAGCCCTGCGGGCAGATCCCCCTCCCCCCCGGTATGGAGGCATAATTCATCAGTTCGTGCCAGGTGTACAAGCCTCCGTATTTTTCGCAATTCAATGTGTCATCATCAAAACAATATTTTTCGATCACTTCATTATCGGAGGCCTGCACGCCACCGCCGATCATTTCGCCCACATCAAGGTTTTCCCTTAACCAGCACTGGTTGCCGATGGCCACGGTCTTATATACTTTTCCTGCATAATAAACCGTAACATAACCCTCGCATGCATCGGGATTGCCTGTGTGCGTTACCAGGAGCGACTTTACAGTTACAGCCGTCATGCTATCCGTATCCATCACCTGAAGCCTTACCTGATAATTATTTGGATGGGTATATTTATGCATGAACAAATTTTCGTTGGTAAAATCCGTCTCCCAGGAGCCATCACCATCAAAATCCCACCTGAAAAGGAGCGCCTCCAATTCGTCCTCCTGGTCATAGCTACTTGAAGCATCATAAGTAAAAATAGTATCGGTATTTCCTTGATTGGGAGTGATTTGTATTACGGGCACCGGAGGCATCAGAGGCGGTATGGTATCAATGATGATCACCGTGATATGATCAGATGCCATCATGCCCGGTTCATAGGCATCGGCAGTGAGTTTGCGGGCTCCCACACTCCAGCCCTCAGTATTCCAAAGATATTCCCAGGGTTCCGACGATGTCTCGCCAAGCTGCACGCCGTCAATCCTGATGCTGAGCTTCACATCATCGCCAAATCCCTGTATACCGGCTTTTATCCTTATAACAGAGCCCACCTGAACCCGGGCACTGTCAGTTGGCGCCATGATCGTACAGGAAGGCGTCGGACTGGCATCGTCCGGGTCATCATTTTTCTTGCAGGATAAAAGAAAAATAGCAATAAGCAGAAGTATTGTTCCTGTTCCCAATATCAGTTGCCGGTACATCATGCGATCACGGAAGTTAAAATTATCATGATAAAATTACAAAAACTCATGAAGATATAACAGCTCATTGACAAAAGCTATTCATTTTGTATCTTAGAGGAAAATTAATGTATCATGAAAAAATTCATTTACTTCTTCTTTATCTTCTTCAGTCTGAGTGTTTATTCGCAGATCCCATTCGAACAGCATCCCTCGTTCGAAACCAATGCTTCGGGCCATTATGCTACCGGCCTGGGGATTGCCGATATCAATAAGGATGGGTGGAAAGATATCATTGTCGCCAATGGTAACGATATGGCGCGGCAGCGCCTCATCGTATACTATAACAACGGCGATGGCACCTTCCCTCCTGACCCCTCCTGGCAGGCGTCTGATATAGACTACCACGGGCAACTGGCCTGTGGTGATATCGACAATGACGGTGATGTGGATGTGGTCGTATCGGTATATCTTGGCCCGGGAGGCTTCGGCACACCCGGCAACATCAAGGTGTATTACAATCAGGGCAATGAACTCGAATTGAATCCGTCATTTGTTTCTGAAAACTTTTACAGCTTCAGTTGTGCACTTGGCGATGCCGATGGCGATGGCGACCTCGACATTGCCGTTGCGTGCGGCGAACCCTACAATGCCATATATGAACATGGGAGGATATTTTACAATACCAACGGAAATTTCACAAACAGCGCAAATTGGTTGTCAAACATTCAGATGGGCGCCCTCGACGTGGAGTTTGGCGATGTTGATCAAAACGGCTTCCTCGACCTGATCTTCGTGTGCCAGAACATCGACAATTATGTTTTTTTCGCCGACAATGCCGGGCATATCGATAACCAATGGGATATCGTAACGGATCATCAGTTTAATTTTATGAATTCGCTTGATTTTGGACGGCCCTGTCAAACTGCAAATCCCTGCATCGTAGTCAGCGGAAACGACCAACTGGGAGGCGATGGCAAAATAAAGCAATTTGTTTTTTCAAATCCCATTCCACAGTTTTTGCCTCCTTCGTGGGAATCAGGTTATGTGGGCAATGGTTCGGGTATCCTCTTGGCCGAGATCACCAACGATGGCAATCTCGACCTGCTGTATGGCAGCTGGTGGGGGCCGCTTACCATACTGGAAGGAGATTGTGGCTTCTGGGATCCTGTGCCTGCATATACGGCCGGCGAAACATCCGTGGTTGAAACCATCCTCATGTCGGATCTTGGGAAGTTCAACTATGAGCCAGGCAGTAAAACCATCAAGTCGCTGGCCGAAAAAAGTGTGATTTACCTTGATCAGCAGATCATTGAACGCGTCAATGCGGTATACGTTAATGGTGCTCAGCTTGCCCGGTCCGAATATTGCTATGTGGAACTGAAGAACTGGGTAAGTTTTAAAAATAACATTATGCCGGGCAATGTAGTTACCATTGAATATGACTACATGGTCAATGGCGATATTGTGATCAGCAACTGGGATCCGGGTCGTGGAAATTTTATCTACTACAATACAAACAATCCCGTTGGTATAAGTGAGCAGGAATTGTTCACAAAGCCTTTCCGTATTACAGCTCTCTACCCGCAACCTGCAGAGAATCAATTGAATATTTCCTTGTCGATGAAAGGCGCCGGGATGATTGATGCACATATCTACGACATCAGCGGAAAATTGCTGGAATCCAGGCGTTTATATGGCAAGGGCGCATATGCCATAGATATTAGTCATCTGCAGGGCGGAGTTTACATTCTGCAAATTTCAGATGGCAACATCCTGGCAAGGGAGAAGTTCAGCATCAGGTGATAAGTTGATCATCCGAAGCCTTTCGATAATCCCTGCGACTATCCAATAATTTTTCGATATTTGCATTTCCTAGTGGAATGATCATGAGAAAAGAAAAATTGATCGGTGCATTTGCCATCAGCCTGGCCGCAGCTTTCTGGGGTATCGACGGTGTGGTGCTTACGCCACGGCTGTATAACCTCAATGTAGCTTTTGTGGTATTTATGCTTCATGCGCTGGCATTCATTATCATGAACACTTTTCTTTTCAGGGAATACCGGCATTTACAGCGTTTTAACCGTTCCGACCTGTTTACCTTCCTGCTTATCGCTTTGTTTGGCGGGGCCATGGGAACCATGTCGATGGTGCATGCCCTTTTCCTGGTGAATTTTGAAAAACTCACCATTGTGATCCTGCTGCAAAAACTTCAGCCCGTTTTTGCCATCGCCCTGGCGGTAATTTTTCTGGGCGAACGGATGAAAAGATTTTATTTTATATGGGCATCACTTGCTATTGTAGCAGGCTATTTTCTCACTTTTGGAACACAAGCGCCTAATTTTAATTCAGGCGACAACACCCTCGAAGCAGCCCTTTTTTCGCTCCTGGCAGCATTTTCATTTGGCAGTTCAACGGTGCTAAGTAAAAAGATCCTGGGTAAATACAGTTTTCATACGGCTACTTTTTACCGTTATGGTTTTACAAGCCTTATCATGCTTGTATTTATTCTTTTCTCAGGCATTTATGTGCAGCATATACTGATCACAGGCGAAAACTGGCTCATCTTTTTTATTATTGCCATCACCACCGGTTCGGGAGCCATATTCCTGTATTATTTTGGTCTCAGGAAAGTACGGGCAGTGATTGCCACCATTTGTGAACTCCTTTTTCCGGTTACGGCCATCATCCTCGATTACCTCATCAACGACCAAAGGTTATCGTGGGTACAATGGTTCAGCGCATTTATTTTACTTTTCGCGATCATTAACCTGAACCTGACCAATTCGAGGCAACAGGCTCAAAAACATATTATCAAATCCTAAAACGCCACTAAAATGAAAATTACTGTCGATCAGGATATCACACTTTGCAAGATCAGGATGAAGAGCGCCAACGAGATTTTTGAATGTATCGAACGCTCGCGTGATACCCTGCGCGAATGGTTGCCATGGGTTGATAACACAAAGGGCCCGAAGGATACGGAGAAGTATATCAAAGAGGTGAATCTCAGCAAATATCCTGAAAAGCAACTGGTATTTGAGGTGATCTTTCAAAATCAGATCGCCGGATTAATCGGCCTTAAATCTATTGATAAGCAGAACAATAAAGCCGAATTGGGCTACTGGCTCGGAAATGAAGCCGTTGGCAAAGGAGTGATGACGCGCTCCAGCAAGGCCGTCCTGGATCATGCTTTTCAGGAGCTTGGCCTGAACAGGGTGCAGATTAAGTGCGCTGTGAACAATATCCGTTCCTGTAATATTCCCAAACAACTTGGATTTTCGTTTGAAGGCATTGAGCGTCAGGGGGAGTTGTTATACGGCAGGTATTACGATCTGAAAGTATACAGCCTGCTCAGAAAAGAATGGCAAAGAAAATAATTATTAACGGGTATTTCTTCTTCTTGCCGGCCGCCTGAGTTTAACAGGCAATTGAAATACGTAAAATTGTTAATTGTCATGTTGGAACCTATACGGGATTATTTTATACACAACGGGGAGGCATTAAAAATTGAAACGTTTGATCATTCCCTCTTCAAAGACCGCAATACTATATATGAGGTCATCAGGTTAATGTCGGGTAAAGCGGTTTTTCTTGAAGAACACATCCACCGCCTGATGGATTCTCTTAAAATATCAGGGATTGATAATATAGCCGACCCCGCCAGTGTTCCTGTATATATTAACAAGCTGATCGATGTAAATCCTCCGGGCGATGGGAATATACTCTTTTGCGTTACAAAAGCAGATTGGCATTCGCATCTGATGACCTGGTTTGTTGAACACCATTACCCTTCCGTCATGGATTATCAGAATGGAGTAAAAATCCGCAGCCTGAAAGCCATGCGCAGCAATCCTGCAGCTAAGGTATGGAATGCTCATTTAAGAAAAAAAGCATCTTACCTGAAAGAGTCGGCCAAAGTATTTGAGATATTGTACGTTGATAACAATAAAAATATTACCGAATGCAGCAAATCAAATATTTTTCTGATCAGGGGTAACCGCATCTTTACTCCACCGGCCAATGTTGTACTGCCAGGCATTACACGCGAAAAAATATTCATGCTTTGCCGTCAGCATGGCATCGATATCCTTGAAACCGACATCCCCTTCAACGACCTCATGCTTTATGAATCGGCCTTTATCACAGGCACTTCGCCCAAGATAGTGGCAGTTAAACATATTGACAATATACGTTTTAATCCTGCCAATGCTATTCTTCGGGCGTTGATGCAGGCTTACGATGAACTGTTAGCGGAGGAAATAAAATGATACCGTATATTTTCATTCACGATCATTGCTAATCAATAGTTTGTCTATGAAACGCTTAAGAATTATTCCGTTTGCCATCTTTTTGCTGTTTTTTCAGGCTCCCTCCCAAGGCCAGCCTTATACTGTGAACGATGCCTGGTTGCTGATCGATGCCGGCTCCAATGATCCGCTTTACACCACCTATACCGCAACCATGGAACGTTCGCGTCTTTATGGCGACAAGGGCTATAAAATGGATTACTGGTCGACAAAACGTCCCCATACTTATACGTCCGACAAGTCGGGCAGCATGTATTGCACCTGGAAAGTGAATGAAGTGGTTGTGGATAAGATCCCTGAATATTTCCGGGCTCCTGTAGTTACAGCTTCCTTTTCTGATATGCTGATCATGAATTATATGCCATGGCCCGGGCTTGAAGTG
Source organism: Bacteroidales bacterium (assembly GCA_032250805.1). GTDB lineage: Bacteria > Bacteroidota > Bacteroidia > Bacteroidales > B18-G4 > B18-G4. The sequence continues at coordinate 58,363 of JAVVEM010000017.1, forward strand.
GAAGAATGCTTTTTCGTTTACAGTTCGAAGGTGGCGATGAGCGAGATCAGCATTAAAAATAAATCTGCAAACAATTTGAATATTGAAGTTTACCCGATCATTGAATTTGATAAGGATTCATTATGTGTGGATGCGTATTTAAGCGGCCAGAATGCCCTGATGGCCCGCCATTATGAAAGTACAAGGCGGCTTATCAGCAATCTTTACGCCGGAGGCGATTATCCTACACACTGGCGTGATGTATTTATGAGCAGTATGCCGCTGTATTCATACGGAGCATACACAGGGCCACCTGAGGAATTCTATAATATCATCAAAACAGACTTTTATTCCGACGATCGCAACGACAAGCTGAACATGGACGCATCAGCATGCGCCCGGTACATTGCCTTGCATAATAAATTTACCCTTACAGCGGGGGCTTCAATAACAATTCGCTATTTGCGGGGAATGCAATCGATAGAAGAAAATGACGAATTGCTCCTGGAAGAGATGGCCCGGGCAAAAGATTCGGGCCTGCAAGCCTGCATCGACGAAAATGTTGCTTTATTCGAAAGTGTACCACACATCGAAAGTATGAGCAATGATGAAAAGCTCATGTATCTGGGCGCTTTCAACCTGGCTCGTGGCTGCATGCTTCCGCCTGCCGGTGCCACTTCACATAATTTTTACGTATTCTCGCGCGAACCCCTATGGGGTTGGGGCCACGGCCATCAGGTGCTGCACGAATCCCTTGCCATGCTGGCCTACGCCTTCCTTGATGCCGGATCGGCAAGAGGTTCACAGCGGGTGTATATGGAGCAGCAACGCGACGATGGGTTGATCGCCTACCGGCATGGTCCCCGCGGCCGGGGCGAATACCTTCACTACAGCAGGATACACGGCGATACAATGGCCACTACTTCAGCCCCCTTTTATAGCTGGACCAACTATGAGGTATACCAGGCCCGTCCCGACAGGGAATTTCTTGAGGAAGCCTATGCATCAGGAAAAGCCTATATCCACTGGTTGCTGAAAAAGCGTGATGCCGACGGCGACGGACTCCTCGAATGGGGGCCCTATGGCATTATTGAAAATGTGCGCGACTGGTACAATGCCGTGTTTCAGGTCTCGGCCGAACGCTACCTTGATGTAGATAAAGAAGACATCTCTGATGAACTTGAATGCCTCGACCTTAGTTTGATGGCCATCAACGAAATGAACTACCTTGCACTGATGGCCGGGGAACTGGGCTACCATGCCGAGGCAACCGAATGGCAGAAAAAAAGTGATGCCATGGCCACGCTTGTAAACGAAAAGTTATGGGATGAAGAAACAGGATTTTATTATCATATCAACCGTCTCGACGATTCGTGGTTTTTTATGGACCGTGATCTCCGCCGGCAGGAGATCATCGGCTTTCTGCCCATGTGGGCCGGCGTTTGCAGTGATGAACAGGCTGCCAGGCTGGTCGAAACCCTGATAGATACGACAAAATTCTGGCGCAAATATGGTGTGCCCACACTCAGCGCGGCTGATGAATGGTATAGCCCTTATGTGGATTATTGCTGCAAATGGAACGGGCCCGTGTGGCTGCTGTGGGATTATATGGTGTTTCGTGGTTTGATCAATTACGGCTATAACGACCTGGCTGTTGAACTGGCTGATAAAATGCTGCTTGCTGCCAGTACGCAGCTAGCCAAAAATCATAATTACTGGGAGTCGTACAGTCCCGATAATGAAGTCCTCAACTGTCCGTCGAACTACATCTGGGATGCCATCATTGCCCGGCTAATTATTGATAAATACAGCATACTGAAATAATTATTACCATGTCATGAAACTGGCTTCAGGCATTTGGCGATAATCAAACATCGAACAAGCTGCCATGTGTAGTAGCAGAAGGGCGACGCTTTACAGTATTTCTTTTTGCCTGTGTGAGTTTACAAACAGCACATCACCAACATTATCGTAATCCATGAACAAATCGACACCGTGAAGCCTTATATGCTCGGCCCGGAAGCCTATGATCGTAAGCCCGGCTTCTGCAGAATATTCATTAATGAGCACTTTGCTGCTTACATTTTCATCCTTTTTGATGATCTGGATGTTTTTTTCGGTAATGGGAATGCGGCCGGTTTTCACCAGTTCAAGAAGTGATTCCCTTGTTTTGTTAATATCTTCTTCTTTGCTGATATCAAAAATTTTAATTTTTCCGTTTTGCCAGTCAGGATGGCCTGAGATAATGTAGCTGAGCAAAATCATCAGGTTGGAATTTTCATAATCGAAGCTCCGTATCCACACATGTATGCCATTTTTGTGATTGAAGCGCTTATGAGAACTACCCAGGATGCATACATCATAATTTCCGGCCTTAACCAGTTTATAATTGTCGATGATCTGGTCGATCTCTCCGGGTTGCGTTTTGTCGAACTCAAAGATCATCATATTGTTATCCATTCCGGAGATACCCGGAAGCTGTATGGTCTGGGCAATGGCTGAAGTGTATGAAGGTGAGATCAGTGTATCAATATAAACATTATTTTTTCGGGCACCGGCTTTGTCGATAAGCTTGTTAAGCATATCTTCCGCTTCTTTCTGTGTTTGCCTCGAATAATAACCTTCGATAAGATGTATATAGGTGCCAAACCCATATTTATAGGCAATCCATTCGAGGAGGTGGAAGGCTTCGTCGCGTACAAAGCTGCTTTGGGAAATGCAAACGGCTGCGGGCCGCCATTCCTCAGCTTTTTTAATACGGGTTGATTTTTGTAAATAAACCTGCAGCTTTCTGTTAATTTGTATAAGTGCCCCTCTGAAGATCGATTGCAATCCTTTGCGGTCTTTGTGCGAACGCGATATGAGCAGATAGATGAAGATCATAGCCATGATGGCAACAAAGGCATACAATGAGTTTATTTTAAACATCAGCCATAAGCTCATGGCAAAGCCAAGCAGAGAGATATACCAGCGTGAGCGAAAAGTGGGCCTGTAGCTCGGATCCGAACCGAAATGATTGAGAAAAGAGATCAGACAAAGGGCTCCGTAAGTAACCATAAAGAACATGGAGATGATCTCGGCCACCATATTTACATCACCCACAAATACGAAAACAAAAGCAATGACCACCGTTACCATTGAGGCGTTAAAAGGTTCATTTGTGGCAGGTTTTCCTTTCGAAAGGAATCTGTTTACCCGGGGGAGCGGAAAAAGCCCGTCGTAGGTCAGCGCCTGCAACGTACGCGGGGCAACCATAACCGAGCCGATAGCCGAAGAAATTGTTGAAGCCGCCAGTCCAATGGGGATGACCCATGGACCCCATATGGCGATCTTGCTCATGATGAGTTGTTCCGATACCAGATCTTCGGGGCTAACAGAAGTGGCCAGCTTCCAGGCAATGAATAAATAGGTGACCATGCCTATGAAGGTGGCCAGAAGTGTACCTTGCGGAATGGACTTCCCGGGTTTCCTGAGGTCGCCCGAAAGGCCCACGCCGGCAGTCATACCTGTAAAAGCAGGGAAAACAATGGCGAAAACGATAAAAAACTGATCGGCGTTGCGAAATGAATCCTGAAAAATGCTGAACCCCTCATTGGCAGAATAGCCGGTATTGCCTGCAAAAAACAGGATGAGTGCGCCCGTAAGGATCAGCACGATCAATACAAGTACCTTTACGCCCATGTTGGCACCCCTGATAAGGATAAGGGCACTGAGTATGGCCATGGCAGGCATGCTGATGGCCTGCCGGGGCAGGTCGATGCCGTGGGTATTGTGCATCCAGTTAAAAAATGGCTCGAAGGCTTCGGTAAAGGCAATCACATAGAAAGCTACACTAATGGCCTGTGAGAAATACAGGGCCACCCCGATGGTAGCGCCGATGTTTAGCCCGAAGGAACGGGAAATAATGAAATACTCTCCTCCCCCTTCAACACGCCGGTTGGTTGCAATTTCTGAAATGGCCATCGCTGTGGGGATGGTCACCATATGTCCGAGCAAAATAATGGCCAGAACGCCGGTAAATCCCAGGGTACCAACTGCAAAACCAAAACGGAGGAATAAGATGGCACCTAAAATTGTTGATATGGCAGTAAAAAATACCGGAGCCATGCCAAAACCATGCGAACGTTTATTTTCCATCAGGCAAAAATTAAGGTTCAAAGATATATAATTTGATTTATGATCAACAATTAACAATCAGGAGATGGTTGATGAACTATCCATCCGATTTTATATTTTAGCCGCAGATGAGCATATTGTTTTACCGCCTTTGCTGCCCCGGCCTATTGGTGCGGTAATATTTTTTGTAAGTTTGAAAACAAAACAATAAGCTATGAAAATATCCAGTGTATCACTTATAGCATCTCTTCTCATGCTTTTTGCACTGTATGCCTATAGTCAAAAAGTTGTTCCTGAAGATTTTTGCATTAGCGACGACGAATACCACTTGTATGAGCTGATCAATGCCCACCGGGCGATTAACGGCCTTGATGCGGTTCCGCTATCTGCTTCGCTATGTTATGTGGCCCGCACCCATGTCGTCGACCTGTATACCAATCACCCCGATACGAGCATTTGCAACCTCAACAGCTGGTCGGACAAGGGCGACTGGACCCCGTGTTGTCATAATAAGTATGTGCCGATGGAAGACTGCATACGGAATAAACCCAAAGAACTCACAAATTACAGCGGCGAAGGCTATGAGCTCGCATATGCCGAGATCTTCGATACCCACCCCGATACTGTGTTCCGGTTCTGGGAAAAAATTGATGCGGCCAGCCATTTTATTCTGAACCAGGACAAATGGAAAGACAAAAGTTGGCGTGCCATGGGGGTTGGGATATATAAAAGCTATGCCGTTTTGTGGATGGGACAGCGCAGGGATGCGATGCCGGCGCCCGAAACCTGCTCTGACATCAAAGAAAAAAAAGAGCGTAAACTTCAAGCCGAAACTTCGGGTACTTTCGAAGTGCTGAGCACTGCTACCTCAAGGTATTACATCATCATAGCCAGCTTCCAGTCGGTTGAGGATGCCGAAAAAGAAGCAAAACGTTACCTGGAGGTTAAAAATTCCGACCTGAAAATCCTAAAGAACAATCAGGGACAGTACCGTGTCAGCATCAGCGACTACCCCAGCCTTGCTGCTGCCAAGCAAGGCAAAGCACAGCTTGGCAATAAGTTTAAAGATGCGTGGATACTGGAATTCTGATGAATAGAGCAGAGAGAATAGAGAATAAAGAATAAAGAAAAAAGAACATGGAATAAGAATCCCGAGCAATCGGGACAAGATAAGAATGGGGAAGTCTATAATTTACACTTTACAATGTACAGTTTACACTTTGTCAACAAACACAGGGGCAAGGAGACCCTCCTCCGTCCTTCGGACTCCGGCGGCCAGGCAAGGAATAATAATGGGAAAGTTTAATGATTTAGCGATTTTCGATTTTCGAATTGTTTACTTAATCCATTATTCAAACTCTTCGTGTTCTTCGCGCAGACTTCGTGGCCTTTGC
>JAVVEM010000018.1:0-63412 GCA_032250805.1 Bacteroidales bacterium
CGAAGGAAGAAGCTGTGGAAGAGCCAAAAGAAGAGGAGAAAGAAGAACCAAAAACAGAGGAGAAAGAAGAACCCAAAGCTGAAGAAAAAGAAGAAGCAAAAGAGGAAGAAAAGACAGAAGAGGACGAAGAGAAAGAGAAAAAGTAAGCGTTATAGGGCTATGAATATCGAAGCCGGCACATTATTGTTCCGGCTTTTTTTTGTGCCGATTGTGCTTTGGTCGTTGTGGGTTGGTTACGCGGGCATATTTTTAGAATGTTGTTTGGCTATTAATTCTCTTGTTAATTTCTTTATCAAAAACTATCTTTGATGCTGCTCATGTACAACCTGGAAGAAGATAAAGACAAATATTTCCGGCTGGGAAAGCTGATAAAGACCTTCGGCTACCGGGGCGAGGTCATTGTATCGATCGATGCCGATGAGCCCGGAAAATACAGGGACATGAACATGTTCTTTGTCGACATCGACAGCTCACTTGTACCCTGGTTCATCGGGAATATCGAAATAAAGGGCGAGCGTGCCCAGGTAAAGCTTGAAGATGTTGACCAGCCAGAAGCGGCCCTTAAGCTTTTGGGGAGGGATGTATATCTTCCGCTTTCCGGGTTACGCAAGCTTGAAGATGATCATTTCTTCTTTCACGAAGTGGCCGGTTTCCAGGTAATCGACAAAGTGCATGGCGATATTGGCAGGGTTGCTGAGATCCTCGACCGGCCCGGGCAGGACATCATCCGTATTATCCTGGGCAATAAGGACATTCTGGTTCCGCTCGCCGACGAGATGATCAGCGGTATCGACAAAAAAAATCAAATCCTGTATCTCAGCACTCCCCCCGGACTGATTGATCTATACCTCGAATAAGATGTCGTTTAAATTCAGGCACTTTTCAATAAACGATGATGCCTCAAGCATGAAGGTAGGCACCGATGCCGTTTTGCTCGGAGCCTGGGCCGGCCATCCCGCACCATCGCATATCCTCGATATCGGAACCGGAAGCGGACTCATCGCACTGATGATGGCGCAGCGCTTTGGTAAATCGCATATCGTGGGGATCGACATTCATCAGGCATCGGCAATACAGGCCGGTGAAAATTTTAAACTTTCAGACTGGAGCCCAAGGCTGGATGCGCGAAATATTTCATTGCAGGAATATGCTCAGCAAGCTGATAAAAAATACGACCTTATTGTAAGCAATCCGCCCTTTTTTAATGATTCACTGCTGCCACCCGACAGCAAAAAAGCCCTGGCAAAGCACACACGCGCACTCAGCTTTAAGGAAATGGCCAACTGTGTCAGCATCCTGCTTGCTGAAGATGGAATTTTTACGCTCATCCTGCCGGTATTGGATCAGCTACATTTCGAGCAGGAAGCTTCACAAACAGGCCTTTATAAAAAAAGAGAACTGATCATTACGCCTGTCACCGGCAAATCACCCAACAGGATCATCTCTGAATGGGCACTGGTCAGACGGAAAACGCAAAGCCGGCATCTTATCATCAGGAAGGATCAGAACAACTACACCGAAGCCTATATCCGGCTCACAAGCGAATTTTATCTGGCATTGTAATTGTATGTTTTCATATTGAAAAGTTGAAAGCATGAAAAAAGTATCCTTTGTTCTGCCTGTTCTGTTTATAGTTTTCCTGGGTTTTTCTGCTACCGCCCAGAAAGTATTCTCCTGCAAATATGCCTATGAAGCCGATGTTAAGGTATTTGTGACCAAATACGAATACCAGGCCGACCTTAAAGTGTACAAAGTGGCCTACGACTATCAGGCAAGCGAAAACGAAGGCAAATGGTATTTCGTTGAGCACAGTTACCAGGCCGACAAGAAGATCTATTTCTGCCAGTACGAATACAATGCCGGCCTGCTGATCTACTTTGTAGAATATTCATACCAGGCCGGCTGGCGGAAAAAGGAAAAAATGCACCTGATGTTCTGAGCGGTTTTAAATCTTTCGTGAAGTCGTGCCGTCTTATTGTCATTTATTCGTTGAGTTGTGGAGTTGTGCAACTTCTCATTCCCTGCTTGTGCTCCTCCGGAGGGATCAGGCTGACATGCCCTTCGACTTCGCTCAGGATGACAATTCAAGGTATTGCTTAAGGGAATAAGGGCGCGGCGCACAATAACTAATTTCTTTGGAGCGCCGCGCCCTTATTACATTTCCCACGAAAATCGTTGTCATCGCGAGCGAAGCCGGGCGGCATTTAACCCCCGAGGTTTCGGGGCAGGCGTGAAACCCCCGAGGGCACCGGGTTCTCGGGGCAAGCACTGAACCCATATAACAATACATTTTCTTCTCCTTCCGCGTAGCGGATATTCAATTGTAGACCGGCAGATACCGATAAGATTATATCTACCGCGTAGCGGTTGTTTATTTGGCATTGAGCATTTTTTATGTTTCATTTTACATTTGTTCAAATGATATATGACATATGACGCATGATAAATGGTGCATGGAACCGGCATGGAGAGATGGGGAGATGGGGTGATGGAATGATGAATAATGATCATGCCTGCTTGCCGGTTTACCCGCCGGAGGAGGGCAGGCAGGGAATATTGAACATGGAAGTTATAAAATTTACAATTTACATTTTACACTGTCCAGATTGTTGTCATATTGAGTATTGAGTATCCCTTAAATAGAGAACAGAGGGACCCTCCTCCGTCCTTCGGACTCCGGCGGGTAAACTGGCAGGGAGGGGGAGAAAACATAGGTTAAAAAAAGATAAAAGTCCTTTTGTTAAATTTCTTCACCATAAACATAAAAGTTCGAATTTAATTAGTACTTTCAGTCTAGTTTCTTAAGGGTGGGCAACAGTGAAGATTACTTTGCAAAGCCTCGCAATAAATTCCAGCAGGCGAATTCTGTAAGCCAGGAGCTAAAGTGATGGAGGTTCTTCAGTCGCTACGCTCCTTCAGAATGACCGGTAGATTTTAACCAGCTTTGTGGAACAAAATAGAACATGAAAAATGCAGAATCGACATTGGACAATGCAATAAACTATATATTTAACAGTAAACAATATCGTTGAGTTGTTGATTCGTTTAGTCAAACCAGAAACCAGCAGCGACCGGCTACGAGAGTGATCCAGTATCCAGAATCCAGTATCCAGTATCCAGCATCCAGCATCCAGCATCCAGTATCCGGTAAATTATTTTTCCCTATCTTTCCGCTATGAAAAAATATATGCTGGAAATCGCTGTTTTCTTCTGCGGGGCGATCGTTATGGTATATGAGATCGCAGGATCGCGGGTTGTGGCGCCCCATTTCGGCACTTCTATTTATGTGTGGACCAGCCTCATTGGCGTGATCCTGGCGAGTTTATCGCTGGGCTACTGGCTGGGCGGCCGCATTGCCGATAAAAACCCGAGTTTCAGGATACTGTCGCTCATAATCCTTTTTTCCGCCGCACTAATTGGGTTAACCACCTTCGTAAAAGAAGAAATACTCCAGGGCCTTTCAATTGCATTCTCAGGAATGATGGCGCGCACACTGTTGACAGCCCTCCTGTTGTTTGCGCCAGCCAGCATTTTCCTTGGCATGGTTTCACCTTATGCCGTCAGGCTGAAGCTTATCAGTGTAAAAACCTCCGGCAGGACAGTGGGGAACCTTTATGCCATCTCGACACTGGGCAGCATTTTCGGCACCTTTTTAGCCGGGTTTTTCCTCATCCCCTGGATGGGTACCCAAAATATACTTCTCCTGATAGGCATTTTGCTCGTAGTGATTGCCGCAGCATTGAATTTCAGTTACAGAAAAAATCCGGGTTCAGCAGTGGCACCGCTCATTCTCCTGCTCGTTTTCGCAGGTGCTGCATACGTTTACAATACAAGTAAACCCAATATGATCGAGGTTGATACCAGGTACAACAAAGTTCAGATATTCGATACAGAGTACTGGATCACCGGGGAGCCCATAAAGGTGATGAAAGTAAATAACGAATACAGTTCTGCCGCCTACCACGATAGCGACGCCCTGGTTTACGAGTACCTCCGGTTTTTCAGGCTTGCAGAGCATTTCAAACCCGGCTTTAAAAAGGCTTTGATGCTGGGTGGTGCGGCATACAGCTTTCCTGTGTATTACCTCAATCACTACCCGCATGCACAAATCGATGTCGTGGAGATCGATCCCGGCCTGACCCAACTCGCCAGAGAACATTTCGGCCTGAAGGAAAATGAGCGTATGCACATCTACCACGAAGACGCCCGTACATTTTTAAACAAACAAAGCGGGAAATATGAGGTGATCTATGGCGATGCCTATAAATCGTTGATGGCTATACCTTTCCAGCTTACTTCACTGGAAGCGGCACAAAAAAAATATACCATGCTTGAGGACGACGGCATTTTAATTGAAAACATCATCGCTTCGCTCGAAGGTGTGCAAAGCGAATTCCTGCAAGCCGAATTGCACACCCTTAAACAGGTTTTTCCGCAAACCTTCGTATTTGCCTGTCACGATCCGGAAGATACAAAGCTACTGCAAAGCATCAGCCTTGTCGCACTCAAATCCGGTACGCAACCGGTATTTCATAATGATGACCCCGGCCTGCAGGCTTTTCTCAACAACCTGGTTGAGATCAACATCGCCGGGGGCACAAAAATCCTCACCGACGATTACGCGCCTGTTGAATATTTTGCCATGCGGGCCTTATAAAAACCATAGAGATCACGGGTATTATGCCCGGTGAAACCATAATTCATGCATTGTTCAGATAGATTGCCCGGACATAAACCGTAAGCGCTTATTCAGCAAGCATCATACTTTTCGGCACCTTAAACTTATCTTTCGCCCGCGCTAATGAATAATTGCTAACTTTGATCATCCACAAATCAACAGCTTATGAAAACACGATATTATTACACGACATTCATATTCCTCCTTGGCACTGTTTTGGTGCTTTTGTGCAGCTCGTGCGTACAAAAGCCCGAACCGGTCAGCACTGTGATCGGCATTTCAAAGGGTGCACCGCTTGAATATTACGGAAATTACAGCAAGTGGCTCAGCAATGCCGACACAACGATTATCTGCATCGACCTTTATCATATGCCCGTTGATTCAGCGCTCAGCAAACTTGAAGATTGCTCAGGTCTGCTCCTCAGCGGAGGGCCCGACGTATACCCCGGCCGTTACGGCCAGCTACAGGATACGCTTAAATGCGGTCCACCCGACCTTTTCCGCGACGGCCTTGAATTTGCGCTTATTGCCAGGGCAAAAGAACTGAAAATGCCCATTTTGGGGATCTGCCGTGGCCTGCAGATATTCAATATTTATCACGGGGGCAGCCTTTACGCCGACCTGCCCACCGACCCCGGAACAACCATAAGCCATCGCTGCCCCGACACTTACGACTGTTTCCATCATATTGAAGTCGATACGGGTTCAGGCCTGTTCAAAACTGCGGGCGAAAGCGCCGGCACCGTAAATTCAAATCACCATCAGGGAATTGACCGCCTGGGAAAAGGCTTATCGGCCATTGCCTATACTGACGACAGCCTTATTGAAAGCATTGAATACGCAAACCACGACCAAATGCCATTCTTTCTTGGCGTGCAGTGGCATCCTGAACGCATGGACATACAAAATCCTTTTTCACTGCCGGTGGCCATGTATTTCATACAAGAAGCAAAACTTTTCAGTATTCAGCACAGCACGAAGTGACAAAACAGCATGCGAAAATTACTCTACATACTTTTGCTGACTGCTTTCTATCCTGTTGCAACCCTTTCGCAGGATGTGGATATTCAGCCGGTTAAGTTCAAAAAGATCAGAAAAGCGATAAAAAAGAAAAAGTCGGAATATTATTACCCCGTGCTTTTCCGGCGCTACATCGAGCTCGACACCAGCCTGACGGTTAAAGACTTCAGGTATCTTTATTACGGTTTTTCGTTTCAGAAAGCTTACGATCCCTATGGCACTCCGCGCCTTCGCGATTCGCTGATCTCTTATCTGCAGCGCCCCGAACCGCTACGCGCCGAAATGGAGGTTGCAGCCAGGCTTGCAGGAGAATTGTTGCGCGAAAGTCCATTCAGGCTCCGCGAAACCTTTATTGCAGCAGTGTCATATGAGATTGCCGGCAACCCGAAAATGAGCAGTGTATATTTTGATTTCTTCAGCAAACAGGTGGAAGCGATCATGTCGGGTGGCGACGGGCTAAACAAACAAACTGCTTTTGTGGTTATCTATATCCCCGACGAGTATGAAATACTTGAAGTACTCGGATTCAGGTCAGACGGCCGACAGGAATTGGTCGACACCTGGGATGTAATTTATCTGGAAGAAAATGCCTACGGGATAGAAACCCTTTATTTTGATGTAAGCAGAATGCTTGAGGTGGGGTTCGGTTCAGACAAATGACAGGGTAAATTACTCGGGCGAAACCTGCCGGGCCCCCTCATTGAAAATATATACAAAGCGAAGCGCGATGACCTGGTTGTACTGGTCGCGCTTAAAAGGTGCAACTCCTGCTCCTACCGGATCAAATATGCGCTCACGAATTGATGTAAAGGATTGAGAATAACGCACGCTCAAGTGCAGATGCAGCCATATACGCACCCTGAAATCAACCAGGAAACCAATATCATTCGGCTCAAACTCCTGTGTTTCGGTATATGGTATTTGCTTTCCGCTATGTTCCTTTTCCTCTGCGCCAACCAGTCTTGCCCAATATGCCCCCAGTCCGAAACTCATCACATCCTTATCGGTATAGGTAATATACAGAGGCACCTCAAAATAGTTCAGTCTTAAACGGTATTCATTGGTAAGAGAATCGTCAGGAAATTGTTCTCTCTGGAAAGAACCTTTTTGTGAAAAAAGTGTTTCGAGGTTCACGCCCCAGTGGCGTGCAAAAGGAATAATGGCGCCTGCTCCACCGGTAAAGCCGAACTGGCTCCAGCCTTTGATCTCATCACCCTCCACCTGTGTAAGACTTCCACCTGCGATCACGGCGCCTTTGATTCGTTGCCCGTACAATCCGGAAGAAATCAAAACCGACAGAAGGATCAGCAGGATACCATATGTTGTTTGTTTTCTCAAGTATACTTTTTAACGCTGTAAATATTCAAATATTTTTAACATCATTCACAACATGCTAAATATTTTTCATTGAAAGCTGTATGCGTTTGCGTTCCATGTCAACATCAATCACTTTTACCTGCACCTTCTGGTTAAGGCTGACAAGCTCGTTGGGATCTTTCACAAAGCGGTCGGCCATCTGGCTCACATGAACAAGGCCATCCTGATGTACGCCGATATCTACAAAGGCACCAAATGCGGTAATATTGGTAACGATTCCCGGTAGTACCATGCCTGCTTTCAGGTCTTCCATGTTGTTGATGCCGGCTTCAAATTCAAACAGATCAAACTTTTTGCGGGGGTCACGACCTGGTTTTGCCAGCTCGTCCATGATATCCCTGAGGGTTGGCAGGCCGGTTTTTTCTGTTACGAATGATTCGAGTTTCACAGAATTCCTGAGCTTATCATCCTGCATAAACTCTTCTATGCTGGCGTTATAAGCTTTCACAATTTCGGATACCACACCATAACTTTCAGGGTGGACGGCACTTCTGTCGAGGGGGTTTCCGGCATCGCTGATGCGCAGGAAACCCGCCGCCTGCTCAAAGGCTTTTGGCCCAAAACCCGAAACATTTTTAAATTCGGCACGCGATCTGAAGGCTCCGTTCTTATCGCGGTGTTGAATGATCTTTCCGGCAAGCGATGGCCCCAGTCCGGAAACATATGAAAGCAATTGCTTGCTTGCCGTGTTGACCTCCACTCCAACCTTATTTACACAACTCATCACCGTATCTTCGAGACTTTTAAGCAATGCAGCCTGGTTCACATCATGCTGATATTGCCCTACACCAATTGATTTTGGATCGATTTTCACAAGCTCGGCCAGGGGGTCCATCAATCTTCTTCCTATAGATACGGATCCTCTTACGGTAACGTCATAATCAGGAAATTCTTCTCTGGCCACTTTCGAAGCAGAGTAAACCGATGCTCCACTCTCGTTAACCATTACCGCAATAATATCTTTATGAAAACGAATGCTTTTTATAAACCTTTCGGTTTGCCTGCCAGCGGTTCCATTACCAATAGCAATGGCTTCGATCTTGTAGGCATCAACGAGGCTCTGAATTTTCCTTATCGCCTCTTTAACTTCATTTTGCGGTGGATGGGGATAGATCGTTTCATTGTGCAGGAGACGTCCCTGAGCATCCAGGCAGACCACTTTACAACCCGTCCTGAAACCCGGATCGATGGCCAGCACCCGCTTTTGGCCGAGTGGCGGTGCAAGCAGGAGTTGCCTGATATTTTCAACAAAAACCTGTATGGCCGTGGTATCGGCCCGTTCCTTTGCTTCGCCTTTTATTTCAGTTTCCATCGAAGGCTGAAGCAGTCGTTTATAAGCATCTTCAACTGCAATGCTTACCTGCTGCGATGAAGCATTGCGGGCTTTTACAAATATCTTTTCGAGGGATTCAACTGCCTCTTGCTCGGGTGGTCCTACCGTTAATCTGAGAAAACCTTCTTTTTCGCCCCTGAACATGGCAAGTATTCGGTGTGAAGGAGCTGAAGCAATGCGCTCCGAGAAGTCGAACCATGTCTGGTATTTCTGTCCCTCCTCTTCTGTACCCCTGACCACCTTCGAACTTATGGTGGCCGAACGCCGGAACAACACCCTCATTCTGCTGCGGGCATATTTATGTTCGCTCACCCATTCGGCAATAATATCGCGTGCACCTGCCAGTGCCGCTTCAGTATCGGCAACATCCTTTTCAGGGTTAACGAACCTTTCGGCCATGGCTTCCACATCACCATGGTTTTGAGCCATGATCATTTTAGCCAGGGGCTCAAGGCCCTTTGCACGTGCAATGGTTGCCCGGGTTTTGCGCTTCGGACGATAGGGCAGGTAAATATCCTCCAACTCAGACATGCTGCCGGCTTCCATCAACTGTTTCTTCAATTCATCCGTTAGCTTGCCCTGTTCATCGATCGATTGCAGGATGCTCTGCCTTCGCTTGTCGAGAGCCTCGAGCTGTTCTATGCGGTCGCGGATCCGCATAATGGCCTCTTCGTCTAAACTGTCGGTGTACTCCTTGCGATAACGTGCAATAAAAGGTACCGTTGCACCTCCTTTCAGCAATTCAACAGTGTTGGCCACCTGCTGCGTCTGTATGCTGAGTTCTTTGGCTATTTTATCGAAATATTGTGATAACATATTGCTGGTTATTTGCTTCTGGGTGCTGTTAATTTTTCTTCAGATTTTTTCAATGCACCTCACCCCCTAACCCCCTCTCCTCAAGGCGAGGGGGAATTGCAAGCGGTGAATTATAAACTTCCATGTTCTTATCTTGTCCCGATTGCCCGGGATTCTTGTCCCTTGTCCCTTGTCCCTTGCCTGCCCGCCGGAGTCCGAAGGACGGAGGAGGGTCCCTCTGTTCTCTATTCCTGCCGAAGGCAGGCAAACTTCCATGTTCATCATTCTATGTTCATTATCCCCTCCCCTTCTCAAATACGATGATCTTATTCAACATTCCTTCCCTGATGTTGATCACCCCGACCTTTCCGGGCAATTTTCTGAATAATATTTCTAGTTTATGTGCTTCTTCCCTTGCTTCATGGTTATAGATCATCTTATTAAACACGACCATCCCCCCCGGGGCAAGGCATTTAAATATATCCTTGATAAATTCATCGCTTTCGCAATGCCCGGGCACCTTAAAATCGATATACACATCTACAACGATCAGGTCATATTTTCTTTTTTCATTGCTGATAAAAGCAGCAGCATCGGCTTCGACAAGTTCAAGATCCGTATACCTTTCACTGTTAAAATACCTGCGTCCGAGCGCAATCACCACCGGATCATATTCCACTGCTGTAATGGTTGCTTCAATATTTAATTCTTCCCTGATGATGGCGGCCACACTACCGGCGCCAAAGCCGAGGATCAGTATTCGTTGCAGATCGCGTTCATTCAGCCCGATTTTTTTGAATGCGCGTTGAAACACCCTGTGCAGTCCGCCAAAGGAATAATTTGCATTGGCCGTATTCAGCATCAGCGTATCTCCTAGCCGGACAACCTCAAGCATTGGATTTACCTGTGAATGTACTTTCTCGATAAGCTGCCGCGACGACAGGCGCCCGATGAATCGCTTCAATTTATCTGCCAGTATTTTTGTCATATCAGGAAAATCCGTTATTGATCTTACGTTTAAACCCTTTATTGTTCATCATCATAATAATGAGTTCAAACATAATCATTTTAAGCGGACCGATGCGGATCAGGAACTTCATGATCTTTTCCTGTATCCTGTTATATCTGAGCACTGCTTTCAACTGGTCTGATTCATCATGATGCCCCATAATATAACGGGCCACTTCCAAACCGCTGACCAGCGACTGATAAATGCCCTCGCCTGTGAGCCCCGAAGCCATGCCTGCGGCATCGCCGGCCAGGAAGATATTATCAAATTTCAGTCCCCTGTAGTCATAACTTATGGGTGCCGACTGATATTCGGCTCCCGTAATATCAATCCCGTTTTTTTCGAGCCAGTGATGAAAATTGTCTTTCATTTTTTTTGGAGAAAAATAGCGCGGGTCGCATACGCAGCCAACTGCGATCATTTCACTGTGCGGGAATATCCATCCATACCATGAATTAAAATGCCTGTGATCGAGAAAAACCTGCAAGCAGGGCATTGGTCCGGGTATGGGCACTTTATACTGTATTCCTATCAGTTTTTTCTCCTGGGGGAGATTCAGATAACGCCTGACAACAGATGCAAAGCCGTCAGCACCTACCAGATAATGGTATCCGATCTCCTCCCCGCTTTCCAATACGATGCTTGCCGGTTTCACCTCAATAAGCCGCTTGTTTAACCATACTTTTACCGGTGTATTTTCAAGCAGGGATGCCTGCCATTTTCCGAGCGCTTTGCGGTCGACGGTAACCACGATAGGATCAGGTGTATTTGCCTCGCTAAACCGCCCGGGCGAATGCAGGGAAGTGTGAAACACCTTTTGCTGGATGATCTCATCAGGAAGATTGAAAATGCTCAGGTCTTTCCGGGTTAATCCGCCAGCACATACCTTATCGCCGAATACAGAACCCTTTTCAATGAGAAGAACTTTTAAATCGCTATTGCTCAATGCCTCAGCACAGATCAGTCCTGCAGGACCTCCGCCAGCAATGATCACATCATAGGTTTCCATCAGCAAATGGTTCAATGATCAAAAATACAAAATCATTGCCGATTATAATGGAAGTGTTTCTGTTTTACTGATCCTGCCGTATAAACGATAAGGCATTACAGGCTTATATTGGGAGGTGAAGTACGCGCAGCCAGTTACTTAATGATAATTTTCTCGCTATGGACAAAGTGCTCATGCACAAAGCGGATGAAGTACATTCCATCAGGCAGGTGAGAAAGATTAAGCGGATAAATAAAATTATCAGGAGATATTGTTATGCTTTTTTTCAGTATTGATATCCCTGTTGCGCTGTAAACATGCATTTTCATTTCACCCTGCATGCCATGAATGGCAATATTGAACATCCCAAACGAAGGATTGGGATAAATATTAAAGTTTCCAGCCCGATCAGTTTCATCAATTCCCACACAGGCATCATAGTCGAAGATCACGGTTGCGCTGGCATTTCCCCTGCACCCGTATTCATTTTCCACTTCAACAGTGATGAGTTGTTCTTCGTAAGCCAATCCTGTAGTAGCAATTGTGATGATCTGTGTGGTATCGCCGGTCGACCATAGATATCCGGAACCCGGATTGCCTGCATCGAGGCTGATCTCTTCAAAAATGCAAAGCACCATGGTTTCTCCGTCAAATTGTATTACCGGATCAGGCAGAAGGTCGATAAACAGGCTTGAACTGAAAGTATTGTATCCGTCGCTGAATTCAAGTGTAAAAGTCGAAGGCTGGACGATCTCCACAATCGGGTTTTCAAATGCATAGGTTTGTCCGCCGGGAGCAGTCCACACAAAATCCTCATATACACCGGCCCCGCCCAGGGGGTTTGCAAAAAGCTGAACATTGCCACCGGCACATGATACGCCTGGTTCTGAATATGGCGCTGCACCCAGTGGATCACCGTTGATGATCACATTCACCGACGCGGCTTCACTTTCGCATCCCGTTTCAGCATCGGTTACATAAAGGGTAAAGGTAATATCCTCGTACAGCTTAAGTGTTTGCGGGTTAGGACTTGTAGGATTTTCGAGCATTTCGGAAGGTTCCCAGATGTAGAGGAACTGTCCGGAGCCTCCGGTAACATTGCTTTCGAGCGTGATCCATATCCCATGAGGGATAATGCGGTCGGGGCCCGGATCTGCAAGAGGTTTAG
This sequence comes from Bacteroidales bacterium, assembly GCA_032250805.1. Taxonomy (GTDB): domain Bacteria; phylum Bacteroidota; class Bacteroidia; order Bacteroidales; family B18-G4; genus B18-G4. The sequence continues at coordinate 12,369 of JAVVEM010000018.1, forward strand.
GGCCGATTGAAAGGTACATATCATCGGAGTGCACCGAACTGCCATAGGCATTAAGGGTGAGGACCACGCCTCCATTCAGTACATCATTGGGGCCGGGGGTATAGATAGGATCAACAAGTGAGGGATCAGAGAATGACCCATCGCCGGATGTTTCCCATTCCAGCGTATTATAAAACAAGGCATCGCCATTGAGCTGGTAAACCATCCCTTCACAAATGGCATCGTCGTCGCCTGCCAGGGCTGTGGTTCCCGAAACCATCGTAAGCACCATGGAGTCGGCCGAATCGCCCTCGCAGGGAGCATGGGCTTCGGCATAAATGCTGAGCGTTACATTGCCGGCAGCAATATCCTGAACCGAAGGTGTGTACACTGGCGTTACGATATTTATATCATCGAAGGTTCCGCTGCCGGATGTGCTCCATTCCACAAAATCATAATTCTGCGCCGAAGATTCGGGGGTGTAGGTTTGTCCTTCCGCTATGATGGCATCCGGGCCGGCATATACATCGGGATTTCCGAAAACCCACACCTCATTCATCACATCATTCATGCAAATGGTATCAGTGCCAAAAGCTGTGTGATCAATAAAATATATCGTATAATAGATCTCGTTATAGCCGCTGTTGGCCTGGTTTGGATAAAATGTATTGCCAACCACACCCGGACCGGAAAATACGCCTCCTGGCGGAGATCCGGAAAGTTCAACAGGGTCATCATCATAACAGAATTCGCTCTGCAGGCCAAAAGTAGGAATGGCAGTAGTATTATCGAGAATTTCCACTACGGTGGTATCATTGGCAGGATCGCATCCTTCAGCATATTCAAAAATAAATTCTGCTGTTTCGGTACCCTCCACAAGATCGTCGGAATAAGGAAAAAGGGTCAGTGTTGTTGAAAGGCTGCCTGCCGGGATCCAGAGGGTGTCGCTCGAAGGTGATAATCCATAGTCCACATCCAAAGTTGCAGTTCCGATAGACTGCTGCCTTACAATATAATAATCTTCATTGCGCAATTCGTCGAGTTGAAAGGTAAGCTGAGCATCATTACATGCTTCAACGGCTGCACCAAAGAGGTTTGATGAATTCGAAAAAGTCATATTGGTGCTGGGGCCCGAGCTGGAAAACGAATTGGCTTCGAGAAAAACACCTGAATCATATGCGCCGTCGCCTGCATCGGCAATGGCCAGTTTAATATGGTATTGCTCACACGGAACAACAACAAGCAAGGCTGTCAGCACAACCGTAAAACCATCATAAACAATGGTTGTTCCTCCCAGGGCTTCATTGTTAATATAGAATTGCGAATAGGAATTGGCATTTACATTGTTGATTGAAACAGGCAAACTGGTTCCGGGGATGAGTGCAACATTGTAATTAACATAACTTCCAAGGCCATTGGGTTTGGGCCCATTCACGAAAAACCCGAAAACATCATTGTAGGTAGCTCCTACCCACTCATTATATTCTTCTGAACCAAACACATATTTAAACCTCAGCGTATCCGCTGTCGGGACAAAATCAAACTCAAGCACCGAGGCATCATGCGTAGCACTGGTGGTAATGGTATTCAGCGTTGGATCGCCCGGCAGTCCGTATGACCCATTTGCAAATACAGATGCCGGGTTGGGGATCGACATCACATTTCCTGACGACAGCACCACTCCTTCATCAATACCAAGGTTGGTGCTGTGGCCATTTGAAAATGCTCCATGCATGAAGTTATTCCCCTGGTAAGTAACATTCGATACTGCCACACCTCCGCCAACAAGCACCTGTTGCACCAGTTGTTCGGGGGTGAGATTGGTTTGCACAACAAGTTGTGCATGAAGCTGTGCCGGAAAAACCCCGGTCAGCATCAGCATCGTAAATAGTATCGTAATTACCCTGAATCGCATCTGCGTAGTATTATTAGTCATTATAGTCAATCAAAAGAAAACCTGAATATCTTTTGTGGCAGTGAAGATCATGTTATGAAAATCAGCTTTTTGACAATTGCAAAAATAATGGTTTTCTGATTAAGTTTCAATATATAGACCTGTAAACATGTATGCAGTTGCCTTAATAATTCCATTTTCGCGATTTATCTTTACTTTTGCCTGCACAAATGAATACACTTTATAAACGATCAAATAATCATTAAATAAACCTGCAATGAATAATCTGCATCGATCCATCCTTTTTATTACGGCCATATCCCTGATAATTTCAGGATGTAAAAAAGACGAAGAAGAAACTCCTGTAAATAATGCGCCTGTTGCTTCGTTCACCGTAAATCCCGAAAGCGGGAATATTCAAACAGAATTCAACCTTGATGCCTCGGCCTGTTCTGATGTTGAAACCCCTGCCGAAGAACTCCTTGTAAGGTGGGATGGCAACGATGATGGCGTTTGGGAAACCGATTATTCAACCAACAAACAGGCTATTGTCACCTTCGAGCAGGCGGGCACTTTTACCATTCGCCTCGAAGTTAAGGACGGTGGCGGAGCAACGGCTTCGGCAACACGCCAGGTTATTGTCAGCGGCAATCTTGCCCCCGACCTGCCTTCGAATCCTGTTCCGGCCGACCTTGCAAGCGGTATCGGAATTGATGCTGAGCTGCAGTGGACGGCAAGCGATCCGGAGCAGGATCCGCTCACCTTTGACATATATTTTGGCATCGATCCCGATCCGGCCAGCGTGGCATCAGGCATCAGCAGTAACACTTATGATCCGGGCATCTTAAACGAAAATACCAAGTACTACTGGAAAATTGTAGTTCACGACAACCAGGGCAATGAAACAAGCGGGCCCGTATGGTCGTTCCAGACCACAGGTGCGGCATTCATTTGTGGAGATATATTTATCGATTCGCGTAACGGGCAGGAATACCCGACTGTGCAGATCGGGGATCAATGCTGGATGGCAAAGAACATGAATATTGGTGAACGTATTGACGGTGCTGTGAACATGTCAGACGATGATGTGATTGAAAAATATTGTTATGATGATGAAGATGCTTCCTGCGACACTTATGGCGGCCTTTACCAGTGGGATGAAATGCTTCAACACTCCGGCGGGATTGTTCGCGGGATATGTCCCGTTGGCTGGCATATCCCCTCTTTAGAGGAATGGCAGCAACTGGAAATCGAACTGGGAATGCCCGAAGAGCAGGCAACAGCCACAACGGGCTGGCAGGGCAGCAACGAGGGCGACCTGCTTAAAGAAGGAGGCAGCAGTGGTTTTAACGCCCTCATGAGCGGGCACAGAAGGATTGCAGGCACATTCCTCCTGGGCAATTACGGCACTGCATTCTGGACATCGACGCAGGCCAGCACATTTATTGCAACGGCCAGGTCGCTGGATATTGACCACAGCCAGATAAATCACACCAATTATGATAAAAAATATGGTCACGCGGTGCGATGCGTAAAAGATTGATTGAAAGCTTATCGCAGCAAAAGTACCGTGCCGCTTAAGGTTACGGGCCGTGTGCCTTCGGCACTGATCGTATTGTAGTCGATCCTCCAGGCATAGACGCCGGCGGGGGCAGTTTGACCGTTAACATCTCCCAGCCAGCCGGTACCCAGGTCCTGCGACACAAAAAGCATTTTTCCCCAGCGGTCAAATATCTTCAGTTCATAGTCCTGTACCGCATTAAAGGGTACGATTGGCTTAAACTCGTAATTGATCGCACTCGAAGGCTTAAATGCATTTGGGACATGCATTTCGTAAAGCACAACATATACCGAATCCGTATTATAGCAACATTGCCCGTTCTGAACCTGCACCCAGTATTGTCCGGGTTCCGACACATATATTTCGCTGGCCGTTGATCCGGTGCTCCATTCATAGGCAGCCCAATCGCCAACGTTCAGCAGGGCATTGTCGCCCTTGAAAATATAGATGGTATCTACGCCAAATTCAACTTCAGGCAGGGGATAAACCGTTACTGACTCTGTGTACGAATAATCCACACCATTGTACGATTCAGTTACTGCCACATCATACTGTCCCTCAGCCGAAAAGATATGCGTTGGACGAAGGAAGTCGGCAGTGTTCGATGTCCCTGAAGGATCGTCGAAATCCCACACAGCATTATCGATATTGGCCTGGTTGTTGACATTGAAAATGCTGATATCGCCACTGCAAACACTGTCGTATGTAAAGTGCGGCCAGTCGACAAAGCTTTGAACAACATTGGGCAGGCCCCAGAAGCTTTGCTTTCCGCCAAGATAAAATTCCAGTTCAGCACCATTAAGGGTATTAAAGTTGCAGGCGAGCCCGGCCCTGTTCGGATTATAAACCACACCCAGGCTATCGGAATGGCTGGCAGTATTTATGCTCTTGGCCATGTAAATGTGGCCATCGATGCCAAGCTGAAGGCCGGCATAGCGAAAACCATCGTCGCTGGCATGTATGCTGGTGGCCGATCCGAAAATATCGGCCGCTTCAAGGTCGAACTGGATCAATTCTGATGGAAAAGAAGGAACGATATTTGCATAATCGAGCGTTGTTACATACACCTTTGAATTATCGGGCGAAAATTCGAGCCCGTATACACCATAATAATCCGGAGGAGAAATGTTTGGTGAAGATACCTGCCCGGTTTGATCATTAAAATTATATACACTCACAATGCCACTTTCGTAAAGCGTTACAGCCAGCCGTGAGCCATCAGGCGAGGCTTTCATATAGCCCAGCAGGTCATTGTTGCCGTTATGCAGCGGCCCAACATTGCTGCTCACACAGTTGGGATCAATGCCCCCGCCTGTGATCCGGAACGAGCAAAATTCGTTGGTGCCCCACTTATGCGTTATCAGCCAGTAATCTTTTCCGTTGGCATGCTTTACCGCTGTGAGCCTGCCATCCATTCCTTCCGGGATCAGATTGTTGTTCAGGCTCCCCAGTCCACCGACACCATTGTAAACATTAACATACATCTCGCTATAGTTCAGGCCCTTATCACCATCAATATCCCTGTACGAATCAGACGTAAAAATATAATAGCGCTCAGGGTTGCCGGGTTTTGGGATGATAATAGCAGGTTGTGTGCATGAAAAATGGCCGAAAAGGCCATCAGCGATCTTCTCAAAATTTTTATTGAACACCTGCTTGCCGGTGGTCATAAAAAGAATGTTGCCTGCCGTATCACAGATTATTCCCGGACTGATGGGAGTTTGAAAAATATCGGGTTGAGAGGTTTCAGGAAAAGCATCACCTTCATTGAAATTAATTCCGGCATACACCCCAAAATACCATAAACCGGCCTCCTTCATTTCACGCTCACAATTTGTATGATCAGGATAGGGATTTTGGGCAAGGAGGTATCCCTGAGAGATAAAAAGGGCAGTTAAGATAAACAGCATAAATCTGTTCACAACTTTCATCAGGTCAGTTTTTAGCTTCAAGTTCGTTTAGTTATAAAATTTTTTAAAGTGCAAGGATAACATAAATTCTGCACTGCGATTGTTTTTCGGGTTCTGCTAAGCCAAAAAAGGATAACTAATCTCAGACATCATTTATTTTATCTCTTTACAAGCTTCACTGTTCTGTGAAGCATTTTTCCGTGGAATTTCAACATATAGATGCCCGGAGGAAAATCCGATATATCAATAACTTCCGTGATGTTTCCACCGGCATCCGGAATGAATTCAGTTTTTTTCAGAAGTGTGCCAATTGAATTATAAACGTCCAGGCCAATGATATCGCCGGCCTGTTGAATTTCAATATTGACAACACCGCCTGAAGGGTTAGGAAATACATGCAACTTTGTTCCAGACTCACTTTCTGTTATCCCCAGGCAGGCATCATAGTCGAAGATCAGGGTCACTTCTCCTACTGCCTCGCATCCGTTCGCGTTCGACACACTCACCGAATAGGCCTGCTCAACATATCCCAGTCCGGTGGTGCCAACAATGATGGTTTGTGTGGTGGCCCCATTGCTCCAGAGGTATTCAGCACCGGGATTGCCCGCATCAAGGGTTATCGTATCATACATACAATGTGTTTGCACGGCCGCACCCAGGTCGATGACGGGGTTTGGATTTATTGTTATTTCGACAGTTCCGCTGGTGTAATTATATCCATCAAAGATCACGACCTCAAAGGTGTATGTGCCCGGGATGTCGACCGACATGCTAAAGCTGGACTCATCAGGCAGGTTGAGGGCAGGCACCGATGTCCATGAATAATTATATTCGCCCGAACCACCTCCACCATTGGCTTTTATTGTAAAGGTTTCGCCGATACAAAAAGCCGAATCAGGATAAGAAGAAGGATTTGAAGTAAGAAATCCTCCGGTTACTTCAACGATCACCTCATCAGGGTCAAGCGACATACAGCCCGTTTGATCATCCTGCACCATAAGATGAAAAGGAGTGGTTGCGTAGAGGTTTTTTGTTTGCGGATTTTGGGCTGCTGCATCTTCCAGCTTATCAACCGGTGACCAGAAATATGAATATTCGCCACTGCCATTGTATGCTGAGCCATTCAGTGTGGTAAATATACCGTGTGGAATGGTTTGGTCGGCACCGGCATCAGGCATGGGAACTGCTTCAACGGTTACTGTAACCTCGCCGGAAGCGTATATATACCCGTCGAAAAGTTCAAGGTGGTAGGTAGTGGTTTGCAAGGGCATAACAACCGGATTGGCCAGGTTGGAAGAAAAGCCATCAGGTGTTGATGTCCAGGTGTAGGAATAATCACCTGATCCGCCACCGGCGCCCGGTGAAAGGCTCACCTGTTCACCACTGCATACGCTTGAAGGGCTCGCACCCGGATTCACCGTTAGCGGACCACCGATCTCGCCAACGAAATATGGGCCTGTTATTGCCGAACAGGTATTTTCGTCGATAACCTCCAGGGTATAATAACCCGAAGCAATACCAGACAGGTCAAGTGCATCGCCAACCTGTGCCCCCTGATCATCCATCCATATGTACTCCTCGATGGCAAAGCTTGTGTTTACAATTATTCCGGTGATGCTTCCATTGGTAGCTCCATAGTTTGCAGCGGTGATATTGACATTGTCATCATCGATCTCCGGAGCACCGAACTCTTCCACTGTCCAGGGACCGCCAAAAGTAACACACGACATCATGTCATGCACTTCGAGCGTATAGGTTTCGGCCGGAACCCCGACAAGGTCGGCTGTATTTCCGACGACTGTTCCAAACGAATTCTTCCACACATACGACAGATTGGTTTGCCCGGTAGCCGTAATTCCGGTAATTGATCCGTTATCCATACCGCAGGTGGCCGCAGTGATCTGCATCCCCTGTGTATTCATTGTTGGTGCCCCCAGGTCGAGGGTAAAGGGAACCTGATGATTCGTAACCGGATTATCGCAGGCATCCACAATACCCGGAAAGGTAGCGTATACATTCAGGGTATAATTGCCATTGGAGGCGAAAGGAGGATCCACAGTTAAAGTAAACTCTTTCTCCCATTCGCCACCAACACCGCAGGAAACACCATATACATCAGTTACGGTGTAAGGGCCGCCCGGGCCTGATATGCCGAATGATGAGGGCGTTACCCTGTCGCAACGAACATTTTCGCTGAATAATATACCTATTTCGTTTGTGTTGCAGCCGCTTACTTCATCATCATATACTTCCTCCACCACAGGCGAAACATCATCGTAAATCTGTGCAGTAGAAATCGTAAAATCAAGCGTATAACCGTATTGTGTTGAAGAATAATTACTGATGTTGACAACATAGATCTCGCCTTCCTGCACAGGGATCATGGCATTATAGGGCGAACCGCTTGCCGACTGGCAATGGGAGTATGATCCGCCATTCGGACCGGTAGGACCAGAAGTTCCCGAATAGTTACAGCTCACCTGAAGTTGTGACACCTGTGAGTAGATATCCTCACAGCGCGCATTTGTAAGGTTATACACAGCCCAGTCATAATCATCGGAATTCTGATTGGGTGTAACAATAAATCCCATATTTCCGTCACTCTGTACAGTGATATAATACCATACGCAATTTTTTTCGCCACTACTGAGACAGTTTCCCGGACAACTACCACTGGTGGGGATCTCATTCGGGTAATTACCGGTACCGGAATATGAATTTGCCTGTGTATAAAATCCTGTGCATACAGGGATGGCACCAAGGCAATCCTGATCGGTAGGCACCTGGGCTTGTAAAGCAGTAAATATTGGCAGGGCAGCAAGTATAAGCAGCAGCTTCTTTATGTTAGTTTTCATTTTGATAGTTTGGGCTTTTCAGTAACGTTCAAACACCCTGCAAAGGTACTCATTTTTATTATTTCAGGATGACCTCAAAGATTTTTAATCCTGTATCTGTTTGTATTTTAAGGACATATAATCCTCCTGGCAGAGATGCAAGATCAATTTCCTTTTGAACTTTCCTTTCGCTTCCGGCAATAATGGTCTCTTTATACCGGAGACTTCCGAGTACATTGTAAACACTTAGATGCACGGGGCTGTCCACATCCTGTATTTCAACAGTAAAAATACCGTTATTGGGGTTGGGGTAAATGCGTGCATTCAATTCCTGAAAGGCTTCGCCAATTCCCAGGCAGGCATCATAATCGAAGATCAGGGTCACTTCACCCGATGTTTGGCATCCTTCTGCATTGGTCACACTCACTGAATATTGCTGTTCGATATATCCAAGGCCTGTGGTGCCAACAAGAATGGTTTGTGTTGTAGCGCCGTTGCTCCAGAGATATTCGGCGCCGGGGTTGCCGGCATCGAGGGTAATAGTATCATACATGCAATGTGTCTGTACTGACGGCCCCAGGTCGATCACAGGCATGGGCAGTACAATCACAACAACCGAACCTGAGGCATAATTGTATCCATCAAAAATGTTTACTGTAAAAGTATAAGTGCCGGGTATATTAATATCCATGTTGATGGATGCCTGATCAGGAAGATCCATTGCAGGGTTTGAAGCCCAGTTGTACGTGTATTCGCCCGAGCCCCCTCCACCATTGGCATGAAGCCAGAAGTCCTCGCCCAGGCAAAAAACAGAATCGGGCGACGAGCTGGGGTTCGCACTTAATATTCCACCGGTAATATTAACATTTACATCATCAGGATCTTCACTCAGGCAACCTGTTTCGAGATCTTCGATCATTAGGAAAAATGGTGTGGAGGTATAGAGATTCTTTGTTTGCGGATCCTGAACTGTAGCATCGACAAGCTTATCGATTGGCGACCAGTTGTATGCATAATTACCACTCCCGGTGCTGCCGGAGCCATGTAAGGTTGTAGAAGTTCCATGAGGTATACTCTGATCGGTGCCCGCATTGGGAACAGGCAATTGGTTTACATAAACGTCGACATCACCTGACACAGTGATATAACCGTCAAAAACCTCCACATGATAGGTTGTATTTTCAATGGGTTCAACAACCGGATGTTGTAAATTAGAATTAAATCCGCCGGGAGTAGAGCTCCACAAGAAGGTATATTCCCCTGATCCGCCGCCGGCACCGGGAGACAGCGTTGTCGAAGCTCCTTTACACAGCGTATCGGGGCTTGCTATAGGGTTGGCCGTAAGGGGGCCTCCGATCTCTCCGACAAAATACGGACCGGCATGTGCTTCGCAGGAATTTTCATCAATTACCGTCAACTCATAATATCCTGAGGGCACACCACTAAGGTCGAGGGCATTTCCGACCACCACAGCATTATCATTGGTCCATATATATTCAGTAATTGTTGCAGGGGTGTTGATAATGATACCGGTAATAGATCCATTATCAGCACCATAGTTTGAAGGCGTGATGACCATATTCCCATCGTCAATATCGGGAGCACCCAATTCAGACACAACATAGGGCCCCACGATCGTAATACAATCGTTCAGGTCGTTAACCTCCAGGGTATAGCTTTCGGCAGGCACATCCAGCAGATCAATTTCGTTGCCGACTACGGCACCTTGCGAATTTTTCCAGATAAAGGTAAGCCCTGATGGGTTATTGACTTGCAGCCCTGTGATATAGCCATTATCCATTCCACAGGTAGCATCGCCTATGCTCAGGCCTGATTCATCAACTTCAGGGGCCCCCAGGTTTAGGTAAAAAGTAATTGTATCGGAAGGGGCATTATTGTTGCATGCATCCTGAATGCCCGGAAAACCCATGGCAAGATAAAGGGTATATGTACCATTGGAAGTAAACGGATGGTCGACAGTAAGCGTAAAATCCTTTTCCCATTCGCCGCCAACAGAACATGCTGGCCCGGTAACGGCGGTAACCTGGTAGGGACCTCCCGGACCGTCGATCGAGAAGAGGTAAGGACTCACTCCCAAACAGCCAACATTTTCAGAAAAGGTTATGTTCAGGGTTGTATCTGCACAGCCACTCACAGATGAAGTGTTCACTGACGATATATGAGGGGGTACATCATCAAAGATCACCGCGGTAGAAGGACTGAGGTCGAGAGAATATCCCGTTGGCGATTGTGTCCAGTCGCTAATGTATAGCACAAAAGTCTGGCCTGCCTCCACAGGAATATTGGCGTTCCATTGGGTATTGCCGTTATAGGTTCCTCCGCCTGCGCAATCATCAGCGCCATTATAGGCTCCGGTAGCACCATGCAAACCAACGCCTCCTGCAGAGTTACAACTGGAAGTAACAATCGACATCTGTGAAACGATATTCTCGCAACGATGCATTGTAAGATTATACAAAGCCCAGTCGTAATCATCATTCAAATCCACTGGCGTGATAATAAAACTCAAAATGCCGGATTCCTGAACTGTAAATATATACCATACACTATTTCGCTCCCCCCATAAACAATCGTAGGGGCAATTCTGACCCGTTCCCACCTCATTGGGATAATTCCCAACTCCATTGGGAGTGCTCGGTTGAAAATAATATGCTTCGCAAACAGGGATGGCTCCGAGGCAATCGCCTGTTGTTGGCACCTGGGCAATCACAGTAACGGTATGTAAAAGTGAAATGGCAGAGATGGCAGCAAATTTTAATACTTCGTAAACCCGGAAATTCATAGTTTTTTATTATTACTCCAGCATACAGAACAGGCGACTAAATTAATATTTTTTTATCAACCATTTGTTGAAAAATTTTATGAACCAAGTAATCAGTTACTTATAAATCAATGCATACAATCACCCCGCTTTTCATTTTGCATTACAGTTTAATATGTGTATTTTCACTTCCCAAATTATAACTAAATCATGTATCCTGAATCTATCAGAGAAGCGACAACAGAAAAAATCTTTGCAGGCAGTCTCAGGATAATTACAATCCAATGAACGATGATGAGACCCATCACTGCCCTTATAATGTTTGCCATCCTTGCAGTATTATACTCCTGCGAAAAAAAGCAATTACAAAAAGAACCTGTGGCTGATTTTACAGTAAGCCCTGCCAGCGGGTCATTTCTTACAGTGTTCAATTTTGATGCGAGCACGAGTATTGTTGGGTCGGAAGATGGCGGGATACTGCAAGCACAGTGGGATTGGGAAGGTGATGGCATCTTTGATACCGAATTCTCTACTATACTGGTCAAAAACCACAAGTATTCCGAACCCGGCAATTATAATGTCGTATTACAGGTGAAAAATGAACTGGGTTGGAGCGACTCAGAATCTGCAATCGTTGTTGTTTATGCCGACAGCGTGCCTCCGCTGGCCTCTTTCACTGTCGTTCCCGACACAGCATCAGTGAATACAATATTTTTCTTTAATTCGGCCTCCACATACGATCAGTATACACCCATTGAAGAGATGCGTTTCAGATGGGACTGGGAAGCCGATGGTGTATGGGATACTCCCCCGACATATGATACATGCATATACCACAGATTCAGTGTTGAAGGATTATACAGGGTCAGGCTGGAAGCAATAAATAAATACCAGATTTCTGATACCACAAGCACCCTGATATACGTTTATGATATCTGATATTCAGGGGTGAGATGTTTTGCATTTACAAGAAAGTAAAAATGATCAATATTCCCATGAAGCAATTTTTTTATTTCATTTTCGCCATTTTCTTCCTGCTGCCGCTTTCGGCGATTTCACAATACAAGATCGAAGGAACAATCATACATTACTCCGGACAGAAGTTGACCCTTCTTGAGTATTTCGGCGACAGCCACAACTTTGCCGACTCAACAACAACCGATGAAAATGGGAGGTTTGCATTTGAACTTGATGCTACGGGCCAGCCCGGACTGTATTCCATTGCACTGGGAAACAGGCCCGTATTTAATCTCATCTTCAACTATGAGAATATCGTTTTAAAATATGACGCAGGAGCATATCAACTTCCTGAGTTTATTTTTTCTGTCGAAAACCTGATCTACTATGATTATCTGGTCAGGTCGGACCGATTTGCGCAAAAAACCGGATTATTGGCCGAGATCCTGCAATATTATCCTGAAAAAGACAGTTTTTATCGCACTACCCTGGAGCATTATCAGGAGTTGCAGGATGAATTCCGGAATTATACCAACAGGATCATCGAAGAACATCCGGATATGCTGGTCGCACACATCATTAAAAGCGACAGACCCGTGAAGGTTCCTGAAGATCTGGACTGGGAAAATTACCTGGCATTTAACAGGGCGCATTATCTCGATGAAACAGATTTTACCGACACGCTGTTGATCAATACGAATGTTTTAACTGCCAGGGCCATTGACTACCTGGCTTTTTACTCAGGAAAAAATATAAGTAAAGAAATCCAGGAACAACTTTTCATGCAGGCGGTTGATACGATTCTATTTAAAGCCATGGACAACGGAAAAGTGTATGATTTTCTGATGCAATACATGATAGAAGGATTTGAGATGTACGGCTTTGAGAAGGTATTGTCGCATATTGCCGAAAACTATGAACCCGCCAATACCTGCGTTAATGAGGATCGTAAATCAGAATTGCAAAAAAGGGTTGAGAATCTCAGAAGGCTTGCGGTTGGAATGCAGGCACCGGAAATTGCTATTGAAGACGCTTCCGGCAAAAAATTCAGCATCAGCCAATTGGAAAGCAAACATATCCTGATCCTGTTCTGGTCAGGATCATGCCCGCATTGCAATGCCATGATGCCCGGACTGAAAAAACTCTACAAAGATCCCTCAACTGATTTTGAAGTCATCGCAATTTCACTCGATACCAGTGCAGCGGATTACAATCAGGCGCTGGCCGAACATGCGCTGCCATGGATCAATTATACCGACCTCAAAGGATGGAATTCAAAACCAGCCATCGATTACAGCATTTACGCCACGCCAAGCATGTTCCTGCTTGACAGTGATCGCATTATACTGGCAAGACCTACTTCCGTTTATGAACTCAAAAATGCCCTGGCCGGCATAAAATAAAGCATTTTCTGCTTGATTTCCGCTCAATATTTTTGTATCTTTAGAGGAATTCAATTTAAGGCATAACCGGCCATGTGGTTTGTGTATCAAATCATAGCCTGTTCTACCGGGGGCTTAACCACAGGTACATCCTTAATTGCCAGGTTCAAATGATTGTCTGCACAGTTTTGGTGCATGCATAATATTCGTAAGGAGGTAACGAAAATGACAGAAGTAAAAATTATTTATCTCACAGGGAGGACGGGAAAAAAGTACCGCTTTTATACTTTTCCTGACCCGGACGGATTAAAAGCTGAGGGAGGCATATTTGCAATTACAAGAAGGTATACGAACAAGAACTCATGGGAACATGAGTTGATTGAAATTGATGTATTGCATGATATGTCGGAACTCAAGAAAAAAATGCAAATGCCCGGCTATAATTGTCATAAAGGAGCAAACTGCATTGCCGCAAGGCTGGAAAAAGACCCCCTGAAACGAAAACGGGTGGCCGAGGACCTGTGGGGAAACTATTTCCCATCCATGCTATCGGCTTGATCTGGGAAAATGCTGCTATTTATCGCGGTTTATGATGCTAACACTTATCTCACCTGCAATTTGCCTTGCCGAGGTTAAAGTGGTTATATCCTGATATAGGTTTCCGTTCTCTCCTGCATAATGGCTGTGGCCTATAATTTTCAACCTGTACTTCTTATCAGTCATTCGTTTATCAACCACTGTTTTATACACAACTGCAGGCTGGCTTGAAGTCATATATGCCGCATTGTCGGGATACTTATCATTGGTCCAGTATTCATTCCAATCCCACGACTGGTTGATTTCCATCTGGACTGCAAATTTTTCAGGGAGCCCGGCAGGAACATCCGTTTCCATTATGAAATCTCCCTGGGGCGTAGGACCGCTTATTGCGTCAGGAACAGGCTGTTCAGGTGTGGGCAGAAATCCATATTTATGCCACCAGTAAGGTAAAGCTGCCGGCCTGCTGAGTGGACCGGGTTCCCAATGGCCTGCAGTGATACGGCCATGTCCAAATATTCCGGTACCAATGGATTCAGCAACATAAAGCGTTTGAAGATATGTCCCGGTGGTGTCCTCGAGCCAGACAGCCATTAAGGGATGGTTATGCCCGGGTCCCTTCCTGAAACTGATCTCAAAAACAGGGCCATCACCTGAATGCATGACGATCTTCTCTGCCTGATCATTTTTCCCTTTCTGACCTTTCTGTGAAGTGCATGATAAGGTCGACATCAAAACTATGATCCCGCTTAGCATTAAGATGCGTAATGATCTTGCGCGGGACAGGTAAGGCGAAAATATTGCTTTCATGTTCATTTATATTTCAATGATTATGCCTATGGTTGGAAGAACCGTTCCTGCTTCATTATTTATTCTTCTAAGCTCATAGCGCTGCTCATCAATGGGTGCTTCGGGATTAACAATAATGGGTTTACCATTTTCATCCGTTGCACGGATGATATTTTCGGGCAGCTCAGCTTTGAAATTATACAGATTCTGAATGTCGAGATAAAGTGTGAGCGACCATTTTCTGAAATAATATGATTTATCGACACGTACATCCAGCTGGTGAAAGCTTTTCAGGCGAAATGCATTGAACTGGTCGTATTCAAGATAGGGTCCGCTTTTTGCCTGCCAGGCCAGCACATTTTCCGAAGTCCCCAGATCCCATGGTGTATAGGGGGCTCCCCCCACAAAGCGCCACTTTGCTCCCATATCCCAGTTTCGTTTAAACGATTTCCTGGCACTGATGTTAAACAGGTGTTTGTTATCCCAGGCCGAAGGCACAAATTCCATATTCTTATCGCGGAATTCACTCCTGACATAGGTGTACGACATTAAAATATTAATGTCTTTTGTAATCCGTCCTCTGAGAAACAGTTCGGCGCCGGCAGCCCTGCCTTCATTATCCGATACCACGGCTTCATCGCCATATGTGCCATAGTCGGCACCCTTACTCGCCAGACTGATCGAATCGCGCAACGAAAATGGATAATCATAGTAATATTTATAGAAACCCTCAATTGAAGCCTCAAAATTATCGTTCGGACGATACGCAAAGCCTGCCACCACCTGATCGTTATAAATATACTTCACACCATTTGTCTTGTTTACCAGTTCACCATCATTGTTCCTGTATCCGAGTGTTGTATATGCCGGCCGCTGGAAATACCTGCCCGTATTGAAATTCACCGACCAGCGGTCGGTGATCAGAAATGATGCAGCCAGCCGGGGTGATAGCTGATCCAGCATATTCGACATCCTGGCCGAATAATTATTTGCATCGGTGCGCACACCTAACGACAGGGCGAGACGATTGTTGATGAATGAACGCGATACCTGGGCAAACAGGCTATAGGAAAGCATATCGATATTGCTGTTGTAATTTATATTGACCGGGCCCAGCTCTTCTGAAAAATCTTTCCTGAAAGTTTGATTGGTATATACGGCATAATTCAGGCCACCACCAAATTTTACACCATAACTTCCAAATCCCATATCATATTCATAACGCAATTTATTTTCTGCCTCGGTCGACTTGTAATCGAATATCTTGTTTGCAGGCGAACTTTCGTCGTTTTCACTGTACTTATACTGGCGGTTATCAAGATAATTGCGGCTGGCCACAAGAGTATGGCTTCCTCTGTTGGCAAAATGCTTATAAACGGCTCCGAAAGTATACGACCATTGATTATTTACCGGGACCTGGTCGAGGATGTACTGCTGATCTTCGGTGGGATTTTTCAGGCCGGTGTTCAGTTTGAACTGATCAATAGCCCCAATACCGATAAAGGTCAGGGTATTTTTGGGATCAAAAATGATCCGGTTTTTCAACTGAAAATCATTGTATGTTGGCAGGAATGGAAGCTTCAATGCACTGAACAGAAGCTGAAGGTATGATCTGCGTGCCGAAAAGATAAAGGTTGATTTTTCGCCTATGGGACCTTCGAGTGTCAGGGCCAGGTCGGAAGCACCAACAGTTCCTTTGAGATTTAATTTGTCGCGATTGCCATTTTTCATTTTCATTTCTATCACAGAGCTAAGCATATTGCCCCGCGAGGCGGGAAAGGCTCCCGAGATAAGGTCGACTTCAAGCAGGAAATCAGCATTTACTATGCCAACCGGCCCTCCTGATGCCCCCTGGGTGCTGAAGTGATTCAGGGTAGGTATTTCAACATCATCGAGAAAGAACGTATTTTCCGATGGACCCCCGCCCCGAACGATAATATCGTTGCGAAAAGCAGGTGTTGTAGCAACTCCTGGCAAACTTTGTACGACACGCGAAATATCGCGGTTTGCTCCCGGATTTTTTTCGATCTCCGAAACTCCTATGGTGCGAAGCGATACCGGACTCTCTGCATTACGCTGGTAAGTGGCCGCTTTTACCACGATTTCATCCAGCTGGATGCTGGCCGGGGGCATGGCAATATCAATAAAGGCTGCTTTAGCAGGGTTAATCTGAATCTCTTCGGTAATTTTTCTTTCGTAACCAACAGCAGTGGCAACAAGTTTTACAAAACCAGGTTCAAGGCCCGTAAATACAAAATTGCCATCCAGGTCGGAAGTCGATCCAATGCTCGTACCACTGATAATGATGTTGGCAAAGGGCACGGGGTCGTTGTTGCGAGCATCAAAAATGCGGCCGGTAATTTTCGCTTCCTGGGCAGCAATTACTGAGGCAAACAGCAGAAAACCGATAAACAGGAGAATATGTTTTAATCCTTTCATGTTGATGTGATCTTACTTCCCGGATGTCACAAAAGAGCTTGCTCTGATCAGCGACATATGTTGTTTAATTTTTAACTCTATATTTTAAACAACATCTTAAACATTATTTATCGTATAAAGTTCATCCATCATCAACTGTCTTTATCGCCATTCGGTTTTTTGGAAGAAGTCCCGATAGAATATTTGCAGTCGGAATGTTTTATCAGGTAATAGCCTATACCCAGGGCAACAAGCATTGCAGAAAGGGCAAACAGCGACATGGCAGGGTATTTATCGAAATCCATTACGATGATCTTTCGGGCCAGTGCAATGATGGCAACAAGGATAACGATCTCAACATGCACCACATCATCTTTCAGATAAACCTTAATGGTATCGAGTAATTCTATGCCGATCAATACGATAAGGATACTGCCAAGCAAACCGAGCATCGACTTCTCATCAAAAATATGAAAAGGCTGACTCACGATATAGGTAAACATTGTATATCCCAGTTGTATAAGAGAAATGATGAGCACCAATGACATCATCACCACCAGGATCCAGATAATAATGGTTTCCAGACTTTTCAGATACTTCATAACTTAATGTTAATTTATTACATATAAAAAATTATCATACTGTTAATGTTTGATCAGATATTTCATTGCATCAGCAGCTTTGTCAAACTTAAATACAAATCCCTTCCGTAAGAGCTTTGCAGCCGATACATGCTGCCCGCTCAAAACCAGCTCTTTCCCCATTTTGCCCAAAACCAGCCTGATCAGGAAAGCCGGTGCCGGCAATTGTATTTTGCGGCCCGTAAAGCGGGCAAGCAATCGCGAAAACTCCTTTTGCTGTATTGGTTCGGGTGCCACGAGATTGTATACTCCCCCGGCTTTATCGTCATTGATCAGGTATATGATGGCATGCACCAGGTCGTAGATATGTATCCATGAGATCCACTGCTTTCCATTGCCGGCTTTTCCTGCTGTTCCTCTTTTACTTTGTTTCAGCATTTCCGGCAGCATCCCTCCCTCTTTTCCAAGCACAACACCGAACCTCAGGGTTATTGCGCGCTTAACACATGTTGCCATTTCAGGCATATGAGCTTCCCATTTTTGGCAAACTTCAGCAAGGAAACCATCACCCGCTTCTGATCCTTCACTGCGGTTCAGTTCACTGCTGTTGCCATAATAGCCGATAGCCGATGCCTGAATGAATACGAGGTCCTTCTTATTCAACGACTTTACTGCATGAAGCAATCTTTGGGCAGTATTCAAGCGACTGTTCATCACCGAAGCTTTCTTTTTGTTCGTCCAGCGTCCGCCCGAAATCGATTCCCCTGCCAGATTAACAACGACATCGGATGAAGAGAGGGCTTCCCTGAGCTCCTGACCACCATATCCTGCCACCCTCACGCCTGCGGGCAAAGCTTTGCCGGCCTTATCCTCGTTACGGCTGGCTGCAATAACTTTCACATCCTGCCGCAGGAGCTCGCTAACGAGATGATTTCCGATAAAACCGTTAGCACCGGTGATAAATACTTGCATAGTTCAATATTAAAGCAATGATATTTTTAGCGAAGTACTGTTGTTGCCGTTACTAATCCTGCAATAGTAAAGACCGGCAGGCAATGGCATACCATTCAGTCCCTGTCCGTTCCATTTTATTACATGAAGGCCTTTCGGTTGCTGACCGTTATAAAGTGTCTGTACCATGTTTCCCCGATTGTCGAAGATTTGCACAAGCACATGTCCGCCCTCCTTAAGTGCATAACTGATTTTAGCAGGCGTTCCCCTTTCAGGGAGGAGCGGGTTTGGATAACACATTGCCATGAATTCTTCCAGTGCCGGCATGGGCTCAATGATCCCAACAGGAGCATCAATACCACCAGAGTAACACATAACTTTCCCGTTACGGCCACCGGCAACCATCTCCATAGAATTATCCCCTACAACATCGGGAATGGCTCTGATAGCATCAACCGGCGTACCAAAGGATATGGCCTCAAGTTCGTCACCGGTTTCTCCGTCCATAAAATAGCAATAGTTGTTTGTATAGAGCGTGCCAATGATGGCATCCTTGAGCCCGTCGCCGGTTATATCGCCAATGACATCGGCAACCCAGGCTTTATCGGCCAGTCCTCTGAACCAAAGCGTAGATGCATCGAGGCCGCTAAGCACAACGCCATTTGCACCACCATAGGCAACCAGAATATCAGGATGTCCGTCCTGATTGATATCGTCGAGCCTGGCAAAATGGTTAATGATACTTCCAAGGTATGCAGACTGGATCAAATCGCCATCCGTGGCATCAAGATAATACACAGATCCACCGCTCAAAACACCATCGCCCACTGCGATATCTGGTGTACCATCGCCATTGATGTCGTTCAGCTGAATGATGGCCCATACTGAAGTGCCGTTCACAACATAAGTCCATTCAATATTTCCTGTAGCCCCGTCGATACCATACACACGTCCTTCATCCTCAACACTGCTCGAAGCGCCACCGATTACATCGGCCTGGCCATCGCCGTTAAAATCCTTTACGCCAATGCATGAAAAGTTAGGGCCATTTGTAAAGCACTCCCAGATCGATTCACCGCTAAGGGCATCGAGGCAATAGATGCGCTTTGGCCCGGTGCCACCTCCATCATCTCCGGTCGATGCGAGAACATCATTTATGCCGTCACCATTGTAATCATAGGAACAATCAACCTGGTATACCCAACCGCCATCGCCATAGGTACTGGTTTGATGCTGCCAGAGGATTAGGCCCGTTTTACCTTCCAGTGCAATGATCGAACGATTGCCACCTGTTGTGCCAATGATGACATCTTCAACACCATCGGCATTTGCATCAAGTACGTCAATACCGTGCTGACTGTATACAGATCCACTGTATATCTTACGCTCCCACATCACATCACCTGTAATGGCTGAATTGCCATTGAAACATCTGATATAGTTATCCTCGCTGCAAATAACCACATCGCTGATGCTGTCGTAGGTGATATCGTTGATGTAATCTATGGCCTTCGGGCTGTTATCATATCCTTCATTAATATAATAATGCCAGAGCTCTTCTCCGAGCAGCCAGTCCTTTTTCTCCCCTTCACCATCCAGATCAAGGCTTATTGTGAGGTTATCAGGATCATTCGTGTTCAGCAAAATATCTCCCGAATAGCTTATGGGCAGGTCGGGGTTAAACCATATGCCAATGAGTTCCGATTCAAGTGGGGCAATCCTTTTTGGAAACGGGTCGTCGGGAAAAACATAGAATTCCGGCCCTGTTGATGAATAAGAGCTCACAACCAGGGTGTCGTCGCCAACATTTTTCAGGTCATAAAACCAGCGCGTATGTGCATCCATTCGTATAATGCCATAATCGTGCGCAGTAATGCCGGTGAGGGCGCTTGGACCCGAATTTACACCGTGTCCCAGTAAATTAACAGGTACAGAAGGATCGACCGGATCATTTGACAGAATATTTACAATAACATCGAGGGGTTCAGGTACAATGGGTGAAAAGATTAGCGGTATGGATATATTGTTGCCGGGATCGATGGTCACCGGTGTAACAAGACTGGTTGACACAGGTTCGCCTCCGGGAATGTCGACATCGTTAATGGTAAGTGGTGCAGTGCCTGTATTGGAAACGAACATATTCCATACCGGTGAATTACCGATAGTAACAATGCCATAATCGTGAAGCGTTATTGGTACATTGATGGCAGGTGTGCCGGCACCACCCAGGTCAACTTTATAAAGTATGCTGGGCGTTGTACTGATTTGTCCGTCGCAATACCAGAGATAGTTATCATCGAAAACGATCCCCGAAGGTTTAATGTTTTCCGATGGATGGCTTTCGATCAAAGTGCCGTTCATATCAATTTTATAGAGCATATCATCGTAATAGTCGGCCACCCAGAGGTCGCCATTCTCGAGGCAAATATCCCATGGTTGTTCGCCGGGCGATTGAAACTGTGTCAGGATATTTCCTGAGGCATCGACCTTGTAAATGGTTCCCGGATCAGGATAATACGTGCAAACCCAAAAGTCGCCATTATCGTAGGCAATACCCGACATATAGTGATCGGGCAGGGTTATCGTTGAAACGATCGTACCGCTCAGGTCAAGTTCTGTTGCCAGGGCGGGGTTGGCACTGCTCGAAGGCTGGTCGATGATCCAGATATGCTGGCCATCCCAGGTCATCCCATAGGAATCGTCGATGGCAGGATTTATAAACTGAAGTGAATTATTTCCGGTTCCGGGTTCAAAGCGGTAAACATGATCTCCGTCTGAACCATAAATGCCATAGTAAATGTATGTAGAACCGTCCCAGGCAAGGCCTGAGGCTTTGCCGGCGATATCATAAGTAGCAACGATGGACCAGGCTTTGGGGCTCTGGGCATAAAGGAGCGAAGAAAATAAGAAAATGGAAGACATCAAAAGCAGCCGTTTCATATCAAAATCTTTTGGTTTAAAATTAATAAATGCTTTTAAACAAATTTACTAAAAAGTTACATTGGTATCGGCATAAAATTTATACTTGCCTCATTATGTGTATATTTCCTGCTCTTACAAAGCCCGGATAGCAGCAAGAATAAAAGCAAAACATATAAACAGCATGGCATGATGCAAAATCGTTATCTTTATTTTCTCAAATCATCCTTCAAATTATGGCACATTCCGGTTTGCAAAAAAAACTTCTTATCATGGCAGGTATCCTCCTGCTGCTTGTTACAATACTTGCTTTTTCGGTTAATGGAATTCTTAGCATGCGGGCCGACAGGTTTTTAAGAGATCATTTACTCGCTATTGATACCAACGATTACCGGGTCGGCTTCAAAAATGTAAGGGTGAATATTTTTACGCGCAGTCTTCAGCTAAGCGGTATTGAAATCCAGCCCACCTCAGGCGCGCTCGGGCATGTCAGGTTAAGCCGGCTCGCCAAACCGCTTATCGGGCTAAAGGTTGAAAAAATAAAGATCAGCTCAGTTGCAATACTAAGCGCCATCAGAGGCAAGTCAGTAAAGATCGGAAGCATCGGGATAAATAAACCAGAAATAACAATTTACAGCCCGCAGGCTGTTTTTACGGATGGTGAGCGGGAAAAATCCGGTTTTTTCACAAGCAATACTGATAGTATAGTCCCGGCCCTGCTCAGAAAGTCACACCTGAGTAGATTTGAAATTACCGATGCAGCAATTCACTGGGTAGACATGAGAAAGGAGAAGGAAGTGTTGCGAACAAATGGTCTGGGAATCATCATTACAGGTATTTCGGTAGATTCAACAAATAATTCACAGCCTTTAATGGCATTGAATATCGACAATTTCAGGCTTTGGCTTGAATCGTATTCAATGGATCTGCCTGGTAAACTTTACCGCCTGGAAACCGGAACCCTTGCAATGGATTACGAGGAATCAAAAATGATCCTTGACTCGCTCAGGCTTATCCCGCTATATCAAAAAGAAGAGCTGGGGAAGGTTCTGGGCAGGCAAACCGACTGGTTCAACATTCAAACGGCACAAATTCATATTAAAGGCATTGCATTTGACAGTCTGATGAATAATAAAGTGATGATCAGCAGTCTTGATATCCACGATGCCATTGCAGAGATTTACCGCGACAAAAGAATTCCGCGCGACATGTCGATCTTCCCAAAACTTTTCCAGACAGCGATTGCTCAAATCCCTGCACAACTATGTATCGACACCATAAATGTCAGCGGATCTCAGCTCGGATATGCCGAAAGGATATTTGATTCTGAAAAATCGGGAAAAGTAAGATTTAGTGAAATAAAGCTGCAGGTGACAGGAATTAACAACAACCACAGGCGCATGCGCGATGGGCAATCAATGCTGGTAAATGCTACGGGAAAACTGATGAATAAAACAAATTTTGATATTCACTTCAACCTGCCGCTCGGCAGGGAGGATGAATATTTCACCTTTTATGGCGAAACAGGCTCTTTTGAGATGCCAATCATGAACCCGCTCATTGAACCGCTGGCATTTATTGAAATGAGGGCGGGCAATGTACACAGCATCAAATTCTATGGACTTTCGCAGTATGATACTGCTGTTGGAAGAGTTAAATTTCTTTATGACGACATTGATCTTGTTGTTGTGAAGAAAAACTTATCGTCGAAAGGACAGATCGAAGAAAACAGGTTTCTCTCGTTTATTGCCAACTCGGTCATGCATAAGAATAATCCTTCACACAACAAACCTCCAAGGATCGGTAAAATGACTTTTGTGCGCGACCCGGTGAAAGGATTTTTCAACTATACCTGGAAAACCCTGCAGGATGGCCTGATCAACACAATTGCTCCGGTCAAAAAGAAACACGCAACAGACATGGATTGGCCTGCATTTGAAAAAAACTGGGAAAACATACTTCAACAGGACCTTAATGAAGTGAACCGCAAATCCCGGCAAAGGTCACGTGACAAATAGTTATAGATTGTAATTACTTTTTCAGGACCAGACCTTCCGACAGCAGGATTTTTGCAAGTTTCCGGGCAAAAGAACGAACTGTTTTACTATAATCTGCAGGTTTGATTGGTTTGGATTGACCACTCCATATGATCATATCGCCCTTGCCCTGATATAAGTTGGCATCAAGCCGAAATTTCCGGTCATCACGCTGCAGGTATCCCGGAGCACCTACAACAGGCAAGTCGAAATAATAATACACCGAATAGAATTCATAATAATTGTAAGCATCGGGTGGCAAAACACCCCCGGGTATGATATACATATCAGTTAACTCAACATCAACGAGCTTTACAATAAGTACACCATCGGCACCTGCATCATAAAACTCCCGTTCCAGGGTACTGTAAAAGATCAGTGTATCAGGCAGAATAATATCATATGCATTCACATAAGGAATATGTTTTCTCTCAAAAGCGGCTCCTATTGCCAACTCAACATCCTTACGAAAGTTGGTATCGCTGATTTGGGTGATAAGCGCAACCTTTTTCAGGGGCCCTTTAAAAAAGCGTGCATCCTTAAGTATTGTTGTAAGCTGCGCCTGGCATGAAGCTGTGAGAATCACATGAACCAGCAAGGCAAGTAATATCTTTTTCATATCCTGTGTATACCTGATTGGATTTAATAAAATTGGTTTTTATAGCAAGTACTATCTGAAATAATAATTATAAATGGTTGCGCCCGATCCGGAGATCATATTTAACTGCCCGTCGCGGTTAAGGCTTCCGATCAGCATTTTTGTTCTGCCCCGGTGATCAGGGGTACTGAGCAATCTTCCCTGTTTATCGAAAAGATAGATCTTACCGGTTTTTTCCGAAACCACCCCAATTAATTTTTCACGCGCCGATACCGGAATGATAAGTGGCGAGGAATTGATCTCATTTTCGAATTCATGGCTAAACATTTCATTCTTAAACCGGTCATAAACCGTGAGTTTATTCCCATCAAGATAAATAAAATCCTTCCCTCCTTTGTTATCAAAATCTTCATAAAGAAAATAGTGGTTCTCACTGAACCTGCCAAAGTCGGTGGTTTCCATCCTGCCATCCTGCTTAATATAAACAAGCCGGCCGGTTTTATCGGTTGTCAGAATAATTCCCTTACTGTTTGTTTCATTTACATAAAACCCGGAGCGTAGGCCATTTTCCAGTTTCGACTTGAGGTTTATCCTCGGGTTTCCCCTCCTGTCGGTGATCTTCACATTGTTTTCAGCATCGGCAATGACAATATAATCTTTACGGTCTACCCTGAGGTGCTGTACAGGCATGGTAACCACGCCTTTCGTCATGGGATTATTCCAGCCCTTTATTTTTTTTCCACGAATATCGTAATTATATATGCGGTTATCCTTGAGTGCGATCAGAATCCTGTAATCTTTGTTGTCATCGTATTCAAATACTGCAAGCCCATTGGTAGCCTGATCCCTCAGTTCGACAGGATAACCTTCCACATCCCTGCCCAGCAGGTCGATGAGATAAATACGGTTTTCAGTATTGAATAGGTACTGGATCTTCCCGTTTTTGTAAAAGTCGACGGTATGTACGTCGCTGATCACTTTCTCGCCAATATTCAACTTCCATACAATGTTGCCCTCATGGTCGATCAGATACATGTTGTTGAGTGTATCGAAAGTAACGATCTTCAGTTGATTCGTCCTGTGATCCTTAACAAAATATGGATCACCATATACAGGGGCATCGAGATAAGCCTTCCATATAGAAAGGTCTTCGTTGATGTATGACGGGTTATGTTTTATATAAACACTTGAGAAATACATGTTGTTGAGCCACTTGAATTGTACTGCCAACGCTTCAAAGTTCCTGACAACCTCCGGGTTATTCTTCACGAAGCGGGCCCATTGTGGCGACAATACATCTTCCAGCATATTGATCGAATTCCTGATATTAAAATAACACAAGATGTTGGAGCGGTCAGAAACATTATCGGTAAAGCGTTTAAAATTTTCATTTTGTTTAAGGGTTTTGCCCGAAAGGAGGATGTTGATAAAGTTTTCGATACTGCCCTGGCTGTTTGCAAACACAATGTAATCCTCAATACGTGTATAATAATTATTCTCAACAGCCGAAAACAACTGTCCGAAAATGACTGGCAGCAGCCCTGTTGCCGGTATCCTGCTGATCAGGTAGCCACGATAGTGGGTTGTGGCTGAGGTTCCGGATAATTCACCAAGGCTTCTTACTGCCTTTTCAATATCACGGGCGTGGATGGCTATAAAACTGTTATTTTGCGGGTCGCGCAAGTGAGGGTTGATCAGAGCCAGGGCGATCTCGTTGCCGATCCAGGAGGTCATGCGGTCTTCAAGTGCAGGCCCCAGTTGCCGTTTCAGCGTTTCCAGCCTGCTTTTCCGGCTTTTAAATATACCTTCGTTACTATAATATGCCTCCTGGCGATCATATAGAGCCGTAAAATCCTCAAAGCCCAGGCTCAGCAGCAAAGATGTATTGTAGGGAAGAATACGCGTGATCTCAATTTTTTGCGGATCCTGACCCTTGAAAATATCAAGGTACTGGTAAAGGCTGTCGATAGTTTCGGTATAACCATTGAGCAGTATTTCCTCATTTTTAATAAGCAGGTCGACCTCTGCCCATGAGCCAAATTCGGGCAATATCTGCTTTTCGTCCCGGAAGGCAGAAGCCAGTATGCGGTCACTAATTTCCCCGATACGACGGAAATTAATGTATATATTGGCATGAACATTTCTGCCTGCTGTAGCCGAAACTTTTTCAAAATTGTCCAATGACGGAAGGACTTGCCCTGATTTTATCCTTTCTGCGCAATCAGTCATAAATTCCGGAGTGCTGCCAATAATTGCCAGTCCATGGCTCACCATATAATACACAACAGCTCCATTTGTATCGCTGAGCGAATATCCTTTATATTGGCCGAATTCCATGTTGTTTTTCTGCAAAGATTTGCCCTGGAGTTCAGCCACAAGTTTATCGATATCACTTTCCTGTCCGCCATAAGGCCATTCAAACAAAATACCTGCAGACAGCTGTGCACTGTCGCCCGAAAGCACAACATATAATTCACCCTTGTTAAGCCACTCATGCGTTGAACTTTCATCAAGGGCTGAGTCAGCATAGTTCAGCATTTGAAGAAACTCACCCAGGGGTTCCGATTTCAGCAGGTCTTTCCATATCATATTTTTTTCGGCAAGGGTGCCGATCAGTTGCCCGGGTTGATTGACAACGATAAATGCAGAAGTGTTTGCAGGAATAGCATCGAGTGGTGAGAGCCTTGCATAACCATATTTATTGTAGATGTAATATGCTCCGGCAATAACCACCACAACCAAAAAGATCAATATTCCATATTTGAAAAAGCTGTTTTGTCGGGCCATATTCGATTTGTTTCTTTTTCAAAAGTATAACAAAAAAAATGCATGAATATTGGCCGTTCGTAAATTAAACTAACATCATCATGTTAATTATTGTTCCGGAACTTCACAAACAGAAATGTGATCAGTCAAAATCCAGGCTTAACTGTTCATTCAGGTTGAAACTTGTTCTGTGATATGGGGTAATACCGAATTGATTTATGGCGTTCTTGTGATCGCGTGTTGCATAACCCTTATTGTTAACCCACTGATAGTGTGGATATTCATGATGGATGGTTTCCATATATTCGTCGCGGTGGGTTTTTGCCAGGACAGATGCTGCAGCAATGGAATAGAAAGTGGCATCGCCCTTTACGATACATTCAAAATTAACATTGCGCCAGGGCTTGAACCGGTTTCCGTCGACAAGCAGAAAAGCAGGCTCCTGATTTAATTTATCAAGGGCACGATGCATAGCCAGAATCGATGCATTCAGAATATTGATCTCATCAATTTCGCGGTTACAGACGCTTGCCACGGCCCAGGCAAGGGCATGTGCTTCAATTTCTTTCCTGAGTACATCCCGCCAGGATTTGCTCAGCAGTTTTGAATCGGTTAATATATCATTGCTGTAATCCTGCGGCAAAATAACGGCTGCTGCAAATACCGGCCCGGCCAGGCAACCCCTCCCTGCCTCATCAAGACCGGCCTCAACAATTCCTATGTTGCGATATTGTTTCAGCATGGCCCCATAAAGGTATTGTTTATAAAAGTATACAGCACCATTACCAGAACATAGAGTTCAAGCATGAACGAAGGCTTTTTCCGTGCAGCAAAATATTCACTCACCATTGCGCATAAAGGGATAGCCGCAATGGTGATTACCACCATAACAGCATTCCCTTGCAGGGCGATACTCGCCACAGCAAGCAGGGTGAACCACAAAATCAGCATAGACTTTCGGCGCACGCTGATCACCCATTCGTTTATATGGGTAAATATATATAATACCGACACCACAAAGATTACCAGATGCATGCCCCAGATAATGTATTGATGAAAAGTATGTGGCAGTTCAATTGCCGGAAGATGTATAAAATAGTTCATGTAATCAGCAAGCTTGTCCTCAACCTGGTTGGTAAGAAAGTAAAACAGGCCCACATACAGATACACCGCCACCAAACCTGAAAAAGCTACCAGGATGATCCTGATACTAAATGTTCCGAAAACAACAAAGGAAAAAAGCAGGATAAGAAGAAAAACAATTGATGGAAGATAGAAAAGGGAAGCCATGGCGAGCAAAAATGAAGCACTGAAAACATCTTTAGTAGGGTCGGCCTGTCCAAAGGTATTGAGGATACGGTCAAATGCCGGGATAAGAAACAAGCTTGCAAATAAGACCGGGTTAAGCCCGATGGCTGCAGGCGACTGGCTCATAAGTAAAACATATATGAATGCCCCAAGCATGGAGTTTTTGGGAATCAGCTCATGCCGCACAAGGCTGGCATTAAGCAATAGCGCGCTTGCAATCAAAATCATAAAACCAGTAAGGGGAAACACCCACTCTTGCTCTATGCCGAAGCTTTCGGGAAGACTGAATATCAGTGACTGCACAGCAAAATCCATTTGGGGGCAGGGAGATATAAAAGCCCGTATCCACAGTGCTGCTGCGATGATAAACAGGACAATGTATTGTGAATAAAAACTGGATTTAAAAAATCGTATCAGCACTGTTTATTGAATTTATACACACAGGTGCCGCATATCAGGCTCTCCATCATGCCTGCACCCATTATTATTTAAGGTCATTTCCCAGATCACGACGGTAATATCTGCCCTCGAAAGTGATGTTTGAAGCATTAACATAGCTTCTGCGGAGGGCATTTTCAAGTGTATCGCCAAATGAAGTAACAGCCATCACACGTCCTCCGTTGCTCAGAATTTCACCGGAATCCTTGTCCTGCCGGGTTCCGGCATGAAAGATAATGCTGTCAGTAATTTCGTCGTGGCCACTAATCGTCTTCCCTTTCTCGTATGATCCGGGATAACCACCCGACACGAGCATGATGGCTGCCGCAAATCGTGGATCTGTTTCAATAAATTCTTCAGCCAGCTTACCCTCACCAACAGCTATGAATAACTTAAGTAAATCTGATTTTATACGCGGGATAACAGATTCCGCTTCAGGATCACCCATACGCACATTATACTCGATCACAAAAGGCTCACCTTTAATATTGATCAAGCCAAAAAACACAAAACCCTTATATTCGATACCTTCATTGATAAGGCCACGAATTGTAGGAGCGATAATGCGATGTTCAACCTTCTGCATGAATTCAGCATCAGCAAAAGGTACCGGCGATATGGAGCCCATCCCCCCGGTATTAAGGCCTGTATCTCCTTCGCCAATGCGTTTATAGTCTTTGGCTGAGGGCAGAATTTTATATGATCTTCCGTCGGTCAATGCAAAACATGATATCTCAATTCCAGCCAAAAATTCCTCTATCACCACTTTACTGCTTGCCCGGCCAAACTTTTCATCCTTCAGCATGGCAACCAGCTCATTTTCTGCTTCTTCAAGTGACTGGCAGATAAGCACTCCCTTGCCGGCCGCCAGTCCGTCGGCCTTGAGCACAAAGGGTGCCTGCATAGTTTTCAGGAATGCCAGTCCTTCATTAAGCTGATCAGCATTAAAAGTAGCATGTGCAGCTGTTGGAATGCCATATTTATTCATAAAATTCTTCGCAAAATCCTTACTGCCTTCAAGCATTGCGGCAGCTTTTAACGGACCGAACACATGTATATGGCGCAGTTGATCATCTGCTTTTACCTGGTCGTGGATGCCATTCACGAGTGGAGCTTCGGGGCCTACCACCAGCATATCGATTTGTTTATTAAGCATAAAGGCTTTCAGCTCATTAAAACTATCCACATCAAGATCAATATTCGTTCCATGATCAGCGGTACCGGCATTTCCGGGCGCAATAAAGAGTTGGCCCAGCAAGGGGCTTTGCACAAGTTTCCAGGCCAGGGCATGCTCACGCCCCCCGGCCCCAAGAATGAGGACATTGATCATATGATTACTGTTTGTTTAATATTTTTTCGATTACCTTCCAGAGCTGGTCAGCCGAGTTCTGCCAGGTAAATAGTTTTCTTCTCTCCCTTCCCTTCGCAATCAGTTTGGCCCGAAAATCCGGATCAAAAGCAAGTTTTTCAAGGCCCATGGCAATCGACTTCACCGAAAAAGGATCGACAAGCAGTGCAGCATCACCGGCAACCTCCGGCATGGAGGTAACATTGGAAGTGATCACCGGAACATCGCAGCGAAAAGCTTCAATGATCGGAATGCCGAACCCCTCAAAGTAACTCACATAGGTCATTGCCAGAGCCGAAGCAACTACTTTATGTAATTCGTCGCTCGGCAAACGTCCGCCAAAGATCACCTCATTGGAGTGGCGCATACCTTCAAAAGCCTGCTGAATCTCAGCAGTCCAGTATTGTCTGCTCCCCACAACAAATAATTTAATATTACTGATGTGCTGGTCTTTGAAATAATCAAATGCCTTAAAAAGCCTCGCCAGGTTTTTTCGCGGGTGTAAAGCCCCAACAAAGAGGAAATACGGGCAACCGCCGGTATATTTTAACCGCATCGTATGCTTGATGTCATCTTCAACAGGTATAAAATCCTCGTTGGCACCATTGTACACTACGCTAATCTTTTCAGGAGCGATCTCGTAAAGGTTTATGATATCTTTTTTTGAAAATTCTGAAACGGTAACGATATGGGTTGCCTTGCGGGCAAACTTCGGAAAAAAGTATCTGTAATATTTCCTGTTGAAGAATGGAATGTCTTCAGGGTAATGCTCGAAGTTCAGATCATGGAACACAGCGAGGGAAGCAACATCGGTTTTAAGGGAGAGGTAGGCATCGGGCGATAGAAAAAGGTCGGCATTGATCTTTTTAAGTATTCGCGGGACGGACCATTCAAACCACAGATAGTATAAAAAAGGGTGACGTGCCTGCGGTCGGGCGACTATGGGGGTGATATTGCCGGAAAATATAAACCGTTCATCCCACTTCCTGTCGAAAATAAAAAAAAACTCATGTTCGGGATGTGCATTCGTGATACGCTTCAGAGTTTCGTAGGCGACCCATCCAATGCCATCCAGCTTATCCGGAAGAAGCAAACGTGTATTTACGGCAATCTTCAAAAGAGGTATTTTTTAAAATCTGTCAACGAAGCATCATAAAAAATACAAACAATCGTTTTTATGATAATTTTGTACAAAAATATGTATTTTTCCATACGGCCGAAATGCAAATCTGAATAGTATTTCAGCAAAAAACCATCACGATGCAACGGAAATTCATTACCAACCTCATCCTTTTACTTTCTCTGAACCTGTTAATCAAGCCGTTCTGGATCCTTGGCATCGACCGTTCCGTGCAAAATATTGTTGGCCTGGAAAACTATGGCTTTTATTTTGTTGTATTTAATTTCTCTTTTCTGTTCAATATTTTACTTGATCTGGGCATAACCAATTTCAATAACCGCAATATTGCTCAGAACAAGCATTTATTGAATAAGCATTTTTCAGGCATCATCGTGATCCGCTTTATGCTGGCGATTCTGTATCTTCTTATAACATTTATTATAGCCCTGGTCATAGGGTTTAATGCCGAGCAGTTATACCTCCTGGCCTGGATCGCTTTTAACCAGTTTTTGCTATCCACAATATTATATCTCCGCTCCAACATTTCCGGCCTTTTGCTTTTGCGCACCGATAGCATCGTTTCTGTGCTCGACCGCCTGCTGATGATCATTTTTTGTGCTGTGCTTATCTGGGGTAATATCTCGAGCGAGCCCTTCAGGATCGAATGGTTTGTTTACGCACAAACTGCTGCCTATGTCATTACGGCAATCATTGCCTTTTCTATTGTTGTGGTTAAGGCACGCTTTCAAAAGATCTACTGGAACTGGCCTTTCTTTGTGATGATCGTAAAGCGCAGCCTGCCCTTTGCCACCCTGGTACTTATGATGTCGCTATACAACCGGATCGATCCGGTGTTGATCGAAAGAATTTTACCAAAACCACATGGCGACATACAATCGGGGATCTATGCCAAAGCATACCGTTTATTCGATGCAGCCAATCAGGTGGCCTATCTTTTTGCAGTGCTCCTCTTGCCGATTTTTTCCAATATGATCAAAAATAAGATCCCTGTTGTTAGCATGGTAAAGCTTGCCTTTGGCATGTTGTTCACCATATCGGTAACCTTTGCAATAGGGTCAATGATATATGCAGGGGAGATCATGGATCTGCTTTATCCTGATAATAATATCGAAGCCAGCAGGATATTCAGTGTTCTGGTATTTGGCTTTATTGCTGTTTCGGGCATATATGTTTTCGGCACCCTCCTTACCGCCAACGGAAGCCTGAAACATTTGAACATTATTGCCGCGACTGCCATTCTTTTCAACCTCGGAATCAACCTTATCCTGATCCCGAGAATACAGGCACTTGGATCTGCATATGCAAGCCTTACAGCACAAATGATCTCGGTTATCCTTCAGATCATTGTCGCGCAAAGAATATTCCGTTTCAGGATAAATTTTGCATATATGGCTTCAGTAGTGCTGTTTGCCGGAGGATTGATTGCCGGCGGATACCTGAGCAGGGAATTGCCTTTTTCCTGGTATATAAATCTTGGAATATTCCTCCTTTTCTCACTGCTGCTTTCAATGAGCCTGAAATTATTCAACCTTCGTGGGTTTATTAAGATCATAAGAGAAAAAGAAATTGAGATCACACCGGAAGGGGAAGCACCCACCCATAACTAAAAAAAGTGCTGTTGCACAATAAATCAACCCCTGGTTCTTTATTAGATTGGTGCATTGAAATAATTTTCCTATTTTTGACGCCTTTGTACAAAATTTATAACTAAGAAGATGGTAAATAAGTTTCCAGAAAACGGTGACTTTGACTCCTCCGGGTTTCTCTATTTCCTTTATTACTGGCGGAAACCTTTGATCATCATCGCCCTGGTTGCCATATTTGCCTCTATCTTGTTTTCTTCACCCTGGTTTATCACACCAAAGTATAAATCAACGGTAATCCTTTTTCCTGTGGCCACGAATTCAATTTCAAAGGCCCTTATCAGTCAGCAATCAGGGATTAAGGAAGATGTACTGGGATTTGGTGAAGAAGAACAGGCAGAGCAAATGTTGCAGATCCTGAATTCGAATAAGATCCGGGACAGGGTAGTTGAGATGTTCAATTTACGCGAGCACTATGGGATCGATGACAGGTCGAGGTACAAGAACACCCGGCTGATGAAGGAATACGAAAACAACGTTTCCTTCCGCAGGACCGAATTCATGGCGGTAAAGATATCCGTATTGGATAAAGACCCGCAAATGGCAGCCGACATTGCCAACACTATTGCCGAGCTGGTGGATTCAACGAAAACCCAGATGCAGAAAGACCGTGCCATGCGGGCATTTAATATCGTTGAGAAAGAATACGTCAGCCTGCAAAAAGAAATTTCCGAAATTGTCGACTCGCTCAAAGTGATCGGCAGACTTGGGGTAAATGATTATGAATCGCAGTCGGAAGTGATCAATCAGCAACTGGCCATCGCACTGCGGAATGGTGACATGAGAGCTGTACTTGCCCTGGAGGAAAGATTGAAAGTTTTGGCCGAATACGGCGGCTCCTTCCTGTCACTGAAAAACACGCTCGAGTTTAAATCAGAACAGCTCACCCTGCTAAAAGCCAAATACCAGGAAGCTAAGGTAGATGCCGAATCTGAACTGCCTCAGAAATTTGTGGTAAACTACGCCTTCAAGGCCGAAAAGAAATCCTATCCAATACGATGGATCATTGTTCTGGTATCTACCTTCGCAGCCTTATTGTTAGCCATACTGACCATTATAACCATCGAGAATTTTTCAAAGATCAAAAAAAAAAGCCTGAGCTTTAATTTCTGGTCATTTGGCAACTCACAGTCCAATAAGAAATCTGAAAGCACTGAAACCAAAAAAGAAAAAGATAAACTACCTGATAAAGAAAAATCAGTTGTTCAAAAGGAAGAAAAAAAAGAAATAATTGCTGAGAAAAAGGCAGTTGGAGAAAAACAGAAAACAAAGGAAGAAAATTCAAATAATAAAACAGCAGTTGAAGAAAAAAGCAGCAATGCTGAACCTATAAAAACAAAAGACAAACCATATACTCAAGGATCATCAGAAGAAAAATCAAACAACCTCTTTGATATGAAAACGTATTCAGATAACTCCAACCTGGTAGGTATAATTTTAAAATGGTGGGTACATATAGTCATTATAGCTGTGATAGCAGTGTTGCTTGGGGTGCTCTTCTCAAGTTCTATATTTATTACGCCAAAATATAAATCCTATGCAGTGGTATACCCGCATAATATCGCTCCTTATTCTGATGAAAGCGAAACTGAGCAGATGTTGCAATTATTACAGTCGAAAGACATCAAAGACAGCGTAATAAAGAAGTTCGACCTTGCAGCTCATTATGAAGTCGACAGCAATTTCAAGTATTTTTATTCCACTATATATTACGAATACAGTCAGAACGTCAATATCAATAAAACACCTTACGAGTCGGTTGAGATCACTGTACTTGACAAAGACCCTTTTCTGGCCAATGAAATGGTTTATGCCATCATTCATTTTTACAATAAAAAGGTTAGAAAAGTACACAATGACAAATACCTGGAGGTGATCAGGATGTATGAAGCCATCCTTGCGAAAAAGCAGGCACATATGGATTCTCTGAAGGGCCGCCTGCAGACCCTGAGTACCGAATATGGGCTGATCGAATACGAATCGCAGGCTGAGGAGATCACAAAAGGATATCTGCGAACGGTGATGGGAGCTTCCACTACAAACATCAACCAGAGCGAAGTGATGCGGTTAAAAGAAAATATTGAACAACACGGGGGCGAGCTCATTGAGATTGTTGAAGCCATCAAAAATGAATCAAAGAACCTTGCTTTACTGAAAGTTGATTATGAAAATGCCGTTCGCTTCTACACCGATGAGCTCACTTATGCCAACATTGTAACGCCACCCTATCCGGCCGACAAGAAATCGTATCCTGTACGCTGGCTGATCGTGATGTTCACCCTGATAGCAACAGTGTTCCTTACTATTGTAATCATTCTGATCATTGAGCGTTACAGGCACCAGTTCCGTGTTAAGAAATAAACATTTATCGTACCATTGCTTTGAGTCTTCTCGAAAAATATAAGATCTATATTGTTTATGCCGTAAGCATAGCGTTTATTCTGTTAAACAGCTACCTTATCATTCATAACAAATACTATGCATTGCTTACGCCTGCAGTATTGATCTTTCTTTTTCTTTATATTTTTTCGCTCGATAAACTTATTTTGCTTATCGCTTTTCTTACGCCGGTTGCCGTGAATTATGTGGATCCCGAACTGGGTGTCGGAATATCGTTGCCTACTGAGCCCCTTATGTTTGGAGTGCTCATTGTATTTCTTATCAAACTGTTTTATGATGGTGGCTTCAGCAAACAGGTGGTAAAACATCCGGTAACAATAGTCATCATCATTCATCTGATCTGGATGGGGATCACTACCCTGACAAGCGAGATACCTCTGGTATCGGTCAAATACCTTATTGCAAGGCTCTGGTTTATAGTGCCGTTCTATTTTATCGGGGTATTGCTTTTCCGCAATATTAAAAATGCCAAACGATTCATCTGGTTATACATCATTCCCCTCATCGGTGTGATCATTTACACACTCATCAACCATGCCGGTCACGGCTTCAATAAACCCACCAGTAACCTTGTGATGCAGCCCTTTTACAATGACCACACTGCCTATGGTGCCGTTATTGCAATGTTCCTTCCATTTCTCACAGGTATCAGCCTGAGCAAGAATTACAGCAATTCACAGCGGCTTGCCAGTTTTATTGTTCTGGCCATTTTCATTGTCGGGATAATTTTTTCATACAGCAGAGCTGCATGGATCAGCGTTGCCTTTGGATTGGCCATTTATCTGATCATTGTTTTCAAAATTAAGTTCAGGGTTGTTCTTGCAGGCATCATTGTGCTTGCAGGGCTTTTCTATATGTTCTCCTTTCAGTTTATTGATATGCTTGAACGGAATAAACAGGATTCTTCAACGGATTTTGCCGAGCATGTTCAATCCATTTCAAATATCTCGTCGGATGCTTCCAACCTTGAACGGATCAACCGGTGGAATTGTGCCGTAAGGCTGTTCAAGGAACGTCCCCTCTGGGGATGGGGTCCGGGCACCTATCAGTTTGTTTATGCCCCCTTCCAGCGTTCAAAGGAAAAAACCATTATCAGTACAAATGCCGGCGACATGGGGAATGCCCATAGCGAATACCTGGGCCCCCTCTCCGAGTCAGGTATCCTCGGAATGCTCAGCATGATCGCGATCGTGATCGCAGTTTCCATTACCGGATTAAGGGTTTACAAACGAGCTGATTCCAAAGAGGTTAAACTTATAAGCCTCCTCCTGCTTATTGGCCTTATGTCGTATTTTGCACATGGACTGCTTAATAATTTCCTCGATACCGACAAAGCATCCGTACCATTTTGGGGATTTATCGGCATACTCGTTTCAATGGATCTTTACTATAGAAAAAAGGAGACAGAAGAGATTGAGGAGTAAAGATCAGATTTCAATAGGTGGATCAAAGCTTTTTAACTTTTTCCCATATTTCCGGCAGTTTCCTGATAAGTGCCAGTTCCTGCCATGCCTTGCGGGCTTCCATGGCCGGACGACCAAAATATATTTTGCCTCCTTCCAGTGATTTATCCGTCCCGGAAGTGGCCAGCATTACCGTACCCTCGCCAATTACAAGGTCTTTGTCGACCACAACGCTGGCCCACAAGATCACATTATCTTCGATCATAGTTACGCCGGCAATAGCACAAAAGGCTCCAATCAGGCAGTACCTGCCTATCTGAGTATCGTGTCCAACCTGCACATGATTGTCGAACTTGGTATAGTCGCCAACCCTGGTGTCGCTTGTAACCCCTTTATCAATCGTCGAGTTGGCACCGATCTCAACATGATTGCCGATAACGACCCTTCCCACCGATTTAAACTTTACTGTTTCACTTTTTCGTTTTTGAAAATAGAAACCATCGGCACCAATTACTGATCCAGAGTGTAAAACCACATGGTCGCCGAGCACACAATGGTCGTAAACCGTAGCATTGGCATGGATCAGGCAGTTCTTCCCTATTTTTACATGATTGCCGATAAACGCACCTGGCTGGATTAGCGTTCCGTCGCCGATCTCTGCCGTGGCACTTATCATGCCGGTAGACGGAATAAAAGGCCGGAAATGTTCGCTGAGTGCATTAAAATCCATGAACGGGTCATCGGAAATAATAAGCCCCTTCCCCTCAGGACAATCTACGGTCTTATTGATGAGTATTGTTGTGGCAGCCGAATTCAGGGCTTTGCTGTAATATTTCGGATGGTCGACAAAGGTCAGATCGCCTGCTTCAACCATATGGATCTCGCTCATGC
This sequence comes from Bacteroidales bacterium, assembly GCA_032250805.1. Taxonomy (GTDB): domain Bacteria; phylum Bacteroidota; class Bacteroidia; order Bacteroidales; family B18-G4; genus B18-G4. Next base: position 49,835 of record JAVVEM010000018.1, read on the forward strand.
CGGTAACGAGGTGCTCCGGATCGCCAATAAACTTAGCATTTAAGTGCCCGGCGAGCTGCTTAAGGGTTTGTGGTTCGGAAAATTTCATGATCTTCTGTTTTCACCCTTCACCGCTAACCGGCTCAGGATAATCAATCGCAATGCAATTATGATTAATATTTACTAGGCTTTAACCCTTTCGGAGTATTCACCGGTACGTGTATCCACTTTGATGAGGTCGCCGATATTAATGAAGAGCGGAACCTTCACGGTTGCACCCGTTTCCACGGTAGCATCTTTCATCACATTGGTGGCAGTGTTTCCCCGCTCGCCGGGTTCGGTGTATGTGATCTTAAGGGTAACATAGGCCGGCAGTTCGCAGGCAATAGGCGACTCTGTTTCGGCATGGAAAGTGATCTCAACATCCTGTCCTTCTTTCAAAAGATCAGGAGCAGAAATGAGCTCGGCACCAATAAATATCTGATCAAAGGTTTCCTGGTTCATGAAATGAAATGCATCAGGATCTTTATATAAAAACTGGAACGGACGACGCTCAACCCGCTGAACATTGACCTTTACGCCTGCATTAAAGGTATTGGGCAAGACCTTTCCTGTTTTTACATTTTTAAGTTTTGTTCTGACAAATGCGCCCCCTTTTCCGGGTTTAACATGCTGAAATTCTACTATGCTGTATAACTCGCCATTGAATTCAATGACCAATCCGTTTCTGAAATCTGACGTTGTTGCCATGTATTAAATTTTTATCAATCTTGTTTCTGAAATTTACTGTATCCTTTCATAATCCCCCTTGTTGAGCGCTGAATGAACGACAGTATCTCATCACGCTCCGGAGTTGCAGGAATATCGGCCTCGATGATATTGATGGCCTGTGTTACATTATGGCCACGCAGGTAGATCATCCGGTATATCTCCTGAACATCCCTGATCTGGTCGCCGGTATATCCACGCCTTCTTAATCCAATGGAGTTCACACCAACATACGACAAAGGTTCCCTGGCCCCCTTGGTATAGGGTGGTACATCTTTACGCACAAGTGCCCCGCCCGATACCATGGTATGCTTGCCAATCTGAACAAACTGGTGCACAGCCGCAAGTCCTCCAACAATAGCATAATCGTCGATACTGATATGCCCTGCAAGTGTTGCCGCATTTGCAAGGATCACGTTATTCCCGATAATACAATCGTGAGCCACATGGACATAGGCCATCAGCAGGCAGTTATCCCCTACAACGGTCTCATAATTGGCTTTTGTGCCGCGATTGATGGTTACAAACTCCCTGATAGTGGTATTATTACCAATTTTAACAATGGTTTCCTCGCCATCGAATTTCAGGTCCTGGGGGATAGCGGCGATCACGGCACCGGGGAACACCCGGCAGTTTTTTCCTATTCGTGCGCCTTCCATAATGGTAACATGAGAGCCGATCCAGGTGCCCTCTTCAATGGTCACATTTTTTTCAATATTCACGAAAGGTTCGATTACCACGTTGTTGGCAACTTTCGCCTGGGGGTGTACGTATGCTAAAGGTTGATTCATCAGATTGGGTTATTCGTTGATATCTTCTTTCTTAACAATGGAAGCCATCATAGAGCCTTCCATAACTACTTTTCCGTTGACATATGCTTTGCCATCCATCATTGCAATTCCACGGCGAATGGGCTTTATCAGCTTATTATAAAAGATAAGCGTATCGCCGGGTTCAACCACTTTTCTGAATTTCACTTCATTAACCTTCAGAAAAAGCGTTATATAATTTTCCGGATCAGGAACTGTATTCAATACAAGCACGCCACCGGTCTGAGCCATGGCTTCAATCTGTATCACGCCGGGCATCACAGGATTTCCCGGAAAATGACCAACAAAGAAAGGCTCGTTCATCGTCACGTTTTTCATTCCTATAATATAATCCTCGCCCATTTCAAGGATCTTGTCGATGAAAAGAAAAGGGGGGCGATGAGGAAGAAACCGCTGAATATCATTGATATCAAACAAGGGTTTCTTACTTAAATCAACCGAAAATGATTCTGTCATCTTTTTTGATGTATTAAAATGTGTTTTTATGAGTTTCCCTAATTCAACATTTGCAGCATGGCCCGGCCTGCGTGCGATAATATGAGCTTTAAGCGGCTTGCCAAGCAATGCCAGGTCGCCCACTACATCAAGCAGTTTATGCCTGGCCGGCTCATTGCGGTGATGCAATTCGAGATTATTGAGAATCCCATCCTGCATGACGTTCACCCTGGGCTTATTGAAAAGATCGGCGAGGCGATCAAGTTCTTCCTGTGACACCAACCTGTTCACAAAAACAATGGCGTTATTCAGGTCGCCACCTTTGATGAGGTTATTGTTCAGCAGATATTCCAGTTCGTGAAGAAAAACAAAGGTTCTTGAATCTGCAATTTCTTCCTTAAAGTTGTGTATATCTTCCAATACAGCATATTGCGTGCCCAGCACACGGGTCTCGAAATTGATCATTACCGATACCTTAAAACGCTCGGAAGGGATGGCGATGAGCTCAACCTTCTTGTCTTTGTTTGTATAAACAAGGTTGGTATCGAGCTCAATATATTCGCGCTCAGCATCCTGTTCAACAAAACCGGCCTCAGAGAGTGCTTCCAGGAAATATCTGGAGCTCCCGTCCATGATCGGCGGCTCACTTTGTGTAAGGTCGATCAGCAGGTTGTCGATCTGCAATCCGCTAACGGCAGCCAATGCATGTTCGCATGTGTTTATATCAACCCCGTTCTCGCGAAGCGAGGTACCACGCGAAGTATCAACAACATTGTCAAGATCGGCCTTCACCAGCGGCTGACCTTCCAGGTCAACACGTCTGAACACCAGCCCGTGCCCCGGAGGAGCAGGGTTAAAAGTAAGTGTAACATCATTTCCGGTATGAAGTCCCGTTCCTTTTACAGATACCGCTTTTATTATTGTTCTTTGCTTTTCAGTCATGTACGGCCGGCGAGCTTATCAGAATTTTGGCAAATGTAATAAAATTTGCTTTAAGTTAAAGGAATAAAAAGACTTAGAGTGAGGTCAGTCCTTGTTGATCTTCTTCTCCAGATCATCAAGCCTTTGGGCAATATCGCCCAGATTTTTAAAATGGATGTACGACTTCATGAATTGCCGCAGATTGATGGCCGGCGACCCCATAATGATCTCTCCGTCGCCAACATTTGATGGAATGCCCGATTGGGCCTGTATCTTCACATTATCGCCAATCCTGAGATGTCCGGCAATCCCTACCTGCCCGCCAATCATGCAATTTTTGCCAATCTTTGTCGAACCCGAAATTCCTGTTTGTGCCGCGATCACGGTATTTTCGCCAATCTCAACATTATGGGCAACCTGTATAAGATTATCGAGCTTAACACCTTTGCGGATAATGGTTGAACCAATGGTCGCCCGGTCGATAGTTGTATTGGCACCGATCTCAACATTGTCTTCGATCAAGACATTTCCGGTTTGGGCCACTTTTACATATTCTCCTTTTTCATTGGGCGTAAATCCAAAACCATCACCACCAATGATCACCCCTGAGTGTATAGTGCATTTGCTGCCCATCACCGTATCGTGATAAAGGCGCGCGCCGGAAAAGATCAGGCAGCCGGCGCTTATCTTCGAAAAATCGCCTACATAAGTGTTCGGGTATATTTTTACGCCATCACCCAATACCACATCCTTCCCGATAAAGGCATATTCGCCGATATAAACATCCTTGCCAATCGTAGCTGTAGCATCAACAAATGCAAGATCGCTGATCCCGCTTTTGTCAAGCTTCATCTTATTGTACACTTCAAGCAATGAAGCAATGGCAAGATAGGGCTCGTCGACCCTGATCAGGGTGAGCTTCAGCTCTTTTCCGGCCTTAAAATCTTCAGGCACGATCACCACATCCGCCCCGGTAGTATAAATAAACGACTCGTATTTGGGATTGGCGAGAAAGCCAAGCCCGCCGGTTTCATTTTCGTCGATCTTGATCAACCGGCTTACAGTAACATCCGGATCCCCTTCCAGCTTTCCACCTATAAGCTCTGCTATCTGTTGCGCTGTAAATTCCATAGTTGCATGTTCTGTTCCGCATGCAATGATAAGATTTTATCATTTGGCATGGGCAGTATATTTTTAAGGATTTATAAACAATTCCTGAACTCTTTGGGGTAACATAAAAAGTATTTTGTTACCGTTTTATGCAACACCGTAATGTTCAGCTGGTCGGATGCGTGGGCAATATCCAGCACCTTCCCCGACTTGTACAGAATATTTATCTTATCGCTTTTGGGATGATAGGCATGATTTTCAGTTGAATCAGCAATAAGAAAATAAGCAGCATCCTTTTCTGTGAGGCCATAGCGCTTGGCAATGGCTTCTCTCAAAGCATTCAGGCGTTCCTCATCAAATGCCTCATTTTCAAGTTCCGTGCCAAAAAGCTCCCTGTTGAGGAGCATCCTGCAAAGTTTTGATAAAACAAGGTCTTTATGATCTTTCCAAACCTTTATCGATGCGTAAATATCATGATCGTCGAGCACTGAAAAGTGGTCTATCACTCCGCTATCGTGCATTAATTCATTCCTGCCGGGCCGTTTTTTCAGAAAATAATCCAGCCCGGGTGTTGCAAAAAGTTTTTCGCCATTTTCTGTCAGTTCCCTGGCACGGCTGAGTATTTTGATCAGCATATTTTCTGCCGCCAGCACTGTCTTGTGCAGATATACCTGCCAGTACATCAGCCTTCGGGCAATAATAAATTTTTCGATCGAGTAAATGCCTTTCTCCTCGACCACCAATCTGTCTTCGTCAACAAAAAGCATCTTAATGATACGCTCTGCATTGACCACACCTTCCGAAACCCCTGTGTAAAAGCTGTCGCGTTTCAGGTAATCCAGCCTGTCCATATCAAGCTGACTGCTCACAAGCTGGTGCAAGAATTTCCGCTCACAACTGTTGTTAAAAACCGCTATGGCTCCCTGCAGGCGGCCATCAAAAACCTCATTAAGCTTGTCCATGTAGATACGCGAAATAAGCTCATGGTCAATATTGTCGATAAGCGAATTTTCGAGCGCATGCGAAAAAGGGCCATGCCCGATATCGTGAAGCAGGATGGCAATAGCGGCATCCCTGGCTTCTTCCTTACTAATCTCAACTCCTTTCAGATACAGTGCGTTGATGGCATGAGTCATGAGGTGCATGGCTCCGATAGAATGATGAAAACGTGTATGCAAGGCTCCCGGGTATACCATATCGGTCATACCCAATTGCTTGATCCTGCGCAGGCGCTGAAACCAGGGTTGTTCGATCAAATCAAAGATCAGGGAGTCGCCAACCGGGATAAACCCGTATACAGGGTCGTTGAATATTTTTCTGCCGTTAAAGGAGGAATGCCGCACCGATGTATTACTTTTGTAAAGGAATTTTGGATGTAAAACAATAATTCACCGTAAAAAACATTTCAATTATACAACTTTTTTTTTGATTGATCACTTTTCTGCATACCGCCGGAAAGATAAACATAAGAATATACATGGAAAATATAAGCATTTTATGGGCCGACGACGAGATTGACCTGCTCAAACCACACATCCTTTTTCTCAAACAAAAAGGCTACGAAGTAGTGACAACAAACAATGGTGACGAGGCAATGGATATTATCCGTGAGCGGCCTTTCGACATCGTATTCCTCGACGAGCATATGCCAGGCATGTCGGGCATTGAAACACTTGAAGGCATTAAAAACCTGTATCCTAACCTTCCGGTGGTGATGATCACCAAAAGCGAAGAAGAATCCATCATGGAAGATGCCATAGGATCAAACATTTCTGATTACCTCATCAAGCCGGTTAATCCCAACCAGATCCTGCTATCGCTGAAAAAGAACCTTGAGAACAAAAAGCTCGTAAGCGATAAAACCACCATGGCCTACCAGCAGGAATTCCGCAACATCGGTATGGATATTTCCATGGGACTGAACCACGGTGAGTGGGCTGAGATGTACAAGCGTTTGGTGCGCTGGGAACTGAATCTGGGCAGGACCTCTGATGAGAACGTGATGGATATTCTGAAAATGCAAAAAAACGAAGCCAACCAGGTATTTGCCAAGTACATCGAAAAAAATTATCAGGACTGGGTCAGCGGGCAATCAGACAACCGGCCCGTGATGTCAACCACATTGCTAAAGGAAAAAGTATTCCCTGAAGTCAAAGAAGGCAAACCCATGTTCCTGCTGTTGTTCGACAATTTGCGCTACGACCAGTGGAAAGCCATTCAGCCGATGATAGAGGAATATTACCGTGTTGAAAAAGACGACATCTATTACAGCATCCTGCCGTCAACAACACAGTATGCGCGGAATGCGCTCTTTTCCGGCCTCATGCCTTCTGAGATCGAAAAAAGGTTTCCGCATTACTGGACGCCTGAAGAGGCCGAAGGGAGCAAGAATCAGTTTGAGAGCGAATTGCTGGGTGAGCAGCTCAAACGTTTGGGAAAGAACCTGAAATACTCATACAATAAGATCCTGAACCTGGATGCCGGCCGGAAACTGGCCGACAATCTTTCGAACCTTTACCGGAACGACCTGAACGTTATCGTTTATAATTTCGTAGATATGCTCTCGCATGCGCGCACCGAAATGGAGATCATCAGAGAGCTTGCCGATGATGAAGCGGCATACCGTTCACTCATGGTCTCATGGTTTGAACACTCATCACTATTTGATATCATTAAGCAGCTTTCTGAACAGCAATACCCGCTCATCATCACTACCGATCATGGTTCGATACGGGTAATTGATCCCGTAAAGATAGTTGGCGACAGGAACACGACCACCAACCTCCGCTATAAATCGGGGAAAAACCTGAATTACGAAGCAAAAGAAGTATATGAAGTGCGCAAGCCCGGCGATATCCATCTGCCCAGGACCAATGTGAGCACCTCTTATGTGTTTTGCCGCAATACCGATTTCTTTGCTTACCCGAACAACTTCAACTACTACGTAAAATATTACCGAAACACTTTCCAGCACGGAGGTATCTCGCTTGAGGAGATGCTGATCCCCATCATTTCGTTAAGTCCAAAAGCATAGGATATGGAACAGCTGTATCACTGTCGTTCGATAAACGAATTAAGCGGGATAGCTTCTGATATCTTATCGAGGGTGCCTGAACCAGAAGTATTTGCCCTCTATGGAGAAATGGGCAGCGGAAAAACAACCCTCATCAAGGAACTCTGTGCTGTGCTGGGTGTAACCGATACCGTTACCAGCCCTACTTTTTCAATTATTAACGAATATATTTCGGAGCAGAATGGCCCGGTATACCATTTCGATGTTTACCGCATAAAAAAAGTGGAAGAGGTGATGGATATCGGTTATGAAAACTATTTTTACAGCGGGCACTATGTATTCATTGAATGGCCCGGACTCATCGCAGAACTTTTACCGGAAAAACACGTATACATAAAGATCAGGGAACTGGAAGATGGAAGCAGGGAAATCCGGTTAAATTACTGATGTTATGGAAAATGGAAATCAGGCATATTCGAATCTCAAGCATTCTGAGCAATTCATGCCCAAAGAAGAAGTTCTGGAGGTATACAGATCGGGAAGAAGTATTACCATCGGTATTCCAAAAGAGATCACCTATCAGGAAAACCGTGTTCCGCTCATACCTGAAGCGGTTTATTTCCTTACAGAGAATCAACACCGTGTGCTGATTGAAGCAGGTGCAGGTGCAGCATCGCATTTCAGCGATCATGAGTATAGCGAAGCGGGGGCTGAAATTGTCAAGAGCCCGGAAGAAGTATACAAATCGAAGATCATACTGAAGGTTGCCCCGCCTACACTGGAAGAGATCGAACTTTGTTCGGCCGGCAATACGATCATTTCGGCTCTTAATCAGTTGGGACGCACGCAGGATTACTTTAAAAATCTTATCGCGAAGAAGATCACTGCCCTGGCTTACGAGATGATCCGCGATGATACAGGATCTTTTCCTGTGCTCAGGTCGATGAGCGAGATCGTGGGAAACACAGCAATCATCATCGCTGCACGTTACCTCAGCCATCCTGAATACGGCCGTGGTGTTATGCTTGGCGGGTTTCCGGGTATTGCCCCTACAGAGGTCGTTATTTTGGGTGCCGGCACGGTGGGCGAAAATGCTGCCAGGGCCGCATTGGGAATGGGCGCCCTGGTAAAGGTCTTTGACGGATCCATTTCCCGGCTCAGACGTATTCAAAAGCATCTCAACAACAGAATATTCACTTCCATCCTGCAGCCCAAAATATTGCAGGAAAATTTATCAACCGCCGACATCGTGATCGGAGCCATCCGTGCTGAAGAGGGAAAAAGCCCCTGTGTGATCAGTAAGGATATGGTAAAACGTATGAAATCAGGTTCTGTGATTATCGATGTAAGCATCGACCAGGGGGGATGTTTCGAAACGTCGAAGCTTACTGATCACAATCAGCCCGTATTTCAAGAATACGATGTAACACATTATTGTATTCCCAATATCGCTGCCAGCGTGCCGCATACAGCCTCAAACGCCCTGAGTAATTTCTTTGCCCCCCTGCTCATGAAGATCGGGGAAGCGGGCGGAACGGTGAACATGCTAAAGCAAAACTACCCGGTATGCCGCGGAGTATATATTTTAAACGGAGCGGTAACAAACAAACATATCAGCGAATATTTCGGTCTTCCCTTCCGCGATATCGACCTCCTGATCTCGGCCATGTAAGTAAAGGGGCTATGACGCTGCACCAAAAACAAAAGAAAAATGACGGCACCGGCGTTCCAACCGGAGAACTAAGCTTTGTTGCTTCCGAAAATATGCTTGCCGCAGCGCTTTCAAAATATATTGGTGAAACAGAAAAATATCTTCTGCTTGCCGACACCAACACTGCAAAGCATTGTCTTCCGATTATAAAAAACAGCCCGCTAAGCATCCCTGAGGCGCATATTATAACAATCGAGGCAGGAGAAGGCAGTAAAAATACGGGTAATCTTAATTTTGTCTGGACCAGGCTTCAGCAGGCAGGTGCCGGCCGCAGCACAACACTTATTAACCTTGGCGGAGGCATGATCACCGATCTCGGAGGATTTGCAGCTTCGACATACAAACGCGGCATCCCGTTCATCAATATTCCAACTTCGCTCCTGGGCATGGCCGATGCAGCCATCGGCGGAAAAACAGGCATTAATCTTGGCCAGGTTAAAAACCAGGCCGGCAGTTTTGCTCATCCCGAAGCAGTGGTCATCTGGCCCGGGTTTTTGTATACTCTGCCAATCGAGGACCTTCTCTCGGGATATGCCGAGATGATTAAAACAGCTCTTGTATCCGACAAAAGCCTGTTTGCTAAAATCGCCAATATCGATCCCGGTTCAACAGAGCGAAACAAGTTTATCGGGAATATCAGCGGAACATTGCTCAGGGAGGTCGCTGTGATAAAAAAAAATATTTGCGATACAGACTTTTTCGACCATGGCCAGAGGCAATGCCTCAACTTCGGACACAGCATCGGACATGCAATTGAGGCGATGTATTTAAAATGGCAACAACCCCTGCCCCACGGCTATGCCATTGCCTGCGGCATGATCTGCGAAGCATATCTTTCGGAGGCCCTGGCGGGGCTCAGCCACGATGACTGTGAAAGAGTACAGGGCCTGCTCACGGCAATTTTTCCCGGCATCGCGCTGCAAACCAAAGATCTGGAAGAAATTATTGGCCTGATCAGGCAGGACAAGAAAAATACCGGAGGTAAAATCCAAATGTCACTCCTGCAGGCCATCGGGCAATGTACAGCAGGCATAACCTGCCCGGAACAGCTCATCCGTAACAGCCTGATAAGATATATTGAGCTGGGCTAAGTACTTATACAAACATGGATTCCATTACCATCACCGCCACAAAGGATCATCTTGATGACAAGGTTGCCCTGCCTCTCTCGAAAAGCATAAGCAACCGCAGCCTGATGCTGAATGCCATCAGCGGTGGACTTGTAAAATACGACCTGCTCAGCGATGCCGACGACACAAAGCTGTTGCAGCATTTGCTGGGCCGCATCCAGGCCGGAAACGACTCCATTCTGAACGCAGGCAATGCAGGCACTGTTTACCGTTTTCTCACCGCATACCTGAGCATCAAGGCAGGGGAATGGACTCTGGATGGAGATCAACGCATGCGGCAAAGACCCATCGGGCCATTGGTTGACTCTCTTCGCCGACTGGGAGCCGACATCACTTATCAGGGAAGGAATGGCTTCCCGCCTCTGCTCATCAGGGGCAGGCAGTTGGCGGGAGGCAGAACCGAAATAGATGCAGGAATGAGCAGCCAGTTTGCCTCAGCATTGATGATGATCGGGCCTGTGCTCCCCTCCGGGCTCGAACTTAAGATTAAAGGAGATGTTTCGTCGCAGGCATATATCAGCATGACCACCCGCCTGATGAAAGCAGCCGGCGCAGAAACAGATGTTGAGTTGCCTGCTGTAAAAATAAAAGGAAGCGGTTACAGCAACAGTTTGCTCAGGCAGGAAAGCGACTGGTCGTCGGCAGCTTTCTGGTATGCACTGCTCGCACTTTCAAAAGGAGGCGAACTATTGCTGCAGGGTCTGAAAAGTGTATCACTTCAGGGCGACCGTATCACAGCGGAATATTTCAGAATGCTGGGAGTTGAAACAAGCTATACTGAGCAGGGAGCGCTTATCCGTAAGAGAGGGACTAGGAATGAACATATAGACCTTAACCTGGAGGACTCGCCCGACCTGGCCCCGGCAATAATTGTAGCCACTGCAGCTTTGGGCCTGAGCGGAAATTTTTACGGATTGAGCAATCTGAAAAATAAAGAATCAGACCGCCTGGCCGCCTTGTCGGCAGAATTGGCAAAAGCAGGAATACGAACGCACACAACTTCGGGGAAAATTGAGTTCAAAGCACAAAAACTCCGGTTGACAAAAGCCGTCGACCCCCATATGGATCATCGTATCGCCATGGCGTTTGCCCCACTTGCGATTTTGGGAAAACCGCTTACCATCAAAAAGCCCGGTGTGGTAAGCAAATCCTACCCGCAATTTTGGGAAGAATTAAAAAAAGTGATACGCGGCACAATTAGCGATCAATAGAATTTAAGTACCTTTCGCAAGAAAAAAGCAGAAGTCCGTCAGGCAATTGCAATCGTAAAGTATACATAACCATTAAAAACAGCACACAATTGAAAGACAAAATTTTAGAAAACCTGGATCATCCTGAAAACCTCGAAAAACTGTATCGTGCAAATAAACAGGATTTTAGTAAATCATTGGCAGATATTTCTGAAGAACATGATTCGGATTTGATCCGGTATTGGAAAATCCGCCTGGCTCCTGATGCAAGATTAAAAAGTAAAAGATTTTCAAAACAGGATCTGCTGATCGTCATCCTTCTATCGCTTATTACCGGAATAGTCGCAAAATTTCCGGCATTTTTTTCACAATTGAACGAGGAATTTTTCTACACAAGGAACCTCGCAATAATCGTGTTTAACGGCATCATTCTTTATACTTTTTGGCAAAACCGGATTTTCGACAAAAAGCGAATTGCCGCCTATGGGTTGATCATACTCATACTGGCTCTTTTTGTTAACCTGTTGCCCGACATACCAAGTGATTCAATCACACTTTCCCTTATCCACGTCCCCCTCTTATTATGGTGTTTATTTGGTTTGTCGTTTATTTCGTTCGATTATAAAAACACTGCCAAACGAATTGAATTTATCCGTTTTAATGGCGAATTGCTTATCATGACCGGCCTGATCCTGATTGCCGGCGGAGCGCTGGCCGCGATCACCATAGGATTATTTTCAGCCATAAACATGGATATTGAAAATTTTTATATGCAATATGTCGCCGTTTTTGGTGGTGTGGCAGCACCAATCGTTTCAATATATCTGATACGTTTATACCCAAATTTAACCGATAAAATTGCTCCTGTAATTGCAAGGGTCTTCACTCCACTGGTTTTGATTACACTTGCCGTTTATCTGGTTTCACTGATCTTTTCGGAAAGTAAAATTAGTGAGGACAGAGACTTATTGCTGCTGTTTAATATCATGCTTCTGGCGGTTATGGCAATCATTGTATTTTCTGTTTCAGAGCTCGACAAATCAAAGAAGAAAAATATACATGTTTTTATCCTGTTGTTACTTGCAGTGCTGGCCATTATCATCAATTCCGTAGCTATGGTGGCTATCGTTTCGCGGATCGCCCATGGATTAACGCCCAACCGTACCGTAGTTTTGATTTCAAATGTCCTGATCTTTGTCAACCTTATACTTATTGCAAAGGACTTATACAGGTCTTACTTCAGGCGGAGTGCATTGGATACAGTTGAGCAAACAGTTGCAAAGTATTTAACAATTTATGCCGCCTGGACAATTGTTGTAATTTTTATTCTGCCCTTTATTTTCGGACTAAAATGAACGAATCCGCAGCAAGCTGGCGGGGTATCGGGTTCGGAATTTTTTAATTACCGATGCAAGCATCGGAGTATTATACTTATTTATCCCGATACGCTTCGCTATCGGGATTCGTTCAACTTACAAATTTCAATGCACTGCATTTTTTGAAATTTGAGTTTCACGAAAATAGAAACCCGGTGGTTATAAAATTAAGCCGGGTAATGAAAGACCAGGGTTTCTGTTCTATTCATTACAAACATATTGCCATTTCCTTCAATATCAGAAACTGATCCGGCTAATGGAACCCGGAACCTAATTTTTCCTATTTTTGCCAGATAATCATTTTTCATGACCATTGATATCTTCATACCTTGTTTCATCGACCAGTTTTATCCTGAAACAGGATTTAACATGATCAGGATATTCGAGAAACTCGGTCATAAGGTCCATTACAATCCTGAGCAAAGCTGTTGCGGACAGATGGCTTTTAACAGCGGTTTCTGGGAAGATGCCAAGGTCATCGGCGAAAAGTTCATTAAGGACTTTCCCAATAACAGGCCGGTAGTGGGGCCTACAGCTTCCTGCACAGGCTATGTAAAGAACTATTTCCACGAACTTTATCACAACACCTCTCTGCATAATGAATACAAGCAGCTTCAGCGGAACATCTTCGAGTTTACCGATTTCATCGTAAACAAGCTTGACGTTACTGACCTTGGAGCAACCTTTATGCATTCGGTTACCTACCACGATTCCTGCGCAGCGCTTCGCGAATACGGCCTCAGGGATGAGCCGCGGAAGTTACTTGCAAATGTTAAAGGGCTCAGCCTTGTTGAGATGAAAGACAATGACGTTTGCTGTGGTTTTGGCGGCACTTTTGCCATAAAGAATGAACCCATCAGCACCGCCATGGCTGAACAGAAAATTGAAAATGCACTTGAAACCGGAGCCGAGTATATCGTTTCGGCCGACGCCTCCTGCCTTATGCATCTCCAGGCATACATCGACAAGCACAAATTACCCATCAAAACCATTCATATCATCGATGTTCTGGCCAGCGGATGGTAAACCCTTTGTTTGCGTTGCAAAACACTAGTCACGCCACGAAAGAAATAACAAACAAATAACAAATAACAAATCTACTGGATGCTGGATGT
>JAVVEM010000053.1:0-14497 GCA_032250805.1 Bacteroidales bacterium
TTTTGCAGAACATCCGGCAATCCCCCGACTACCGCTCGGGATGACAATTCAAGGTATTGCTTAAAGGAATAAGGGCGCGGCGCACAATAACTAATTTCTTTGGAGCGCCGCGCCCTTATTACATTTCCCACGGATATCGTTGTCATCGCGAGCGAAGCCAAGCGGCATTTAACCCCCGGGTTCCCGGGACAAGCACTGAAACACTGAATCACTGGAGCACTGAATATTTACCCAAACCCACCAAATATCAATTGATTTTTTATTTAATGATGAAAAGGCTTAAATTCGCCTCTCGTAAAACATGAATTGATCTGCTATGAAAAAATCACTCTTCTTACATCTGACGATTGCTGCTTTGCTGCTTTCGGTCAGTTTTCACGGATTTACGCAGGAAACAGAAAAAGCAGTGCCCGTATTCAAGGATGGCGAAGCACAGGTGGTTCCTGCTTTTGAGGATCCCGACGACTGGATCCGCCACGATCTTTTTGTTGAAACAAGCTTTGATACAGATGGCGATGGCATGCCCGACCGCATGCATGTGGCTGTTACCAGGCCAAAACAAACCGACACCGAAGGGTTAAAGCTTCCTGTGGTTTATGTTTCCAGTCCATATTTTGCCGGTGTTGCCAGCGGTTCGTCAGAATTTTTCTGGAATCCGCGCCACGAGCTGAACGAACAGCCACCTGAGCGCGTACATCCGCCCGAGATCAAGCGCTTTGGCGAGCGGCCGGTAATTTCAAACTCACACCTCAACACCTGGGTGCCGCGAGGTTATATCGTTGTGCATTCTTCATCTCCCGGCACCGGCCTTTCAGACGGCTCTCCTACCATTGGCGGCGACAATGAGTCGCTGGCGCCCAAAGCAGTGATCGACTGGCTGTGTGGCCGCGCCAAAGGATATACCGAGCGGGAAGGTGGCGAAGAGGTAGAAGCATACTGGTGCACAGGCAAAGTTGGCATGACCGGAACTTCCTATAACGGTACCATACCGGTTGCTGCGGCGACAACAGGGGTTGAGGGCCTTGAAGCCATCATTCCCATTGCTCCCGGAACCTCCTACTGGCACTATTATCGTTCAAACGGGCTGATCAGGCATCCGGGTGGCTGGATGGGCGAAGACATTGATGTTTTATATGATTTTATCCATAGCGGCGAAGAATCAAAACGACCATACGGCAACGAAGTGATCAGGGACGTGGAAATCGCCCAGGGGATGGACCGCATTTATGGCGATTACAATGAGTTCTGGGCAAGCCGTGATTACCTGAATGATATGGGGCCATTCAAAGCCGCCCTTCTGATGTCGCATGGATTTAACGACTGGAATGTCATGCCCGAACACAGCCTGCGCATTTATGAAGCCGCAAAGGCCAAAGGTGTACCCACCCAGATATTCTATCACCAGGGTGGCCATGGCGGGCCTCCTCCCCTGTCGATGATGAACAAATGGTTTACACGCTACCTGCATGGCATAGAAAACGGTGTTGAAGAAGATGCCCGTGCATGGATCGTACGCGAAAATGACGACAGGACCGACCCCACACCATATGAAGACTATCCAAATCCTGATGCTTCGCCGGTAAGGTTGTTTCTTACTGCCGGTGCACCCGAACAGGGCAGTCTCGTGACCGAAGCGGTTGAAGGCCAGGGAAAAGAAACCCTGGTCGACAATTTCTCTTTTTCCGGGTCTACACTGGCCCAGGCAGAGATCACCGAACACCGCCTGATCTATGTTAGTCCTGAGCTAAAAAAAGACATCCATATTTCGGGAATACCGTCGATCACGGTCAAATTGGCAAGCAGCAAGCCTGCTGCCAACCTCTCGGTATGGCTGGTATCTCTGCCATGGACTGAAGGACGCAAGCCAAAGATCACCGACAACCTGATCACCCGCGGCTGGGCCGACCCACAGAACTATCGCTCGATGACAGAAAGTGAGCCCCTGGTTCCCGGTCAGTTCTACGAAATGACCTTTAACCTGATCCCCGACGACCAGGTTATTCCGAAAGGACAAAAGATCGGACTGCTTATCTTTTCGAGTGACCGTGAATTCACGCTTTGGCCCGATCCGGGCACCAGGCTGACCATAGACCTCGATGCTACAAGCATCAGCCTTCCGGTAGTTGGAGGCGCTGAAGCATATACAGAAGCTATAAAGGAGTGACAGTACTATATTGTTTTTCTTCTGACAGCTACCAGCAGGATGAATGCTGCGGCAGCGACCAGGACAAAAGCACTGGCAGTGATGCTTGAGAAATCGGCGATCCATCCCATCAGCGGGGGCAATACTGCCCCACCCGAGACCGCCATGATCATCAATCCTGATATTTCGTTGGCACGCGAAGGATAGCGTTCGATGGTAAGTGAAAAAACCAGGGGGAAGATATTGGCCACACCCAGTCCGATGATGAAGATCACGATCATGGCTGTTAGTTCGGTAGGCGCAAAGATCAATGCCAGTAGCGAAAGCAGACCCAAAACCGATGACCACACAAAAAACTTCGGCGAAGAAAATCTTGCCAGCATAATAGCACCTGCGAACGTTCCCAGCATCTTTCCAAAGAAATACAGGCTCCTGCCCGATTCAGCTACTGTTTGCTCGGAATTGAAATTAGATAGCAGGAATTGTCCGGAGATGGCATTTATGCCCACATCGATCCCCACGACAAGGAATATACAAGCTACCATTACTGCTACAAACCCATTCCCGAGCAGCTTGAATGATGAGGCAAAGGAAGCACGCACCTCGATACTTTTTGTCTCCTTCACAGGAATGGATGCCAGCCAGAGAACAGCCAGAACCGATACGACCCCAAAAACGATAAAGAGTATTTTCCAGTCGCCATAATGAATTGCAAACCATCCTGCCAGGGGTGCAGCGATCATGGAACCCACGGCCTTGATAAATTGCGAGAAGCTCAAAAAGCTCGACCGGCGGCTTCCCGGAACCACATCAACAAGCAATGGATTGGCCGAAACCTGCACAATGGTATTTCCAATCCCCAGTAAAGCAAAGCCAATGAGGATAAACTCAAACGAATAGACAAGTACAGGCAGGAAAAGGCCCAGGGCTGTAACCGTCATACCGATATTCACCATGTTCTTTTTCCCGATCCTGTCCTGCAGAATACCCACCGGAACCGAAAGCACGAAAAACCATAGAAAAACGGCTGATGGGATCAGTTGCGACAGCGTATTGCTAAGATTGAATTCAAGTTTTACGCGGTCGACACCAATACCGACAAGGTCGCAGAAACTCATTACAAAAAAGGCCATTAATACCGGAGTGATCAGCTTGAGAGAAATCCTGTGTTTCGTCATCTTTTGTTGTTATAAGAGGTTATATGCCTGTCTGCCGCCTGTTTATGTGCATCGGTGCATAAAACAATTTATTAGGGATAGAGGCAAATGGCTTCATAAAGGTCTTCGAATATAAAAACTATTTTCATGCAAAACGTATGTTTACCTCAAATGCTTCATCCTTTATTGCTACATCCGAAGCCTTTGATGATGGCAGCTCGCGCGGGAAATATATGGCGCAGAGCGTATTTCTCACGGCATAAAGCCTGTGGTGCATATCTTGTGATACCCCATCAAGTATTGCAGCAAGTGTTTGGTAGCGAATATTGCCGGGCTGCCAGGCATAATCGTGCCATACAACAATGCTGTTTGAATGCACCAGATGCTTAAAAACATTTACCGTATCATTTTTTACAGAAACATAATGATGGTCACCATCAATGAATATGAGATCATATTTTTTGTTCAACCCTCCAAAATCAAAAAGTGAAGAATCACCTTCAAGATGTATAACATTGGCAAGGCCCTGTGAGAACATGGCATGCTGACCGATATACTCCGCGGGCATTCCGGCCTCTTCCATTAGTTTGGGCGGGAGATTCAGCGTTGTACATCCGGCAGCAACATCAGCAACATTGGCAACACTCTCACCCCTCCAGGTGCCGATCTCGAAATAACGGCAGGCATCAAATGTGCCGGCCAGCAATTTTAGCAGAGCCAGATCGGTTGGTAATGAACCACCCTCCATAAAGGCAAATGGCTTTACGGTGAATTCTTTTTTATCAGTCAGGGCATTGAACCTGACCTCAGGAAGTTTGCCTGTTTCAATCCATGGTTCACATTTTTTCCGCCAAATTTCGTCATCATCAATGACCTTGTTGAGGAGGTAGGGCTTTTTCAACAACAGGCAGGAGGCTTCTATTAATTTGCTGATCTTATTCATCATTCTGCTAATTTAAGGCTTTTCCACCCGGTAAAGCCTGAATTTTAAATTACTCCATTCCTGCTGCAGTACATCTTTGTTGTCTTCGACATATTTTCTGACCGCATCATCAGAAATATCATCATGAAGCAGAATATACCCTATCCCGTAATCATTGATCAGCCCATGAATGGATGCGGGTTCGTTTTCTTTATGATTGGCCATGCTTTTCCTCTCAGTATAGAGGGCCAGCACACGCGGTTTACTAAACAGGAATATGGCTTCCCGGGGAGTATTGGCCTTGATGTATTCAAAGGCATGAACAGAAACATTTTCCTGCGGCCCGGGTATTGTTTTGTTGTTATTGAGGATGATAAACCATATCATATTTAAATACGAAGCAAGCACAAGCAACCCCAGAAACCAGGTCTTTGCGCGTGTGCTGATGCCCGGAAAAAGCTGAAGTGTTTTTAATCCATCAACAAGATAAACCATCATAAAAGGAATAACCGGGAACAGGAAGCGTATACCTGCATGGCGGTATGGATAAATGATCAGTACTGCAAAATAAAGGATTACGATCATATCCATGAGTTCCCATCTCTTCGCCAGGCTTTTTATCAGACCGATCAAGGTAAAGGTAAAGATAACCGACTTGAGCATGAGCGGAAGAAAATTCCATGATCCCCCCCAGGGTGAAAAGAAATATTTAAACTGTTCGGTATAATAAGCCAGGTTGTAGACTATGGTTGCATAGAGCGACTCCCCGCCCCAGATGCCTGCATATGATCCGCCTTCGGCCTGGGGTACCTGAAATATCAGATTATTGAGCAGAAGGTAAAACATGATCGAACCAACGGATACCAGAAAACCGCAAACGCATTTATTCACCGGTGATCTGTCTTTTTCGATAAATCTTTTACGTATGGCCCATACCAGCACGGCAAGAGGAAAGACCACCCCAATGATCCTCACCGACATCAATAAACCTCCGAGCGCTGCTATGATTATCCCCATCCAGAACGGACCCTTTGAATACTTTTCGAAAAGGTAGAGCGACAGCAACAACAAAAATGTAAACGGAAATTCCGACATAATTTCCAGCTTCATGTTGAGCGTCCAGGGATTGTAGATCACGATCATTACCAGGAAAAATACGATCAGATCATTGAAATGGCGCCGCAGGAATAAGACCATCAACATGCCTATTCCATATAAAAAAGCAGTGATCCACAAACTAAAAGCAAAAATGCTGTTGCCTGCAGCAGCATAAACCGGACTAAGCAAGAGCGGAAACCCTACAGGATAGGCCGGTGGACCAAGAACAGCATTGCCGGGATTATATATATATGGTGTTTCGCCCTGGGGGGTTCCTGAAACAATATTGCCGGATTGCATGATGTACATGGCAAAATCGCCACCCCAATCGTGCGAATTTTTCACATTGATAAAAAATAGTGGCAATAACATCACAGCCATCACCAGTATGATGTTATTCTTTTTTTTATGCAGGCTTTTCATACTGTTCAAGGGATATAAGATTGCCAAAAATATAAAAAATGACCGATATCCGGTATATGATTATACACAGGAAGCCGGGGCAGCATCTGAGGCGGACTTGCTTTAGCCCATGCGGGGATCATCGCACCGAAGTTCTTAATTGAGGGTGCCCGCGATTTGTTTAACCTGCAAATTTTAATGCACTTTGTTACTGAAATTCAAGTTTTTTGAATAAATTTTTTAAAAAAAAGTAAATGTTGCAGAATTATGTGTACTTTTGCAGAAATTAATAATAATACAATACAATGAATAAAGGAACAGTAAAATTTTTTAATAACTCAAAAGGATTTGGGTTTATTAAAGACGAAGAATCAGACAAAGAGTACTTTGTCCACGTAACAGGTCTCATTGATGAGGTCAAAGAAAATGATGAAGTAACCTTTGATCTTACTGAAGGCAGAAAAGGTCTTAATGCGGTTAATGTTAAACTCGCTTAAAGTTTAATATAATCATCACATTGAAAACATTGATCCCTCCGAGCAATCGGGGGGATTTTTTTTTGCTTCCTTTTTTCATTTTTCCTGATTTACTTCCGGAAGGTCTTTTTCAACCACCTGCCGCGCCAGGCCTCTGATATACTCTTCTTCGACAGGAAATCCCAATTTTTTCGCCATGAGTGCATCCTCCAGTCCACCCTTGAAATTATCCTGTGAGGTGCGGGCCAGGGAACGCCTGAACCAAAGCTCGGCATTGCCGGGATCGAGCTCTATGGCTTTGCTGTAATCTCTTTCGGCAAAGCTGAAATTATTCATCCAGCCGTATGCTTTACCCCTGTCTTTATAAAAAATAAGCCTGTAAGGATCAAGCCGGATCGCTGTAGTAAAATCCTCAATGGCTTCGGGCAAGGCATTCAGGCGCTCTTTCAGTAAGCCCCTGTTGTAGAATACGAGCGCCTGGCCGGGAGCCATGCTGGCAGCCCGGTTCATTTCGTCAAGCGCCTGATCAAAGTTTCCAAGCCGCATTAAAATGATCCCCTTATTCAGAAATGGTTTGTAAAAACGGTCGTTTTGCTCAATGGCACGGTTAAATTCTTTCAGGGCCTGCCTCAGATCACCCTCCTCCATATAGATCAACCCGAGGTTATTCATCGCCATAAAAGCATGGGGGTTTCTTTTCAGGCACTGCTGGTAATCAAATTTGGCCTTTTCATAGGCCCCGTTCATAGCCCAGTAATCGCCACGCATAAAGAATGCCCTGTGATGATCGGGATATGCCCCGATCACTTCGGTCCACAGCCTCCCGCTATCTTTATATGTATTCTTCCTTTCATACGACGTCAGGGCCAGCAGTATTACAAATACTGTTAAAATTAAAGAAATGATCACAGCACTATACCTGTATGAAGAGAGTTCGTCGAGGAGATACCTGAAAAAGAGTCCTGATAAAAAAAACAGGCTTAAATACGGTGCATAGGCATGGCTGTCGTGAACCATCGCCGCACCGGGACTGAAGATATAAATAAGCATGTAGCTGAGCAAAAAATAAAGAATGGCAGCAAAGGCCTGCTCAAACTTTTTCCTCCACCTCCACAGTGCTGCTACTGCAAGCATCAATATCACAACCACAACAGCAATGACCAGTGTAACATCTCCCGGAAAGGGATGAAAAGCAACGTAACCCACAGGAACAACAAATCTGATGAGCAGAAGTGCCGAAGCATATACATAATAAACAAGGCTTAGGAGGGTTCCGGGAAGGGATTCGTGGCTCTCAGTAGTTGCATTCATACTGATGATCAACATAATAATGAACCAGATGAGGCTCAACGCAGCGACAGCATATTTTTCTTTTATTGCGGGACCGATATCGCGTCCTTTCATCATATCAAGGATAATTGCCGCAAGCGGGAAAATGATGAGCAATGGATTTGAAAATAATCCGGCTACAAAGAAAAATACCGACATCCTGAAATATCGTTTCTTTAAATAGCTGTGATCCGCGTAATACGCGTAGGATAATAAGGCAAGCAGCAGAAAAAAAGTACCCAGCAACTGGCTGCGGGCCGATATCCATGCTACTGCTTCGGCATTTGCAGGATGCAGTGCAAAAAGTGTTGCGGCAACAACTGCAACCCTGCCGCTTCGCGACAGAACCTGCACCAGCCTGAAAAAAACGATCACATTGAGCAGGTGCAGGATGAGGTTCATCATATGTACCCCCCTGACTCCTGATGGCCAGACAGCAATATCCACCGCATATGACAAGACCGCAAGCGGTTCATAGCGTCCGGCAGTTGTACCCAGAAAGATATCGAAAAATTTATTTCCGGTGAGTTGATGCACAGTGGCATTTTCGATCAGCAGTTCCTGGTCGCTGCCCAGTATCCACGAAAATGAGCCCACGGAAGAATAGATTGCCGCCGTTGCCAACACAATAAATGCCAGGCAAAGCCAGGCAAGCAAATTTTCGTTTTTAAAGGATATCTTCATTTTCATTTGACCATTAACGCGGCGGCTGTACAAATGTATAAAAATGTGAAACGTGGGCGTATGCCGTCACCAAACAACATCATAAGCGGCTTTTGCTGTGTTTTGATCATCACCGGTGTATGCAGATTTAAACCTGTATATGCATATAAAAGGCTATGCCTCAATATTGGCTGGTGTAACTTATTGATGAACATTATGCTATATTATTTGTTATGAGGTAATATAGAGAATTATTCATGATTATTTAACAATGAAAGATCCACAAGTCGCAAAGAAGTTATACCTTTGCGGGCATTTTAGCTGGGATTACACATTAAGGCATTATATTTCAGCATTTTAAACAATTCACTCAATCAATTAATGACATTAACAAAACTCAGAAATATTGGTATTGCAGCACACATTGATGCAGGCAAGACCACCGTAACCGAAAGGATATTATTTTTTACCGGTGTATCGCGTAAAATGGGAGAGGTTCATGACGGACAGGCCACGATGGATTTCATGAAACAGGAACAGGAAAGAGGCATCACCATTGCTTCAGCGGCGATATCGGCCAGGTGGGGCGATCACCAGGTAAACATCATTGATACACCCGGGCATGTCGACTTTACCATTGAGGTAGAACGCTCACTACGGGTTATTGACGGGATGATAGCCGTATTTTGTGCTGTTGGCGGAGTAGAACCTCAAAGTGAAACAGTGTGGAACCAGGCCGACCGCTACAGGGTTCCGCGTTTGGCATTCATCAACAAAATGGACCGCACCGGAGCTGATTTCCACGATGTGGTAGGCCAGATGAATAAATACCTCGATGCCAATGCAATTCCTTTCCAGATTCCCATGGGCGCCGAAGAAGACTTTAGGGGAACCATAGACATCATTGAAAAGAAAGCATACACTTTTTCAGACCTTGGTCGTGGCGAGATTGATATCCCTGATGATTACAAAGCCTTGGTTGATGTAGCCAGGGATCACCTCATCGAAAAACTTTCTGATTACAACGACGAGATCGCCGAACTTTTTCTTGATGAGCAGGAAATCCCTGCTTCACTGCTAAAAAGTGCTGCGAGGGAGGCCACCCTCAAGCTCCTCATCACACCTGTATTTTGCGGGGCAGCCTATAAAAATAAAGGCATTCAGTTATTGCTTGATGCGGTTATTGATTACATGCCCTCGCCGATCGATGTTGGTGCCGTAGTTGGATTAGATCCTGCCGACGAACAGAAATCACATACCCGAAACCCTTCTGTTCACGAGCCATTTTCAGCACTTGCCTTCAAGCTGATCAATGATCCCTTTGTCGGGCAACAAACCTTTATCCGCATCTTCTCGGGCGAACTGAAAAGCGGTATGCAAATATATAATCCCACCAAAGGGAAGAATGAGCGAATTGGCAGGATATTTCGTATCCGTGCCAAAGACCGTGAAGAGATCAGTTCGGCCGGAGCAGGCGATATTGTGGCGCTGGTTGGCATGAAAGTAACAAAAACCGGCGACACATTATGCGACCCGGCGAACGAGCTTCTGCTCGAATCCATTCATGTTCCGCCACCTGTAATTGAGTTAAAGATTTCGCCCGAAAGCCGCAAGGATCAAAGCAAACTTGGCGAGGCACTTGCAAAGCTCTCTAACGAAGACCCCTCCTTTAATGTCCGTTTCGACCACGAAACAGAAGAAACGATTGTTTCGGGGATGGGCGAGCTGCATCTCGAGATCATCATGGATCGCATACAGGATGAATTTGGTGTGAAAGTTGTTTTTGGTGCACCTGCTGTGGCTTACCGCGAAACCATAACACACGAAGTGGAATCAAATTACAAACATTCCAAACAAACCGGCGGTAAAGGGCAGTTTGCACATACAGTTATACGCATTGAACCGAACCCCGGCAACGGATACGAATTTGTTGATCAGATCAAGGGCGGTGTAATCCCTTCCGAATTTATTGGATCAGTTGATAAAGGCATACGGAAAACGCTGGATAAAGGCATCCTGGCGGGATTCCCGGTAATTGATGTAAAAGTAGTTCTGGTTGATGGCGGCCACCATGCCGTCGACAGTTCCGATCAGGCCTTTCAGACTTGTGCATCCATATGCTTTAAGCAGGGCTTTTTAAAAGCTGCTCCGCTATTGCTTGAGCCGATGATGAAACTTGAAGTCAACACCCCCGACGACTATATCGGTGAAATTGTGGGCAACCTGAATCGTAAAAGAGGAAAGATTGAAGCAATGCGCAGATACCGCAAAGGAGCCCAAAAACTTAATGGCCACGTGCCATTATCGGAAATGTTCGGCTATGCCACGCAGCTACGTAACATATCAAGTGGAAGGGCCAACTATTCGATGGAGTTTCATCAGTATGAGCCAACACCCAGTGCTGTGCAGGAAGAAATCCTAAAGCAGATCAGGGAAAAACAAGCGGCGAAATAAACAGGCTGTGACCATCGAACTGTGGCAAGTCTTCAACAAATTATCTTTTTTATACCTTTACAGCCGGGAACCTGGTGTTTCCCAACCCCAACATTATGAAATTTACCGAATTCGGACTTAACGAACAACTCATCGAAGCCATATCCTATATGGGATTCGAGAAGGCGACTCCTATACAGGATAAAGCCATTCCCCATATTATTCAAGGGCGCGACCTGATTGGCTGTGCCCAGACAGGCACAGGAAAAACAGCCGCTTTTATCCTTCCGATCTTAAATAATCTGCTGGATAAGACCACAAATGAAACCAGCACACTTATCATTGTGCCCACCCGTGAACTGGCGCTTCAGATTGATCAGCAGATACATGGTTTTGCCTATTTCACAAATATTACATCTATACCCATTTATGGCGGTGGCGATGGTGGTGAGTGGAATCAGGAAAGAAAGTCGCTCACTACGGGAGCCGATATTATTGTGGCCACACCCGGAAAGCTGATCGCCCACCTGATGATGGGATATGTTAAGTTCGACAAATTAAAATACCTGGTCCTCGACGAGGCCGACCGTATGCTCGATATCGGGTTTCATGACGACATCATGAAGATCATCACCTATTTGCCAAAGAAAAGGCAAACCATGATGTTCAGTGCCACTATGCCTCCCGAGATCCGCAAACTGGCTGCAACGATACTTTCGGAGCCTGAAGAGTTCAGCATAGAGATGTCGAAACCTCCCGAAGGCGTATTGCAAGCCGCATACCTGGCATTTGACGCACAAAAGACCCCCCTCATCAACAGCCTTATTGCCGACAAGCCGGATTGCAGGAGCATCCTTATCTTTTGCTCTACAAAGAAAAAAGTTTCTGAGATCGTTCGCGAACTCAGGAGCAATAAATACAAGGTAGCCGGCATTTCGTCCGATTTAAAGCAAAGCGAACGGGAAGAAGTGCTTGGAAAATTCAAGGCCCGCCAGATCAGGGTTCTTGTTGCCACTGATGTGATGAGCCGAGGGATCGATGTAAAGGATATCAACCTGGTGATCAATTATGATGCACCCAACGATGCCGAGGATTACGTGCACCGGGTAGGGCGCACGGCCAGGGCAGAAACAACCGGAATCGCCCTTACACTCATCAATAAAGATGACATGTACAAACTTGAGCGCATCGAAAGGCTGATCGGTAATAAAATTATGAGAATTCCCCTGCCTGCTGAGTTGGGTAATGGGCCGGAGTGGAATCCGAAACCGCAAAGACAGGGAAAAAGGCATGGGGAGCCCCGGCATCAGAGAAAAAAGAAAGCCTGACCAAAAACCACATCTGAATGACCAGAACAAGGATGAATAAAGCATCTGTATTTGCAGGCCGGTTTATCAACATAAAGATGGGCCTTGCCGGTGCGTTGATCATGGGAGGCATCGTATGGATGATCAATATGGGTTTTGGATGGTGGCCGGCAACTACGGCTGCCATGAAGCAGGCCGCCTACACCTTATTGTTTGGTGGTATTTTAATCAAAATTCTCGACACCATTGCCCTGAAAATAAAAGATAAGTATACAGCCATTACAACAGCAACCCTGCTTGTATCGTTCATTACCATCATACTTGTTTACCTTGTCCATAGCCTTAAAGGTACACCGCGGCCCTTTGAATCAACCCTTCCGACCCTCATCATGGCGCCACCGGGATTTTTAGCCCTGACCATAAGAAAAAGAATGAAAAAAAAGCGGATCTCCGATTTGTGATTTTAAAAAGAATTCTTTCCGTGTAAAATTAACGACACCGCAGTAAGCTGGCGAGGTATCGGGTTCGGGATTTTTAATTACCGATGCAAGCGTCGGAGCATTATCCCTATTTAAACAAACTCACATTAAGCTTAGGAAAATTCAAATAAAAAAGGCGTTCGCCTGAGGATGCAGGCAAAGGATGGATCACGCCTGTGTATCCCGGCTACCCGGGACCAATTTAACTAAGGATCAGGTATAAATAAAGCGCTTGATCTTCTGTGTAGCGGTTTTCTCGAATGGTTCGGCCTGAACAACAATAGCTTTCAGTTGCGAGAACTTATTTACCCTGGCATTGACATAGGAATGCAATTCGTCGCGTAATTCGTCGAGCGCAGTTTCGATATTATCAGATATCTCATCTTTCAGGGTCTGAAACCTGTTATCAATCTCATCGCGGTTAAAATGCACCAGGGCAACGAGTTTTCCTTTTTGCTGTACAACAACTGACTCAAGAACATAGCGGAAATTGTTGATCACTGATTCGATTTCCTCAGGGTAGATGTTTTCACCGCTTGCCCCGATGATCATATTTTTAAGGCGTCCTTTAATGTAAAGATAGCCATTCTCATCGAATGCGCCCAGGTCGCCTGTCCTTAACCAGCCATCTTCAGTCATTATTTCTGCTGTTGCTTCAGGATCTTTATAATATCCCATCATCACATTCGGTCCTTTGGCCCAAATCTCGCCCTGGCCGGTGATCATGTCGGGTTCGTGGATTTTAAGCTCAACCCCATGGACTGCCGGGCCCGTGGATTGAAGACGGCCCCCGTCGGGATTGGCCCCTGCAAGCAGAGGCGATGTTTCGGTGAGGCCGTAGCCTATGGCATAGGGGAATTTAGCATCGATAAGAAATTGTTCAACATTCCCATCGAGTTTGGCACCGCCAATACCAAAAAAGTTAAGATGCCCGCCAAAGCTTTTATACAGCTTTTTCCCGGCAGCACGATGCAATATTTTTCTTACCGGCTTTATCTTGTACATTGTTCTCATCACCGGCGATTTCGTTAGCTTGGGCAACACGCGCAAACGAAATATTTTTTCCATGATGAGGGGGACTGAAAGCATGGCCGTGGGTTTAACCTTCTGCATTGCCGGCATTAATACCGAAGGCGTTGGCACCTGGGGCAAATAATACGTACATGCACCGCCAATCATTGGCAGGACAAGGCCAAGCGTATTTTCATATGTGTGAGAGAGGGGAAGGATGGAAAGCATACGGTCGCCAACAGTGAGATCCTGCAGTTTGCGACCCGCAAAGGCATTTGAACAAATATTCTTATGACTGAGCATCACCCCCTTCGATTTGCCGGTGGTTCCTGAGGTATAAATGATCGCTGCCAGATCGTCTTCCTCAACCAGCGAATTATCAGGCACGATGGCTTCGGGGGTTTCAACAGCAGCCTTTACGACTGAGAAGTCTTCAATCCTGAGGCATAGGTTTATTCCGCGGCAATCGAGATGTTCGATCTTGTTTCTTAATTTATCCGAAACAATAAGCCCTTTAGCACCTGAATGGTTGAGGATATTTTCAATTTCATTCTCGTGAAAATCCGGAAGCAGCGGAACTACCACCGCACCAATAAAAGTAATGGCAAAATACGATATGCCCCAATTGGGCATATTGGTGCTGAGCAAGGCGACCCTGTCGCCTTTAACAATCCCATGCTGTGTAAGAATAGCTTTAACTTTATTGATCTCGCCGGAAACAACCTGGTAGGTGAGCGGTTTTTCATCGACGAACGACAGGAAGTCGGCCTGTCCGTATTTCCTTACCGCTTCATCAAAGAGCGCGGGAAAGGTTAGTTTGGGTTGATTGAGCATAGTGCGTTCTCCTCACTGCAAAATTAATATTAAAATATTTACATAGTTCATAAAAAAATATAATTCACGCGAATCCGGCATAAACATCTATGTAATTGGCTCTTTTTATGTGTATTAAGCTTCAGTGCTTCAGGGTTTCAGGGTTTCAGTGTTTCAGTGTTTCAGTGTCTCATGGTTTCATGGTTTTCGCATCCACCGAAGCCTTTCATCCTTCGCTAAAGCTTCGGCTGATGAGAGGCGAAG
>JAVVEM010000099.1:0-2444 GCA_032250805.1 Bacteroidales bacterium
AGTTCGTGAGTTCGTGTTGTCGTTGCCCTGAAACCCCCGAGGCTTCGGTGGATGCACAAACCCTGAAACCCTGAAGCACTGAAACCCTGAAACCCTGAAACCACATAACAAAACATGTTCTTCTCTTTCCGCGTAGCGGTTCTTTTGTATCTGATGACCACAACACAATTACCATTTTCACCACGAACACAACAACCCTGTCCTTACTGCAGGTCCTTGTCTGTGACGATCATGGTATATGTTTGTTCAAAGTGCTGCGGATTGCTCTTGGTTTGCTCGATATAGATGTCCCAGTTGTCGTTGTCGAGAAAATTCTTCCTGATGGTATCGCCCTCATCACCACTGATCATAAAAAAGGAAAACACATCGTAGGCCTGCTGGGGCAAAGAGTTTCCCTTTTCTTCGTTGGTGATGGTAATAATATTTATGTCGCCGGGGGCCACGGTATCGTAAATCGTATCTGCAATAAATACCAGGCTGGCCTTTACGTGGACCGTATCAGACGATTCGTTGCTCACCCGCCATTCCCTGTCGGTGTTGCCCTGGCAGGAGGCAAGAAGAACGATCATTACCGGAATAATAAGCTTTTTGATTTTGTTGCTAAAGATCATGGTGTTGTAATCATATGTTTCTGTTTGCAAAGATAGTTAATTAAGAGAAGGGGAGGACGTGGGGGGGTGATTGAAATCAGAGATCAGATATCAGAAATGCGAAGTCAGAAAAGGGTATAATGAGCAGGGTGTTTTATAATGTAAATTCTATGGTAGCAGATATGCCATAATGAATGCTGAATATTTGAATACCGAATACTATATACTCAATACTGTATACTGAACATAGCACTCACATATCAAGGTTATACTGGCTGTACAGTTCCATGGAGTTCAGTTCAAGTGCGACAAGATTGCCGTATCCTTCGCGGCCGGCCATGTAAACGCCGTTGTCGAGGTCGATATGGCCAAAACTCTCGGGTTTGTCGCGCATCAGGAAGATCTCTTCCAGGCTTAATGGCACATGGCCATGGATAAGGATGCGTCCGCCTATGCGTTCGGGGCGCGGGCCGAAATCGCGGAGCCACAGCATGCTGTGACTATCGGAAAACGGGTCTTCGGCTTCATAATTCAGGCCGGCATGCACCAGCACGTATTTATCGAGAATAAAATGAGTGGGCAGGCAGGCCATCCAGTCGATATAATGCTGTGGCATGTCGCGAAGGTCTTTAATGCCAAAGCTCTTCATCGATTCCCTTCCACCGAAGCGGCGCCAGGCCATCCTGGCAGTATTGGGCCTTCGCAGGCCCATGAAACCCTTACGCTCATGCTCCTGCCGGCAGGCTTCCACAGCCGACTCCTCGTGGTTGCCCTTGAGAAAATATACCTTGAAGCCCTGTTCCTGCATTCCGATGAGGTAGTCGATCACCCCTTTGGAGTCGGGACCGCGATCGATATAGTCGCCCAGAAAATATAACTCATCCTCTTTCGACGGTGTGATGTAGTGGTCGAAGAGACCCCGCACCGTCTTCAGGCAGCCATGGATGTCGGGGATGATCCAGCGTTTGGCTATGGTTTCATGCGATTGAAACATGGTTGAATATAAAATTCTGTATTCTATTTATTCCTGGCCTGGTTGGCCACCTGCTCCATCAGCTTCTTGATCTCTTCGGGATTGCCAATAAAATGATCTTTCACCAACTTCATATTATCGTCGAACTCAAATACATATGGTATCCCTGTAGGGATATTGAACTTGAGGATCTCGTCTTCGCCCATATCCTTAAGGTACTTGACCACTGCCCGCAGGCTATTGCCATGTGCAGCCAGCAGCACTTCTTTTTTCTCCAGCAAAATGGGTTTGATGGCCTCATCCCAGTATGGCACTATACGCTCAACCACCTGCTTGAGGCTTTCAGTGCGTGGGATGTCCTTATCGTCAAGATCGGCATAGCGCGGATCAAATTTTGCATTGAGCGGATTATCTTCTTCAATGGGTGGCGGCGTGACGTCATAACTGCGGCGCCAAAGCAGGACTTGCTCATCGCCATATTTTTCGGCCGTTTCGGCTTTATTGAGGCCCTGAAGCATACCATAATGCTTTTCATTAAGACGCCAACTGCGATACACAGGGATCCACATCAGGTCCATTTCCTCAAGCGCCAGCCATAGAGTCTTGATAGCGCGGCTCAGATAGGATGTAAGAGCCACCTTTGGGCTGAGGCCGTTCTCTTTCATTGTTATGCCGGATTTGCGGGCTTCTTCCACACCTTTTTCCGACAAACCTACATCTTGCCAGCCGGTAAAGCGGTTTTCCTTGTTCCACTCGCTCTCGCCGTGACGGAGTAATATCAGTTTATACATGGGTCTGCATTTTTTTACAAAGGTAGGTAATTTCAGGGTTTCATGGTTAAATGGTTACATGGTTAAATGGTTAAATGCCTAAATGCCTAA
>JAVVEM010000100.1:0-2397 GCA_032250805.1 Bacteroidales bacterium
ATCCCTTTGTCTCATTAAAATCATTTTGAGTAACCCTGACCTTTGCCATAATTTTCACCGTGCTTTCAGTATTTACCGCCCTAAAGTACTAAATCTGTGCACTCTTACTTGCTAAAAAGTGTGTACTCTTATTTGCCATTTTTTGTGCATTGTTAGTTGCTGGTTACAAATGTAAAATGAAAAATGAAAAATGAAAAATGCTCAATGCCGAATGGACAATGAATATCCCCCCATCTTCCATTTCTTGTACAATGATCAACCAGTTCCCTCGTCTCACATCTCATATCTCACCTCTCATTTTCCTCCACCGCATTCGCAAAATACTCCCACAACAGCACCATGGCAAAGGTGTCGAGCTCGCAGTATTTGAGCAGTCCTGCCCTGAGTTTTTCAAACTCAAGATCCGTCATCTCCGAAAACTG
This sequence comes from Bacteroidales bacterium, assembly GCA_032250805.1. Classification (GTDB taxonomy): domain Bacteria; phylum Bacteroidota; class Bacteroidia; order Bacteroidales; family B18-G4; genus B18-G4. The sequence goes on from JAVVEM010000100.1 coordinate 423, forward strand.
CATCCTGGCGTAGGCCATCATGGCAGCACCGCCTTCTTTCAGGTAATTTTCGTCGGTCATCAGCGTTGAGAGCTGTTCATCAGTTAAGGCTTCAAAGAGCGGAGGCAGAATGTCGTAGGGATTTTTTACCTTTCCGTCTTCATCAAAACGTATCCAGGTCCAGTTGTTATAGTTGAGACTGGGAATTCCGTTATTGTTTCCATAAATGGGTGCCGAATATTTTTTCTGAAGATATTCTGATGAATTCAGCACTGCCGGCAGGACATATTTGAGTGAAATTGAACCACCCATATCTATATGGTAGTAGTATCGCTTCACCATTTCGTAAAGATCAACCATATCGCGGGGCCCGCAGATCTTTTCTTTTTCTTTGTTGTGATGGGTGATGCTTCTGATAAAATCCATTAATTCCTGTCTGTCGGGAACTGCCGAAGCAGCTGTTGCGGAAAGCTGCCTGTAAATAATGTTGAGATAGGTGTTTTCGTGATTATGATAGCGGAAGATCGTGCCCTGGTCGTTTTCGAGTTGCGCCTTTAAAGCCCTGACAAATTCAAAATTGGGAAATTTTCCCCGTTCAAGATGAATAAACTCTCCGGCATGGGCAATGCTGCCGTCTGCTTCGACCTGGTGATGCGAAAACTGGAAGGCCACACCTTCGTAGGGATGAAAATTTTTATAAAAGGGTATGGCGAGGGCGGTCGTCTCGAAATCGATAAAGTGCAGCGGATATTTCCAGCTCCTGATCTCGTTTTTCAGTCCTTCAACATCAAGGTAGGGAGTTTTGTCATGATGAAGTGTTTTTTCGATCTGCACCCACTGCCGTTCTGTTGCCGACAGCCCCTGTTGCTGAGAGGGTTTAAAACCGATATCTGCTTTGGTCAGATCTTCCATAAATAGCTTGCCTTCGGTTATCAGTGCATCTTTTTTGCGGAAATTCCAGATATCGAGCATGGCGGGCTTTTCAAAATCGTCCTCATCCCATGCCAGCACTTCGCTCCAGCATTCTTTTAAGCCATCCTTTTTATCTGTTACATCCTCAGGACACCGAAACTCACACTCCTTACATTTCTTTGCCAGCTGCGGCGGTATTTTTTCATCCTTCCCGTACTGTTCAGCCAGATAGTATACCCAGTTTTCGAACGACATATCATCCCTTTCCGGAAAATCATAACCATCATAGATATTTTGTATGATATCATCCACCTGCACTTCGACAAGGATCTTTTCGCCCAGCTTATCCTTGTCAATATCAGCATCGGCCACCACCCGTGCGCGACCATTTTCTTTTACGATCCTGAACAGCTGATTGAGCCCGTCGACTGTGGCCACCCTGTTTTTATCGCTTAGCATCAGCCAGGCATGCACCTCATGATGGGGAAAAGCCCGGCGCAGGATCAATTTCTGGAAGGCCACATCATACACATACAGCCGCCATTTGGCAGCAATTTCAGGTGTTTTTTTATTCAGCATATCTGATTGGTCAGTCCCGTCGAACGACTTCGACTTGACTTCTATCAGTTGAAGATTATTGCCTTGTTTTTTAAGGATATCAATACGGGCAAAGAGGTTTTGGAATTTTGCTGCAGCCTCAAAAACAACCACATTTTCCAATTCGAGCAACTCATTTGTTTTGCGCAGGGCAGCGGCTGCATCCATTTCCTCCACCCTCACCCCTTCGGGATAATAGCACCTTGCCAGTTCGCCTACCTGAAAGCCTCCTTCGGCAAGCGCTTCCAGGAAAGCATCCTCGATCTTCCTGTCGCAGTACTCCGCCTTATGCGTATAAAAAAGTTTTGTTTCGCATTCGAGCGCCAGCTTAAAACGTGATTTGGTGAGGTATCGGGTCATTTTTTTATGTTTTCCTTTTCACAAAGATAATAAAGCACCGCCTTCCAATCCGGAAACATCTCAGTATCGAAATGGATGTGCTCCCCTTCAAATTTATCGACGCCCCTTGCTGTTCTGTCGTCGATAA
>JAVVEM010000054.1:0-13639 GCA_032250805.1 Bacteroidales bacterium
GGAACTGATGTATACATGAATTCAGCGCTTGCCAACGGTGACGTTGTTAGCTGCGAAGTAACATCGTCGATTGAATGTACTGTCGGGAATCCGGTAATGTCAAACGAAGTTATGATGGTTGTGAACGATATCCTTCCGGTTGGTCTGAGCATTGAAACTGAAGCCGGCTACATCTGCGACGGTGATGAAGTTACCTTTACCGCAATCCCCGAAAACGGTGGCGATGCTCCCGTTTACCAGTGGATGATCAACGGCAACCCGGTGGGTGATAATTCAACCGAATTCACTACTACGGCACTTGCCCAGGGTGATGTGGTTAGCTGCGAGCTCACCTCAAATGAAACGTGTATCTCAGGTAACCCGGCCATGTCGAATGCCATGGAAATGGAGGTAAATCCTTATCCTGCCGCACTTGAAATGCCCACCGGACCCAACGATATAGATGTTTATGAAACAGCCTCAAGCAGTTATTCTACATCTGCAGATCCCAATGCAACCGCCTACAACTGGACGGTAAACCCTGAAGATGCATTTACAGAACTCAATGCCGATATGAATAACCTGACCATTACCTGGTCAGAAGATTTTACCGGTGAGGCAGCCATTAGCGTTTTCGCGACCAACGATTGTGGCGACGGCCCGATATCAGATAACTTTGATGTATCGGTAATGAACACCTTCAGCATCATCGAAAATGACCTGAATATCGGGGTATCTGTATTCCCGAACCCCAATAACGGTTCATTCACCATTAAGCTTTCATCAGAGCATGGCCAGGTCATCAAAATGCAGATCAGAAGCATTCTCGGAGAAGTGATCTTCAGCGAAGAAGAACTGAAAGTTGATGGCGAATATGTGAAAGAATCAGACCTCAGCAATTATGCCGAAGGCATTTATTTCCTCTTACTTGAAAACAACAACAAGGTGCTCACTGAGAAAATTGTTGTTCAGAAATAAGTATTAACCTAATATGATCATTATGAAAAAATTTCTATTTGTAGTATCGCTTGTTTTTGTGACCTCTATTGTATTCGGACAACAGGTCGACCGCAACAAAGTCCTGGTAGAGATCGGCACCGGAACCTGGTGCACCTATTGCCCCGGGGCAGCCATGGGTGCCGACGACCTCATTGCCAACGGGCATCCCGTAGCCATCATCGAAAACCATAATGGCGACCCATTTGCCAACCAGTATTCGAATGCCCGTAACAGTTATTATGGGATTACAGGATACCCTACTGCTTTCTTTGACGGAGGCAACAGTGTAGTTGGCGGAAGCCACTCATCGTCGATGTATTCATCCTATGCACCAATTGTAACCGCAAGAGCTGCAGTGCCATCAGATTTTATTCTTAAACTCTATGGTACCAATGCAGGCGCTGCCTACGACATGGTTGTAAAAATTTATAAAGTTGGATCATATAGCGGCCCCGATCCGGTTTATCATCTCGCTGTTACTGAATCTGATATTCAGTATGCATGGCAGGGACAAAGTGAGCTGAATTTTGTGAATCGCCAGATGATCCCCGATCAATTCGGAACAACCGTAAGCTTCGCCGACAGCGATACCGTTACCCTTAACCTCAGTTTTAATATGGGCGGATGGGTATTGGCACACGTTGAATTTGTCGGGTTCCTGCAAAGGAACGATACCAAGGAAGTTCTGCAAGCCATGAAGGTTCCTGCATCTTTCCTTCCTCCACCACCAATGCCGCCGGTAACGGAGTTCGAAGCCAGTGCAACCAGCACCTGTGAAGGTTATGAAGTACAGTTCACCGACCTCTCGACCAACAATCCCACCGCATGGGCATGGGCATTCCCGGGAGGTACTCCGGAAACATCAAATGACGAAAATCCGGTTGTAATTTACGAAACCGAAGGCGTTTACGATGTTACCCTGGTAGCCACCAATGCAGCAGGCAGCAACGAAATGCTGAAGGAAGACTATATGGATATTTCATTCACTCCCGAACAACCTGCAATTACCGAAGAGGATTTCGTACTGGTGTCGAGTGCAACCGAAGGAAATCAATGGTACCTCGATGAAGAGGTTATTGACGGAGCCACAGGCCAGACCTATGAGCCCATCCAGAACGGCACATACACCCTTACCGTTACCCAGGGCAACTGTACTTCGGATTTCTCGGCCGAGCATACGGTCATGTGGGTAGGCATTGCTGAACAATTTTCCAACAAGCTGGTTAAAGCATATCCTACTCCCAACCAGGGAAAATTTACTCTTGAGATCAACACACCAACAGCAGATGTTTACAGCATGAGGATTTACGATGCAAGTAATTCAGCTGTATATCAGGAAGACAATATTCAGGTAAATGCTTCGGTCAAAAAACAGATCGACCTTGGCAGTCTGCCCAACGGGATCTATTTTATGATCCTGCAGGGAAGCAATGGACAATATTTCCAAAAGATCGTGATCAGGAAATAATTCCTTTGTAACAATTATAATAAAGAGGCTGGCCCGATGCTAAGAGAGTCAGCCTTTTTTTTATTTTTACTACTACCTTTGCATAGACAACCTTTATCTCCCTTTGGCTGTCTTTAATAACAGATGAAGACCTGATATGCAAGCAGCGAATGCAAATAATATGCTCCGTTTTTGTTTAGCGGTCAGTATCTTTCTGATGATCCCATTGCTGTTCTTCAGCCAGGGGCATAGTCAGCAGGCAGGTGGTTTTAGTGTTACGGCAACGGCTGATCCGGGCGAAATATGTTCAGGCGAAAGCGTGCAACTGGATGTTGAGGTGGAAGGAGGCCTGGGAAGCTACGCCTATATCTGGAATTCCATCCCTCCGGGCTTTTATACTACCCTGAAAAACCCTGTGGTGAAACCACTCGTAAATACCTCGTATATTGTAAAAGCCAGCGACGGAAGCAATACAGGATATGATACCGTTGATGTAATGGTTTACGAGCACCCTGTTGTTTCTATAGGGGAAGATACGCTGATCTGCTCTGGGGAAGAAATAATCCTGGATCCCGGCACAGGATTCCCGACCTACCTTTGGCAGGACGGATCAGCAGAGCCAGTCTATACAACATCAAAACCAGGGCTTTACTGGGTTGAAGTAAGCAATGAATTTGGTTGCACCGGGCGCGATTCGCTTTTCCTTACGGTGCTGGAGCCCCCGGCAAAACCGGCAAAACCTGCCGGGCCGTCATATCTCGACCTCTACACCGGGATTACTTCTTCATACACAACAACAGTGTATCCTGAAGGAATATCATATGAATGGTCGTTATTTCCCGCCACAGCTGGGCAAATCGACAGTGCACATCAGAGCGCATATATTACCTGGGACACAACATTCGCCGGACAGGCTTCCCTGAGCGTGAGAACCGAAAATATATGCGGCCACAGCCCCTGGTCCGACAGCTTGCGGATAAACATTGTAAATACTACCGGCATAAGTGAAAATGAAAAATTACCCGAAATTAATATCTATCCGAATCCGGGCAGGGGAATGATCAATATTGATGTCAGAACAGAAAAAGAAATGAACATCAGCATTTATATTCATGACATGAACGGCCGGGAAGTATACCATGCCGAAAATATGCTTACAAACGGGCAACATGTTTTCAGCCTGCGTCTGGATCAGCAGCCCGCAGGAATATATACCCTTAGTGTGAATAGCATATCGGGCAACATTAAGCGTAAACTTATACTGGCAGAATAAATATATTTGATAACTTGCAGGCTCATTATGAGGCCTTAATATTATGTAAACAAAACCAGATGAATAATAAATCGATCCTTTCAATACTGATCATACTAAGCGCTTTACTGACTTTCGGCGGAGAGATCACCAAAACCTATTATTTTTCGGATTATTCCGTAATACAAGCCGACCAATACCAGCTTATGCAATTTGAAAGCTGTCTCAACACCGGATATACAGGCGCACCATCAATGCCCTGGTTTGCCGTAAAATTGCTCCTGCCGCCAGGCGAAAAGGCTGTTTCATTTACGGTAAACGGAAGCAGGGAAGAACACATCCATGGCGTGTATAAGCTTTATCCGCAACAAGCATCACGCCCTTTATCGCAGGAAAGTTCAGAAAATTTCAGCTACGACAGGAACGTCTACGCTTCAACGGACCCATATCCCGAAAAACCACATGGGATGATCAGTACCGAATATATGAATGGCCATGGCATTGCCATTTTAAATATCTGTCCGCTAAGATATATTCCCGCTACCGGGCAATTGTCGTTCTACAACGAAATAACGGTAAGCGTGAGAACAGAAGCTGCTGGTGAACCACAAAAAGCCATGGCCCTGCTGAACAACAATAATGGCTTATCTGCCAGGCTCAATCATTTTATCCAAAACCTTGAAATGATCGCCTCCTACCCGGCGAGGTCATCACGTACCGATGATTATCAGCTTCTCATCATTACGCCACAGGCATTTGAAAATGAATTCGATAACCTTACAAACCTGTATCTGTATCGCGGCATCAAATCAGAAATAACCACCATTGAAGAGATCGCCTCCACGATGACTGGTGTCGATCTGCAGGAAAAGATCAGAAACTACATTATACAGGAAGTACAAAATCATGGTGTTGGCTTTGTATTGCTCGGAGGAGATGTTGAACACGTGCCCTACCGCGGATTTTATTGTTATGTACAATCAGGATCAGGTTATTCGGATGATGATATCCCTGCCGACCTGTATTATTGTGCACTCGATGGGACATGGAATGATAACGGGAACAATTTGTGGGGAGAGATCGGCGAGGACGATCTGCTTCCGGATGTGGCCCTGGGTCGTTTTTCGTTCAGCAACCTTACCGAATTGAATGCCATGCTGAACAAAACAATTTCTTACCAGGATAATCCCATTACGGGCGAATTAACACATCCGCTTCTTGCAGGCGAACACCTGTGGGGCAACCCCGAAACCTGGGGTTCAGACTATTTACGATTGCTTGTAGGTTATCATGATGATAATGGATATACCACCATCGGCATTCCACCCGGCCAGAATATCGACTCGCTATATGAGCGCTATCAAAACTGGGGCGGCAGCGATATCATGGCAGCGATCAACCAGGGAAAATCATTTATCCATCATTCGGGACATTCCAACGCCTCTACCGTTATGCATCTCTCCATCCCCGACATCACCAATGCAAACTTTTCGCAGGTAAACGGCATTACGCATAATTTTACCTATGTGTTCAGCCATGGATGCATTTGCGGGGCTTTTGATGAGTCAGACTGTATTATGGAGCACATGGTGAAGATTGAAAACTTTGCCGCGGCGGTAATCGGAAATTCGAGGTATGGCTGGTTCAATGAAGGGCAAACCGAAGGCCCTGCAGCCCACCTCAACCGCGAGATGGTGGATGCCCTGTATGAAGAGGAATTGGGCCGCATAGGTGCGGCTTTTGTCGAATGTAAAATTCAAACAGCGCCCTGGGTTAACGCACCCGGACAACATGAAGAAGGAGCTTTAAGGTGGAATTTCTATGATATTAATATTCTGGGTGATCCTACCCTGCAAGTATGGACTGACGAACCCTTTACTCCAACGGCATTGTATACCTCTCCGCTTCAACTCGGAGATACAGTAGTTAATGTTTCGGTATATAATAACGGAGTACTTACTGAAGGAATGGTATGTGTTCTCATCAAGGATGGTGTGATCCATGGTTTAGATACGACAAATGCCTCGGGGCAGGCCAGCATCATCATCGATCCTCCCATTACCTCTACAGGCACGGCCGAACTGGTAATCAGCGGATACAATTGCCTTACCACTTCTTTTAATGTCCTGATCACTACGGCAGCAGGCCCCTTCATCGTATACCAGGATCATATACTCAACGATACAGTTGGTGGAAATGCCAATGGTAAGGCTGACTTCGGCGAATCGATCCAGCTTACGGTGGCCCTGGCAAATGCCGGTGCAGCAGATGCTACCAATGTAGAAGCCATCCTCGGCACAAGCGACGACTATGTCGACATCAACGACAACTTTGGGGATTACGGCACCATCGGCGCCGGAACAATTTCCGCACCTCTCAATGAGTTTGCATTCGTGGTAGATGATTCCATACCCGATCAGCACATTGTTGAGTTTAACCTGGATATCAGCGACGACAGCAAGCAAAGCTGGTCGGCCAGTTTTAATGTCACCCTTAATGCACCGGTACTGGAAGCAGGAACAATGAGCATCGATGATGGTTCGACAGGCAATGGAAATAGTTTTCTTGACCCGGGCGAAACAGCCACGCTGAGTTTCGGTGTCCTGAATAATGGCCACAGCACAGCACCCGAAACAGAAGCATTTCTGAGCACGGAGTCGCCATGGATCACTATAAATTCAAATACCGCAGTAGTTGGTGATCTCGAGCCGGGAGCAATAGCCTATGCCGGTTTCGGTATCAGTGTGCATGAAGACACACCGCTGGGAACGCTGGTCGAATTTACCTATACTGCCACATCAGGTGCCTATGCTGTGGTGGAAAATTATTCAAGCACGGTGGGGCTCATGGTGGAGGACTGGGAAACGGGCGACTTTGAAAATTTCAACTGGCAATTTGCCGGAAACATGCCCTGGGTAATCGACAACGCCAACCCCTATGAAGGCAGCTATTGCAGCAAATCAGGAGATATCAGCGATGGTCAGAAATCAGAACTTTACCTCACTATTGAGGTGCTGGCCGATGGCGATCTCTCATTCTACAGGAAAGTATCGTCGGAAGCCGAATGGGATTTCCTCAGGTTCTATATCGACAATGATATGGCGGGCGAATGGTCGGGTGTCCTCGACTGGGAAATGGTGAGCTTTCCCGTTAGCCAGGGCATTCACACTTTTAGCTGGGTATACGAGAAAGATGCTTACCTGTCGGGGGGCGAAGATTGTGCATGGGTGGATTATATTGTTTTTCCGCCCGTTGATGTTACTACCGGCATAAGTAAGCCGGAGCAGATAAAGGATATGGCTTTCAGGCTGTGGCCGAACCCTGCAACCGAACAGTTGAATATCAGTTTCGTGATACCTGAGAATGGCAGGGTAAATATCGTTCTTACCGACCTTATGGGGCATGAAGTATTGCAGATGTTCAACAGCATCCATATGCCGGCGGGAAAACATCAGGTGCAGCAAAGTATTTCCGGACTTTCGCCAGGGATCTATTTCTGCCGTCTTATAAGCAGCACCGGATCGATCAGCAGAAAAATAGTGATACAATAAACCGGAAACTGTTTATCGAAGCCTGGCAGGGTTTAATTTCCAAAGTTGCGGAAATTATGATGTGCATAAAATTATTTATTTATATTTGTTTTTTGCAAAACATGATTGTCGTAAAATATTTACCTAAAATTTAACCTTATGAAAATCCGTTTACTATTTCAACCCATGGCTATGATCTTTGCCGTGGTGATACTTTTTTCAGGAAGTTCGCTCCATGCACAGCAATATACTTTTGATGACGCATGGGCACCGGAAGGCTTCAGGCTCGCACAATCAGACGCCGGTGGCGTGGAGATCAGCTACTCATTGCACGAGTTTACCCTCAACGATTTTGATCTGAAAGGTGAATCCATGAAGCAGGTTTCCATCCAGGGCAATTTCCTTCCCAACAATGAAGGAGCCCCGGACCTGCCCGGAACCGGCCATTTTATTGCAGTGCCGAATGGTGCTGAGGTTTCCTATACCATTACGGCTGAGAGGATCGAAAAATATCAGAATGTAAATATTGCCCCTGCTCCCCGTATACCGAAAGTTACGGAAACAGGACCACTGCACTTTGAGAAGGATAAACGCATCTATCAGCGCGATGCCTGGTATCCGGCCAATCCGGTTGCGCTTTCTGAAAAAACCAGCATCAGGGGCGTAGAAAGTGTTACCGTCGGGGTTACGCCTTTTCAGTATAACCCGGTAACAAAGGAATTGCTCGTTTACCGCGACCTGAAGGTACAGGTATCCTTTAAGGGAGGAGATAACACCTTTGGCGACAACCGTCTGCGCAGCCGTTATTTCGATCCCATTCTGAGTGATATGCTGATGAATTTTTCATCATTGCCAAAAGTTAATTATCCTACCCACAGCCCCGAATCCGGCACCCCGGATTACGAATATGTGATCATCTGCCCTGACGACAATACCTTTATCACCTGGGCACAGGAGCTGGCCCTGTTCAGGAACCAGCAAGGCATCCGTACAGGCATATTCACCACAACTGATGTTGGAGGCAATACCACCACAGCCATCGAAAGCTTCGTGGATGATGCCTATGCCAACTGGGCAGTACCTCCGGTAGCTGTGCTCTTACTTGGTGATTACGGCACTTCGGGAAACACCGTCATATCACCCATATGGGATTCATACTGCGTATCAGATAATATCTACGCTGATGTTTCGGGCAACGATATGCCCGATGTGATTTTTGCCCGCATGACCGCACAAGACGAAACACATCTTGAAACCATGATCACCAAGGTAATTGATTATGAAACTGACCCGCCAACCAATCCTGATTTCTATGACCATCCGATTACAGCCCTGGGATGGCAAACCGAAAGATGGTTTCAGTTATGTTCAGAAATTGTTGGGGGGTATTTCAAACATGCACATGATAAAAACCCGGTAAGGGTTAATGCCGTTTACCAGGGCAACCCCAACGTTGATCCCTGGTCGACGAACCAGAATACGCACATGATAATGGATTATTTCGGACCTGATGGCCTCGGATACATTCCTGCCACGCCTCAGGAACTGGGAGGCTGGTCGGGCGGGACGGCCAGTGATGTTGTAAACGCCATCAACGACGGATCATTTATGCTTCAACACCGCGACCATGGCTATGAACTTGGATGGGGCGAACCGGATTTCAGCAACACCCACATTAACCAACTTACAAATACCGACCTGTGCTTTATCTTTTCCATCAACTGTCTCACCGGTAAATACAATTACTACAGCGAGAGCTTTGCCGAGAAATTCCACCGTCATACCTACAATGGTGAAAATGCAGGAGCCCTGGGACTTATTGCAGCATCGGAAGTGTCCTATTCGTTCGTTAACGATGCTTATGCATGGGGTATGTACGACAATATGTGGCCCGATTTTATGCCCGACTATGAAACCGATCCTATGCCACGTGGGCTGCTGCCGGCATTTGGCAATGCAGCAGGAAAATATTTCCTGCAACAGTCGAACTGGCCCTATAATACAGGCAACAAAGAGGTAACCTATAATCTTTTCCACCACCATGGATGTGCTTTCAGTACATTGTATTCAGAAGTACCTGCCGATCTTACCGTTGTTCATGATAATGTGCTTTTGGCCGGCCTCGAACTCTTCAATATCAGTGCCGATGAAGGCGCTTTTATTGCCCTGAGCGTTGATGGAGAAATTATCGGAACAGGAACAGCTACAGGAAGCCAGATCTCGATTCCCATACAATCGCAAGTGCCGCCAGCAATCATTGACGTGGTGGTTACAAAAACAAATTATTACCGCTACCATGCACAAGTGCAGGTAATTCCGCCCGACGGCCCCTATATCGTTCAAAACGATGTAAGCATAAACGATGCTTCGGGTAACGGTAACGGCCTGATGGACTATGGCGAATCCATTCTTATCAGCCTGGAAGTAAAAAATGTTGGCAGTGAAGAAGGTGAAAACATCAGTATTACAGTGAGCACCGACAATCCTTATGTGAACATGACCCAGTCGCAGGCAGATTACGGATCGATCCCGGCAGGAGAAACAAAAAACCTTCCCGATGGTTTTGCCTTCGATGTTGCCGGCGACATTCCCGACCTGCATACCGTCATTTTTGATGTGGAAGCCACTGATGGAACCGACATCTGGGAAAGCACTTTCTTCCTTAAAGGACATGCACCCCTGCTCGGGCTGCTGGAAGTTGTAATTGATGATGCTCAGGGAAATGGAAATGGAAAACTTGATCCGGGCGAAACAGCCAACCTGCAGATATCTGTCGATAACGAAGGTACCGCCGATGCCTACATGGTCATTGGCGAGCTGCTGGCGAATGATCCCTATGTAACGATCAATACAACCAACAATGAATATGGCGATATTCTTTCGGGCGGGGAAAGTATGCAAAGCTTCAGCATCACCACCGATATTATAACACCCGCCGGATATTCGCTCGAACTAAGCATTGCACTTGCCGCCGAAGGCGGAGTGGAAGTAGAGGAAAGCTTTGTCCTTATTGTCGGGCGCATGCCGGTGCTTGTACTCGACCTCGAAGGCATACCCAGAAACTCCGGACCCCACATGAAAGCAGCCATAGAAGAACTGGGCATAGGGGTTGATTATGCCACAGCCTTCCCCGCTGATCTTAACATGTATTCAAATGTTTTTGTTTGCCTCGGCATTTACAGCGGCAACCATGTGCTGACCGACTCCGAAGGCCAGTTGCTGGCTGATTTCGTATCTTCCGGAGGGAACCTGTACATGGAAGGCGGCGACACCTGGTATTACGATGATGCAACTCCTATACATTCCATGTTCAAAATTACCGGTGTGTCCGATGGCAGCGGCGACCTTGATGTGCTGCAGGGACAAGCCTCTTCATTTACCGAAGGGATGGAGTTTAATTATGGTGGCGACAATAACTATATCGACCACCTGCTCCCCGTCAGCCCGGCATTTAACATTTTTAAAAACAATAACCCCATTTATAATGCCGCAATTGCCTATGAGGCAGCGAACTTTAAAACCATTGGCTGTGCATTTGAATTTGGCGGCCTGGCCAACGGAAGCGGTATTTCTACCAGGGTTCAACTAATGCAGGAATACCTGACTTTCTTTGGCCTGAGTAAAGTCAGCGAAACACCTGAAGCCCCGCAGGGGGATGAATATGTGTGTGCCAACAGCAACGCTTCTTATGCAACCTCACAGGTTGAAGGTGCCGATTTCTATTACTGGGCCATCGACCCCGAAAATGCCGGAACAGTAAATGGTACCGATACGGTGGTCACCATCGACTGGGCTGCCGGCTATAGCGGAACGGCCATGATCAGCGTTTGCGGAATGAACAATACCGGTATGGGCCCTGTTTCGGATGCCCTTGAAGTAATGGTTGCCGAAGCACCCACTGCAACAATCACCGGCAATGATCTAATTTGCGCAGGTGATGAAACGGAGCTCAGTGTTGAACTCACGGGTACGGCACCATGGGAACTGATGATCGACGGGCAGGCATATACAGCCGCTAACTCGCCATATACCCTTACTGTATCGCCCATGCTTACCACACTTTATACTGTCAGCATGGTGGAAGATGCCAGCGGTTGCACAAATGAAGGGGCGGGCGAAGCCCGGGTCGACATTATTCCACTCCCCGAAATGGCGGCAACACCCACGGGTGATGAGTTCGTAAATACCGACGATAACCCGGTAAGCACATATTCAACTGCCGGTGCAACCTTTGCCGACAGCTATGAATGGGAGATCACACCGGCCGAAGCATATTCTGAATTAGCTACCGACGGAATGAATGTTGATGTTACCTGGTCGGGAGAATATAAGGGCGAAACCCGGATCAGGGTCAGAGGGATGAATGAATGCGGCGAAGGTATTTATTCAGGACAATTTACGGTAACCCTCGAAAACTCTTTTGGCATCGACGAGGCCGGAAGAGCACTCGGGCTTGCCATGTATCCCAATCCGAACGAGGGAACCTTCACCCTGGAATTGTCGAACGAGAAGATCGACAAGGTAAATATCCGTATCCTCGATGCAAGAGGTTATCTTGTGTATGAAAAAACCGATCTCAGCATCCATCATGATTTTAGCACGGTGATCGACATTTCGGGCGAAGCGGAAGGCATTTATATGGTCCTGATCGAAAGCAAAATCGGATCGTATACCGGAAAGATCGTTGTAAGGAAATAATCAAAAAAAATTATGTCCCCTGGAGGTTGTGCCGGATCATTGGTACAACCTCCTTTTTTTTATGCATGCTCAGGAGTTACCACACATTTTTGAAATGTTACCAGGAAACTGACATAATATTTGGAATTACAATATTTTGTACCTATATTTGTACATTTATATGTATTAATTACTTCAGCAAAATGCAAACAACGACAATTTCTGACTTCAGAAAAGACATAAAAAAATATATTGATGCTGTTATCAATGATTTTGAAACTTTGATCATTAACCGGGGAAAGGATTCAGGAGTGGTTATCATTTCGCTTGATGAATACAATTCATTAAGGGCAACCCAACATGAACTTTCTTCCAAAGCAAATGAGAAAAGACTGGATTCCGCGATCGGGAAATTAAATAATGGTTCATCTTTCGTTAAAGAACTTACAGAAGAATGAAATACATCTTCGTTGATGAATCGTGGGAAGACTATCTGTATTGGCAGAAAAACAACAAAAAGCTTCTCAAAAGGATCAATGAGCTGTTGAAAGATATATCAAGGAATCCCTATTCCGGAATAGGAAAACCCGAACCCCTAAAGTATAAGTACCAGGGATACTGGTCAAGAAGGATTGATACAGAACATCGGTTAATTTACCGGGTGAAAGAAGATGAGATTTTGATCGCCAAATGCAGGTTTCATTATGATTGATCATGAGTAAAATAATAGCACCTACACCAAAAGCAAACATGGCCGCTCGCCGGTCATGAATAGATTGCCGGGGCATTATACCCAAAAACATAAATTTGAATGATCAAGGCAAAATCAATAATTGTTGAAGTTAAGATTGATTGTGGCCGACAGAAAGGCCAAATCTTCTGAAAAGTATTGCTTGCTGTATCTGCCGGCGATTAATTTATTTTTCCAAATTGTACTTTCTTTTTGTAACTTTGTTTTAAGTAAAACGATCTATTAACCAAAAAAAAAATAAACGTATGAAAAAGTTAAGTTTACTATTGATCTTCTGTTTTCTGGTTTTTGCAAGCGCACAAAGCCAGGGCGATAACTTTGGCAAAGGAAGCTCGGCCATCAATCTTGGTATCGGATTTGGGAATACCATGTATACCGGAGCATATTATAAAATGGGATTTCCGGCAGTTTCAGTATCCTATGAACTTGGAATTGTTGAAGTCCCCATGGGCAGCAGCCTGAAAGGGATTGTTGGTGTTGGTGGTTTGGTAGGTGTGGGCGGA
Organism: Bacteroidales bacterium; assembly: GCA_032250805.1. GTDB lineage: Bacteria > Bacteroidota > Bacteroidia > Bacteroidales > B18-G4 > B18-G4. Next base: position 13,139 of record JAVVEM010000054.1, read on the forward strand.
TCAAAATATGACTATGCCTACGGAGCATATGGCTATGATGTAAAAACCACCTATTTTTTAATTGCGGCCAGAGGAAACTATCACTTTATTTTTCACGAAAAGTTTGATCCTTACGCAGGCGTTATTCTGGGCTATCATTTCGGAAACAGCAAGGTTACATATGGCCCGGGCTGGCCATCACATTTACCAAGATACAACGAAAGTGACGGTGGCGTTCATGCAGGCGCTTATGCCGGTGCCCGCTGGTTTTTCAATCCTTCATTCGCCGTATTCTCAGAACTCGGCTGGAATGTTGCTATCTTTACCATTGGCGCTACATTGAAATTCTAAACAACAACCTTATTTACCCAACAAATCCTCTGCTGTTTTTCGGCAGGGGGTTTTTTTATTGACGATAGAAGATTGGGATTTTAGATAGCGAATGAGATTGTTGATAGAGATTTAATGTGAGGCACTTCTTCAATCATCTATTATAATCACAATCTTTAATCCTGGAGCGCT
>JAVVEM010000019.1:0-38535 GCA_032250805.1 Bacteroidales bacterium
AGCGTCGGCAGGTAAGCTCAGGCTTCGGTTGCCATCTTGCGTAAATATTTTACTTTGGCTTCCATTCCGGCCAGTTCCTGTTTGGCTTTTTCAATTTTCTGTTCAAACTCCTGTTTGAGTATATCGGCCTTTTTGGAGTTGGCAAAGAATCCCAGGTTATTTTCCCAAAGATTCACATCCTCTCTAAGCTTAACGATCTTATTGTTAAGAAAGCTGATCTCTTTACGATAAACCCGGTCGGCTTCCGGCGAATCCTTCACTGCCTCCATACGTGTAGCATAGCTGGCGTTACTGAGTTCGGTTGAGCTGATCTTCAGTTCCTCAAGGCGCGTATCGATGGCTTCACGGAATTGTTTTTGAACGCTTTCCTTATCCTTCATAGGCACAAAACCAATTTCGAGCCATTCGCGCTGAAAATCCTTAAGAATATTCAGGTCTTTGCTCTTGTTACTGGTAAATGTCTGGTTCTTTATCCGTTCAATAAGCTCAAATTTCTTTTGCAGATTATCCTTCTCACGGTCGTGAACGCTTGAGAAGTGTTCGGATTTTTGATTAAAAAATTCATCACAGGCTGACCTGAAACGCTTCCATATCTTATCAGAGTGCTTTCTGGGCACCGGTCCGATATTTTTCCATTCTTTCTGTAAGCGGATCAACTCCTGTGTGGTTTTCTTCCAGTCGGTACTATCTTTCAGGCTTTCGGCTTCAACACAAAGGTCGACCTTCATATTGTAATTGTTCAGCTGCTCATTTTTTATGGTCTTCATGAATTCCTTTTTATTGTCGTAAAAAGTATTCATACTGCTTTTAAAGCGTTCCCATATCTCTGTATTCTGTTTCTTAGGAGCACGTCCGATGCTTCTCCATAGCTTGAACAGCTCGTTCATCTTTTTTGTTTGTTGCTGCCAGCCTTTGAAGTTCTCAGGAGTAACGGCAAGCAGTTCTTCGGCTTTTTCGCAAAGGTCGGTCTTGGCCAGTAAATTCTTCTCCTGATCTTCCTGCAATTGGCCGTAATGCTCTCGTCTTCTTTCGTTGATTTTATCCGTAGCTGATTTGAAGCGCTCCCAAATCTCATCATTCTGTTCCTGCGGTACCGGGCCTATTTCCTTCCATTCGTCATGATATTTCTGCAGTTGCTTGAAGGATTTTATTATTGAAGTTTCGAGAAGAAGTTCTTCAGTCTTCTCGCAGAGCTCGAGTTTCAGCTCCAGGTTTTTCTTCATGTCCAGATCGCGAAGTTCTTTATTGATCTTCACCTTATCGAAGAACTTTTCGACCAGGAAATGATAGCTTTGCCAGAGGTTCGACACTTCACCAGAGGGCACCATGCCCACATCTTTCCATTCCGCCTGCAAAGCACGAAACTGATCGTATGTTTTTTTCAGGCTTTCTTCCGAATTGATCAACTCTTTTAGCTGTTCAAGGATATTTTGTTTTTTCTCAAGGTTTTCGATCTTCAGTTTTTCCTGAAGCTCATTATATTTCATTTTATTCTTGCGGTAAACATCAAATGCCTTATTAAAGCGCTTTTCGAGCTTTGATTCTTCGTAATTGAAATCATCTTTCTGTCCCCCCTCCTCAACAAAATTGTCGAGTGCATCCTGCTTCATTTCTTTCACCAAACGCATGAAGGCCACTTTGATCAGGGCCACTTTGGTTTTAATTTTGGAAATATCTTCCGATTGCACGAGATCTTCCAATCTGCTCACCAGCTCTTGTGCCGACAATTCATCATAGGACTCACTTTCTTCTTCGTCGTCGTCGCCTACTTCGTCTTCTTCGTCCTTCTTATCCTCTTCTTCCTCTTTTTCCTCTTCTTCGTGCCCCTCCTCTTTATCTTCCGTATCTTCTTCCTCAGCTACTTCTTCCTCAGCCACTTCTTCCACAACTACTTCTTCCTCAACTACTTTTTCATTCTCTTCCACATCCTCAGCAGTATGATCGGGTACATCATCATTTTTATCGCTAAGGACCTCTGCTTTTTCTTCCTCTGCAACTTTATCAGCGTCGCCTGGTCTTTCTTCAACTTCGTCCTGATTTTTGGCATCAGCAGTACTGTCTGCCTCAAGCTCATCATCAGTTGATGGTTCTTCGGCTATTGCCCTGGCTCCGGTTGTGGGTTCCGGTTCGGCATTGTCATCGTTGGTTTCGTTGCTTCCGTTTTCGGTGGGCTTTTCATCCTCGGCAGATGAAAGAACTTCCGGATGATCCTCTTCTTCAGTTTTAGGATCTTCTCCCTCTTCAACAGCTGGCTGCTCTTCGGCAGGGACAGATTCTTCATTTTCAGATTGTTCAGTTTCGGTGCTTTCCTCAGTTTTTGGCTCTTCTTCTATCTCATTTTGCATTTCTGCATTTTGTTCCAGAGCCTTGTTAGCGGCAGCTTCGGTGTTCTCCTCCGGGTTGTGAACTATTTCCGGATTCTGATTGGTAGTTTTTTTCTTTTCCATTATCAAATACGGTATTTTCAAAGTGTCTAATGAAAGACTTGTCAGGGTGCCTGTTAAAACAGGCTTGCAAAATTAACAATATTTTATCTCGGTCAAAATCTTTTTCGCCAAAGCATAACGGCCTTTATTTCAAGTCACGACAATTATCTGGAGATGGATTGATTAAATAGTATATATCCAAAATTGAAGAAGAATGAAAATTTTTCATTGCTCCGGTCATAATAGTTAACGTTCATGCTTAACGGGCCTACCGGGCTGTGCCATACTACAGTAGAAGAGGCTATTGCTGAGCGGTATGATAATTCCTCGCCATAGACGGCCTTCATATTCTCATCGGCCAAAATTTCCTGGTAGGGTTGGAAGAGATATCCCTCCAGGCGCAAATCAATTTTGCGGTATAGTTTTAAGATGAACTTCAGGCCCAGTGCTCCATAATTAAACGCCCTGTATTTGGGCAAAAAAAGCGTTCTGCTTTCCAGAACCGGTTCAAATGCCGGTGCAGCAAGGATGCTTGAGGTATAATTGTCAAAAAAAGCCTGATTGGAAAACTGCAGCTCCCCATAAAAGCCCATAGACAAAGGCCCGAAATGATCAAAATAATTATCATAAATCATTTTGAGCTCAAACCAGGAATGGTATTTCTCAGTTATTTGTTCATCATTTGATGTTGAGCCTGGTGTATGTCGCTCTTCTCCTGTAATATATTGCATTTGAAGCATTAAACGTGCGCCACGGCTGGCAAACTGTTTCCTGTTCAAAGAATTAAGTTCAAACATAAGATGTGGGGAAAACATATCAAAGCTCGTAATGTCGGCTGTATCTTCCCGGCTAAAAATATTGTCCTGGTAGTATTCGTCTTTGCGCCCGCCATAATTCAATCCAACTATAATTTTTCCTTTGTTCGTTGCCGGAACGCCCAGGGAAAAATACCCAAAGCTCTCGCGACAAATCAGAAAGGAGGGTGTTTGATCATCAAAGAAATAGGTTGAATTAAGAAAATAGTTTTTACTGTTTAACACATATCCCAGTTCCATAAACAGGGGCAATTTCGAAGGAAAATCAATCCTGCCACCCAATTTAAATGAATTATAGAAGCGTCCCAGATAAACGTTTGTTGTCAGGCTCATCGACTGTCTGGCAAAATACCTGTATTCAAGACCGATAAATGCCGTGTTCGAAGTTCCTGAGCTAATATTGCCACCAAAGGAACCTACAAAATTCTCTGATTTTCTTATTCGTAAGAAAAGGTTATAATAGCCTGTTTTCCTATTGTATTTTATTTCCGGAAAAATCGTGCTGATTTTTTCATCAGCAATCAATTTAAAATATTGCATTTTCACAGTTTCCAGGTCGATGAGTTCTTCTTTGTGCTTAAACAACTTACGCACGTATTCGGATTGACTGCTGTTAAGTCCGGATATTGTAATGGAATCAATAAGTACCGGTGGTTTTGAATTCAGGAAAGCCATACGCCTCGCCATCAGTTCCTCAGCCGGCACCCTTCGTTCAACAAGCTTAAAAATACCATCCAGATTATCAATTGTTGTTTGATATCCAATATCAATTACTTCTCCGGCCTGGGTAAAATCGAAGAGCGATTTATCTTTAAGGTGGTGTTCGAGCAGGATCCCTGAAGAAGTGTCGAGTTCAAAATCAGCAGGCTTCATCAACATATTCTGCAATTGAAGCAACAGGTCGTCGTCTGATATGGCCTGGTAATTCCCGGCAGCTTTGCTTCCAATAATTACATCAGGGTTAAAGTCGTCAATGGCTACATCCGAAGGAAAATTATTATACATTCCCCCATCAAACAGGTACTTGCCATCTACTTCTATGGGTCGCAGGTAAAAGGGAAAGGTCATAGAAGCACGTACGGCAGTACCCAGCTGGCCACGGGAAAAGGTCACCGCTTTATTTGAATCAATATCGGCAGCAACACAACGGAAGGGTACAAACAATTTATTAAAATCATAATCCGATGCTGCGCTGGCCGAGGCATACAGCTCAATAATGTTGAAGTCGAGTTCGTAAGATGGGATCAGTGTGACAGGCAATTTCCCCGTAATTTTTCTGTTCACGTCATCATAATTGAATTTTACCGCTATCCACGAAGCATCGGTCTCCTGCTTCTTGAAATAATAGGTATTCCGGTCATCGATCAAACCGCTGGTCCATCTCCTGAATTTTTCCGTTGCAATAATTGCCGCAATAGAATCGGGCGAGTATCCGCTGGCATAAAGGCCACCGACGATGGCTCCCATGGAGGTTCCGGTAATATAGTCGATGGGGATATTGTGTTCTTCAAGAGCCTTTAGCACCCCAACGTGGGCAAAACCTTTTGCTCCGCCACCGCTTAGCACCAGGGCCACCCGTTGCGGAAATGTGTGCAGGCTGATCATGGTGAAGATCAGAATAACAACAAGCCGGTACAGGATTTGTTTTATCATTAATTTGTAAATCAACAAATGGACAACTTAGCAGCAATCTGACGAAGCATTAATTTCGGTATTTTTTCAATTGGCAATGCAAGCATCGGAGTATTAGATTCAATTATTCCGGGTATCCGGGATTCGCTCAACTAACAAATTTTATTACACTTTGCTATTGAAATTTGAGTTTCACGCATAAAATTACAAAATTCCCTCATGCATTGGGCTGAAGAATACTTTCGTGTCGGGTATTCGTCAGTTTTTAAACAAAGTTCAGGGCCTGGTCGAGATCAGCAATAATATCATCAACATCTTCTATCCCAACCGAAAGCCTTACCAATTCGTCGGAAATGCCTGCTTTGGCTTTGGCTTCAGCCGATAGCCTGGCATGTGTCATTGATGCAGGATGCTGTATCAGTGTTTCTATTCCACCGAGAGAAACTGCAAGCAAGGCGAGTTTCACATGATCCATCAATTTTTTTCCTGCTTCATATCCGCCTTTTACGCCAAAGCTCATCATGGCACCCGGGCCATCCATTTGCTTGCTGACCAGGTTATGTTGTGGATGAGATTTCAGTCCGGGATACATGATCCACTCAATTTTTGAATGATTCTCCAGAAAATCAGCCACTTTAATTGCGTTTTCCTGGGCCCTGTCGATACGGATACCCAGTGTCTTCAATCCCCTTCTGGTCATAAACGCCTGATGTGGATCCATATTGCATCCCATGTTGATCATAACCGGTCTGATGGCGCGATAATCCGCTTCAGTCTTTGTGATGATCATCCCGGCAACAATATCGGCATGGCCATTGATAAACTTGGTCATGGAATGAACAACGACATCCGCACCCAGATCAAGGGGTCGTTGCAGGTAGGGACTGCAGAACGTATTATCGACGACGAGCGGAATGTTATGTGCATGAGCAATTTTTGCCAGTTCGGCAAGGTCGGTAATGCCAATTGTTGGATTGGCAGGTGTTTCGGTATAAATAAGTTTGGTGTTGGGCTGAATGGCTGCTTTCACTTGTTCGAGGTCGGTGGTGTCGATGTAGGTATATTCAACACCGAATTTTGAAAAGTATGTTTCCATCACGCTTCTGGCCGGTCCGTAAACAGCATTATGGCTGATCATGTGCGAACCTGTTCCAAGATAATGCATATAGATCGTTGTTATGGCTCCCATACCGGAAGAAGTAGCAATCCCTCCATAACCATTTTCCAGCTCGGCAACTGTTTTTTCAAGTTCTCCAATAGTAGGATTGCCCAACCTGGTGTAAATATATCCATCGCTCTCACCAGCAAAGCACTGAGCGCCGTGCTCCGCACTTTTGAACGAAAAAGTGGATGATTGGTAGATGGGTGTTGTGGCACTGCCAAGTGGGTCGGTAAACCCACCTGCATGGATCATTTTGGAATTTATTCCTGTTTTTTTCGTATCCATAAGTCGGTATATTTATTAAGGTTTTATAAGGCTACAAATATATGCAGTTAAATTATATTTATGATCGATTATGCCAAAAATTTCTTCCAGGCAGCTTATTTAATATACATTCCAAATAAAATATGGTTTCACCAAATAATATATCCCTTTTAATTTGCATGCATTTAATAACTAAATTATATTTGTACATCTCAATAAAAAATAACCGACCTATGAAAACATCAATGTTAATGCTTGCCCTGGTATTGCTTTCAATGGTATTGCCTGCCCAAAATTATGTCAGCACTGAACCGATGGATAAAAATGCCATCCTCGAAGAATTTACGGGGGTTTCATGCCCGAACTGTCCGGCAGGGCACCAGGTTGCTGCAAATATTCTGGCCAACAATCCCGGCCGGGCATTTATGGTGGCCTATCATCCATCCAATTCAAGTTATACAACACCTTTTCCGGGTGACCCTGATTTCAGAAGGGATTACCCTGCTGCTTTTTATTCAACTCCATACTGCGGTTCGTCGCGCTTTATGCCAAGCGCATTTATTGCCCGCAGGTTATGGGCCAATGGCGAGAGGATTCAAAGCAGGCCGGTATGGGAAACATATTGCAACACCATCATGAGCGAGCCATCGCCAGCCAATATGGGTATATCAACAAGTTATGATCTCGGGAGTCAGACCATTTATATTACCGTTGAGATATATTACACTGAAAATATGACCGACGACAACCATATTTATGTATTGTTATCGGAAAACGACCTCGTTTCGCAACAATCAGGAGCAACAGGCCCCTATACCCATAAGCATACCTTCCGTGAAGCCTTTGTCGATCAATGGGGCGACCTTATCACTGAGCCCACTACACAGGGGAATCTGGTAACGCTTGAATACAGCTGGAATGCAGCAGGATCAGGTTATATTATAAGTAACTGTGAAGTGCTGGCCTTTATTGAAAACCAGGCAAACGGCGAAATAATTACCGGTGTTGGCGTGCATGTCGGGGAATCGACATACATTGAACCCACAGCCGGTTTCACCGTCGACGACAATACGGTTGGCGTAGGTAATGAAGCCATCTTTACTGATGAATCCACAGGCAATCCAACATCATGGGAGTGGACTTTTGAAGGTGGCGATCCGGCTTCTTCCACCCTGCAGTCGCCCCCGCCTGTAACCTACAACAGCCCGGGGCAGTACGGGGTTACCCTTACGGTTACCAATCCGGCCGGAACAAACACCACCAGCATGAGCAATTTCATGGATATTGGTTATGCCCCTGAGGCTGAATTCTCGGCCAGTCAAACGCTGCTGATAACCGGCGAATCGATCGATTTTACGGATAATTCAAGCAATGAGCCCACATCATGGTTTTGGGAATTTGAAGGAGGAACGCCGGCCACATCCGATGAACAAAACCCTGCCGGTATCGCCTATAATACGCCCGGAGATTACAACGTTACCCTTATGGCAACGAATGATTATGGCGAAACCACCATCACAAAAGAAAGTTACATACACGTCGGGGATGTGGGGATTAATGAGCAGTTCACTGCCCGCGACTTCAGGCTTTATCCTAATCCTACGCGGGGCAAGCTATTTGTTGCATCAGGAGGATCGGTCGCAATTGAACAGATAAGCATCCTCAATCTTCATGGCCAGGTGGTATATATCAGCAATGCTGCCAGCAGTTATTTACAGGTGCTCGACCTTAACAACCTCGAAAACGGTATATATTTCGTTGAAATCAGAAGTAAAGACAAGGTTTACCTTGAGAAGGTACTTCTGAATTAGAGCTATTGCCCAAACGACCAGGGCGTATATACTGGAAAATTTAACCACCCATTGCAGTCCACACGCTGTCGATGAGGCTTTAGCGTAAGTGTCCGTAGCGGAACGCCTGGGTGGATTAAAACGGCCAGAAATTGTTGTCGTTCCAGATCTGCTCTTTCAGATCCTCATTTAACCTGTGCAGCAGACGGTGATGTGTGCGCTCCCAGTCGGCCAGCATCTGGTACAACTCTTTCTCATTGGCATCATCTGCCTCATCGGCCCGGTTCTGATAAACTTCAATGGCCCGGTTCTCAAAATCAATGGCTGCAGAGATGGCTGCCGCCTCATAGCTTGCGGCAGAGATCTCATTTTTCATCTGCTCAGAAAGGATAAGGCTGGCTTCCTCATCATCAGCAGGCTCTGCAATCTTATTTGCGGCAAACTTTTGGTTCTTTTCGAATTCGGCAAATTGCTCCAATAAAAATTCGATGTGCTGGTCTTCCTCTTCAGCAAGCATAGTGAATACCTTTTTCACTGCTTCACTTTCCGTTTGCCGGGCTACGGTTGAATAAAATGCCTTTCCCCTTCGTTCAAGGAGAATGGCTGTTTTCAGAATATCTACTGTTGATTTTCCCATTTTCATATTTTTTTGTGATTAAAATTACGGATTTTCTTAATTGGTTTTCAGCCTTCGTGAAGTAAGCATGTTTTCAGCAAAGGAAATGGGGATACAAAATTGCATACCTTTGCTAATTAAACAAAAAAAGCACATGATGGTTCAACCGGAAATGATCGTCAGGCAGTTATTTAGGCAGTGGTCGGGCAATGAGCCTGATCTGGTGCAGCCCATTGCTGCATCAGGCAGTTCAAGAAAATATTTCCGCATGGGTCAGGGTGGTAACACGGTTATCGGCGCATACAACCCTGACCAGTCAGAAAATAATGCATTCATTTATCTCAGCAGGCATTTTTTACGGATCGGGTTGCCAGTTCCTGAAATACTTGCTGAAGATCTAAAAGCCGGAGCCTATCTGATCACCGATCTTGGAGATCATATACTTTACAGCCAAATTATTTCAAGGGGTCAGGCTGACCAGGTTCCTGATCATATTTACCGTCAACTTGCAAGTTCGGTTAGAATGCTGCCTCACTTCCAGGTGAGGGGACGAAACGGCCTCGACTGGTCGGTATGTTACCCCCGAAGCAGTTTTGATATGCAATCCATGATGTGGGACCTGAATTATTTTAAATATTACATTTTAAAAACATCAGGGATCACCTTCAATGAGCAGTTGCTTGAAAATGATTTCCGGCATTTCGCCGATTTTCTGATGCAGGCCGGACAGGACTATTTCATGTATCGTGATTTCCAGTCGCGCAACATCATTTTGCATAACAACAGGCCTTATTTTATAGATTACCAGGGCGGCCGCAAAGGTCCATTGCAGTATGATCTTGTTTCATTCCTTTACCAGGTAAAAGCCCGGCTGCCCGATGATATTCGCGAAAAGCTCATAGAAGAGTATCTTGAAGAGCTGGCAAAATTAGAACAGATCGATCATGACCTGTTTATAAAATATTATTATCCGTTTGCATATCTCCGCATGATGCAGGTGATGGGGGCATATGGTTTTCGGGGCTTATTTGAAAAACGGCCTCATTTTGCCGACAGCCTGGAACCTGCCATTGCCGCACTTGCCAGGCTGATCAATATCCATCCGCTTGAACCGGAGCTCACCGAATTGAAATCGGCACTGCGAAAACTTACACAATGCAGCAAATATCTGCACATTCACCACAAAAAGTCTGATCTGACGGTAAGCATAAACAGCTTTTCTTATAAAAATGGCATCCCGGATGATCAAAACGGTCATGGCGGGGGTTTTGTGTTCGATTGCAGGTCATTGCCAAACCCTGGAAGGCTCGAAATGTTCAAAGAGCACAACGGCAGGGATAAAGAAGTGATCAACTACCTGAAAAAGTTCAGGGAGGTAGACAAGTTCCTTTACAGCGTGTTCGATATCTGCGACAATGCGGTTGAAAACTATATTGAACGGAAATTCACGAGTCTTAGCATCAGTTTTGGGTGCACAGGAGGCCAGCATCGCTCAGTTTTTTGTGCCGACAGGCTTTTCGAACATTTATCATCGAAATATGTTATTGGTGTTAAACTCTATCATCGCGAGCAACAAATTACTGAAACCAGCAATCCTTAAGGATGTCGAAAAAGATCTGCAAAAAAATCAAAGAGGGCAAAAAGATCACCTCCTACGATGCACCAAAATATTTTTGCAAAACCTGCAGTGCAGCATCAATGAAGGAAGAGAAGCTTTGCAAACCCAAAAAAATCACTAATGCATGAAAGCGATGATCCTTGCCGCCGGACGGGGCACGCGGCTTCAGCCCCTGACCAACGATATTCCGAAAGCACTTGTTAAAGCAGGTGGAATGAGCCTGCTTGAGCGGCTCATCATAAAAATGAAAGTTCAGGGGATCACTGAAATTGTGATCAACGTCCACCATTTGTCTGATCAGATCGTAAGGTTTCTTAGCGACAAGGATCATTTTGGGATAGATATCACTGTTTCTGACGAAAGCAATGCATTGCTTGATACCGGTGGAGCAATATTCAATGCCCGCAACCTTCTTGACGATGCCCCGTTTATTGTCCATAATGTGGACGTACTCTCTGATATCGATCTTCGCAAATTATATCAGGCCCATATGGCCCACAACGCCCTTGCAACCCTGGTGGTAAGAAGCAGAGCGACTTCACGCTACCTGCTTTTTAACGAAGAAATGCTCATGCAGGGATGGGAAAACCGCAATAGCGGAGAAAGGATCATTGCCGGCAATGAGTCAGAAAACCTTCTCCCGCAGGCCTTTAGCGGCATCCATGTAATTAGTCCCGACATTTTCAGACTTTACGATGGGCAGGGCGCATTCAGCATTATTGATGCCTATCTGGCATTGTGCGCTTCGCAGCAAATCAGAGCATATCCAAGCAGCGGGCTATGGATAGATGCAGGCAAAGCCGAAGGACTAAAGCTGGCCAACAAACTGCTTGGCGGGTTATAAATAGAATGCCGAATCCGATTGTTGATCTTTTATCTGCCAGAGTATCTGTTTTCTTTCTACCTTTATTCGCCAAAGACGAATAACCTGCATGCCGGCATTTCTTGAAACATTAAGCAAAACGATCTATACCGACAACATTGACCGGCTGGGCGACATATGCATCGTGCTTCCGAACAGACGGGCTGCCCTTTTCATTAAAAAATACCTCGGCAGGATCATTCGTAATACCAGCTTTTTGCCTACTTTTTTTTCGATCGAAGATTTTGTCACACATTCAACAGGCATGCAGATCGCTGATGGTGTTGCTTTACAATTCGGCTTATACGATATCCACAAACTGCTTGAAAAAGAGAATGTGCGGCCCATTGATGAATTCCTGCCCTATGCTGCATGGATGTTGTCGGATTTCAACGACATCGACATGTACCTTGTCGATCCGGCAGAGGTATTTTCTTCCCTCAGCGATGCCAAAGCCATCGCGATGTGGAATCCCGACGGATCGCCTTTGAGTGATATGGAACAGCGGTTCCTGAAATTTTTCAGGTCGCTGGCTGATTATTACCATGAGCTGAATGAAACACTCAAAGCCGAAGGCCGGGCCTACCAGGGAATGGCTTTCAGGTCGATGGCAGATCAAATTGACTCAATTGCGGAACAACTGGCCTGGAAAGAAGTGATCTTTGCCGGGTTCAATGCCCTCACTGCTGCCGAAGAAAAGATCATTAAACACCTTTTGAATACCCGGCAGGCAAAGATATACTGGGATGCTGATCGCTATTACGCAAAAAACAAGGCACAGGAAGCCGGACAATTTTTGCAAAAATATTTCAACACGCTGAGCAAAGGTGAACCATTATGGGTTGAGGATAATTTTTCGAAACCCAAAGACATTGAGATTATCGGTGTTGCCAAAAATGCCGGCCAGGTAAAATATGCCGGAGAGATCATAAAAAAGATCACCGGCCGTGGCGAAGCGCTTGATAATACAGCACTGGTACTCCCCGACGAAGAACTTCTGCTGCCACTACTCAACAGCATCCCAGAGGAAGCGGGGCCATTTAATGTTACCATGGGCTTGCCGCTTAATTCTACGCCATTGTTTACGCTGCTCGACAATATCCTCGGCATGCATCAAAATGCCGACCGTTATCAGGAAATCAAAGATCCGGATGAGCGGACCTATTTTGTGCGCGACCTGATCAGAATTTTTAATCACCCCTGGATACACCTTTTTGAGGATGAAGAAAAGGGGATGCAACTTACTGCCAGGCTCAGAAATAGCAACAAGATCTTTTTACGGGCATCAGAATTACCGGTATTTCTTGAAGGAGGGCCTGAGTGGATCATCGGGGATAAAGGGTTTTTTCCGGCAAAAGTAAACCTTGCAAGCCTGCTTGAAACCTTTATTTACTTGTTGCACGCACTGAGGGCTGTTTTTATTGAAAAACGGAATAAAAAAGAACATGATCAAGCCATCGAGCTTGAATACATCTTTCGGTTTAACACCCTCATAAAAAAACTACAGGGATTAATACGAAAATACGGGGCCATCAGCACGGTTAAAACACTGCATCTGATCTTCCGGCAACTGGCAGCCATGCAGCGGATACCGTTTTACGGTGAGCCATTGCAGGGACTGCAGGTAATGGGAATGCTTGAGACGCGTACGCTCGACTTCGATACCCTGATCATTTTGTCGATGAACGAAGGGATCCTTCCTGCTTCACGCTCAGCCAATTCATTTATCCCTTATGATATTAAAAATCATTTCAACCTTCCAACCTATAAAGACAATAATGCCGTATTTGCCTACCACTTCTATCGACTGATTCAACGGGCCAGGAAAGTTTACCTTCTTTACAACACGGAAGCTGGTCAGCTGGGCGGTGAAGAAAAAAGCCGCTTTATAAACCAGTTGCTTTACGAAGCTAAAATGTTTAATCCTGACATCAGTATAAAAGAAACACTCTTATCACCTCCCCCGCTCACTGAACGAAGAGATACAAAGATCACCATTGAGAAAAATGCCGGTGTAATGGAATTACTCGTTGAGGAGGCCCGGAAAGGACTGCATCCAAGTTCTCTGGCCCTGTATATCAGCTGTCCACTGCAGTTTTACCTTTCGCGACTGATCAGGATCAAAGAAATTGATGAACCTGATGAAACCATCGACAGCCGTATCCTTGGAATAGTGATCCACGAAAGCCTGAACAAATTGCTCAAACCATACCTTAACAAACCGCTTTCGGTTAATATTTTCAAAGAAATCGGGAAACAGGTATCTGCCGAGGTACACAGGCAATTCAGCCTTGCCATGCATGACGGAGACCTGAGTACCGGAAAAAACCACCTTATTCTAAATGTAGCCGTCAACATGTTACTGCGGTTCATAAGCAAAGAGATCAGCTGGCTAAACGACGGGGAAGATCTTTATATTAAAATGCTTGAAGAAACCTTAAGCAGCTCCATAGGGATAAGGGTAAAAAATATCCCTCTGGATGTAAAAATTAAGGGAACCATCGACCGTATCGACGTGAAGGGGAGGCAGTTACGCATCCTGGATTATAAAACAGGCTATGTAAACCAACGACAATTGAGTCCTGTATCCTGCGAGAATTTGCGTTCGGATCCTGAATATGGCAAAGCCTTTCAGCTACTGATATATGCATGGCTTTATAATAAAAACATTGGCGCAAGTGCTGATATGCAAGCGGGAATTATTTCATTGCGTATGCCAGGCGAGGGACCTGTAAAACTGAGACCACCCGATAATAAGAACCTGAACGCCGCCACCCTCAGCGAATTTGAACAAGAGCTCTCTGCTTTATTAATGGAAATTTTTGACAGAGATATCCCGTTCAGCCAGACCACGGACGAAAAGAACTGCAAATTTTGCAACTTCAGGGAAATTTGCAATAAAATAATCACAAAGGACAATTATTAGTTTGTACTCAACCAAAATTCACCAGACATATTTAAAATTTTTATTTTATCAAACTGACAGTCGGCACTTTATCAATCACCAATAAATTACCTGTCAGCAAGCAGGAATATAACAATAAGGATCAATGAAATTCGTTTTCACGATAAGTTAATCCTCTATGCCATTTTACAAGACAACAACTGCCGATATCTATTACGAAGTCCATGGTGCGGGGACTCCCCTATTGATGATCGCCGGTATGTCGAGCGATTCAAAAAGCTGGCAATTCATTCTGGAAGAACTAAAAAAGGAACATACAATAATACTCTTTGACAACCGTGGATGCGGACGCACAGTTTATGAGGGTTGTTTCGGGCTTGAGACCATTGCTGATGATGCCATAGAATTGCTCGATTTCCTGGGATTCGACAAGGCTGATATTGCCGGTCACTCCATGGGTGGAATGATCGCCCAGGAGCTGGTGCTGAAATATCCCGAACGTGTCAGGCGCCTTGTACTTGCCAGCAGCAGCCCCCGGCTTTCACAAAAGACAAAGTACATCCTTGATGAGCTCAGTAAGAAATGGGAAGATGGTTGTGACATGGCCGACTGGTTCAGGATCATGTTCGGGAACCTCTTTACACAGAAATCGCTGAGCAATAAAAAGTTTATGGATGCAGTTTTAATTTTTGCTTGTGCATATCCATATCCGCAAACGCTGCAGGGATTTAAAGACCAGGTGGCAGCAATCACAGGCTTTGATGCGAGCGGCCGTATTCATCAAATCACGCATCACACCCTGATCATTTCAGGGCAGGAAGATATCCTGATCACTCCGAATGAATCGAGAGTGCTTACAGCCATGGGAGGTCGAAATGAATTTATTATTATTGAAAATGCCGCTCATTCAATACATGCAGAAAATCCGAAGGGCTTTACTGCGGCCCTGCTCAGATTCGTATAAACAGAATAAACAGCCATTTGTAAACTAAATACAACCAATTATTAACAGAATTAAACTTTGAGATAAAAATTTTATATCTTGCACAACAGCATAATTACCCAACCAAAAACAAACAACCTTTAAACCATGAAAAAAATCATTTATTCCTTGCTTAGCCTTGTCATCTTACTAATGACTGGTTGTGCTCCCCAACAGAAAGCAGAATTTCAGCTTGATTATGAAAAATACACCCTGTCCAACGGTTTGGATGTTATTCTGCATGTTGATAAGTCGGACCCCATTGTAGCCCTTGCAGTGCAGTATCATGTGGGTTCCAACCGTGAAACACCCGGAAAAACAGGATTTGCGCACCTTTTTGAGCACATGATGTTTCAGCGCTCAGAAAATGTGGGTGAAGATCAATTCTTTAAACTGATACAAAATGCCGGCGGAACGCTTAACGGCGGAACAGGAAATGATGCCACAACGTATTTTGAGGTCGTACCAAAAAATGCCCTTGAAATGATCCTGTGGCTTGAATCCGACCGCATGGGCTATATGATCAACACCGTTACCCCAAAATCATTTGCCATTCAGCAAAATGTAGTACAAAACGAAAAACGGCAGATGGTTGATAACCGTCCTTACGGACATACGGGAACTGTGATTGCAAAAAACTTTTATCCCGAAGGGCATCCCTACAGCTGGACAGTTATCGGCGATATGGAAGACCTTACCAATGCCACAGTTGAAGATGTTAAAGAATTCCATTCCCGTTTTTATGTACCAAACAATGCAACTCTGGTTCTGGCAGGAGATTTTGAGCCGGGTCAGGCCAGGGAACTCATAGAAAAATATTTTGGTGAGATCCCCATGGGTGGCGAGGTTAAAGATCCCGCGCCCATTCCGGTAAAACTCGAAGAAACCAGGAAGCTTTATCATGAAGATAATTTTGCCCGTGCTGCCCAGTTCCGTATGATTTGGCCTACGGTTGAACAATTTCACGATGACGCTTACGCCCTTTCCGCCCTGGGTGAATTATTCTCGAGCGGTAAAAAAGCCCCTTTATATAAAGTACTCGAAAAAGAGAAAAAACTTTCGTCGAGCCAGTATGCATATAATGGAAGTCAGGAAATAACCGGAACGTTCAACATCGGGGTAACGGCAAATGAAGGCGTTGGCCTGAAAGATGTCGAAGAAGCTATTTTCGAAGCATTCAGTATGTTTGAGGAAGAAGGTTTTACGGAAGATGATGTTGACAGGATCAAGGCCAGCCTCGAAACAAATTACTATAATGGGATCAGCAGTGTGCTTTATAAAGCGTTCCAGCTGGCCAACTATAATGAATATGCCGGTGATCCGGGCTTTTATAAAACCTATATCGAAAAGATCAAGGCCGTAACCAAAGAGGATATCTGGCGGGTTTATAATCAATATGTTAAGGATAAACCCTATTTTGCCACCAGCTTCGTGCCCAAGGGTCAGCTTGACATGATCGCCGAAGGATCGGTTTCAGCAGGAATTGTTGAAGAAGACGTAATGAATGCAACTGAAGTTAATGTTGATGAGATTGAGGATGTAGAGATCGTGATGACAACCACCGAATTGGATCGTTCTGTGCAGCCTCCCGACGGACCCGACCCCTTGCTCACACTTCCCGAAGTCTGGAAAGATGAACTGTCGAATGGCATGGAAGTTTATGGCATTGAGCACAATGAGTTGCCTCTTGTACAATATTCTATCGTATTAAGAGGAGGCCATTATCTCGACAAACCCGAAAAATCGGGCACGGCATCACTGTTAACCACGCTCATGATGGAAGGCACGGCAAACAAAAGCCCGCTTGAACTGGAAGAGGCCATCGACAGGCTGGGCGCCCGTATCAACATGTATGCTTCGGGCAATGCCATCACAGTAAGAGTAACCACTCTGGCCAGGAATTACGATAAAACACTTGCCCTGGTTGAAGAGATCCTTCTTGAGCCGCGCTGGGATGAAGAGGAATTCGACCTGGCAAAGACTGCAGTGATGAACAGACTGAAAAGGGCAAAAGCCGACCCCGGCTCCATTGCACAAAATACTTTTACTGAACTGGTTTATGGCAAAGATCACATCTTTGCTCATGGCACAAGCGGAACCGAAGAAACCGTTGAAGGCATCACGATCGATGATCTTAAAGCTTATTATGAAGCGAATTTTTCGCCGGCCTTAGCCAATTTCCATGTGGCGGGGGATATTGGACAGGAAAAGGTGGTTACATCGCTCGCCGGACTTACAGAAAAATGGGCGCCTAAAGAAGTGGTATTCCCCGAATATCCTGATCCGGAGCCTGTTCTTGAATCAAAGATCTATTTTGCCGATGTGCCGGGGGCAAAACAATCTGTGATCTATATCGGTGCACCATCCATGCCGCGCACACACAACGATTTTTATCCGGCTACCGTGATGAACCATAAACTGGGAGGATCGTTCAACAGCCATGTAAATATGGTGCTACGCGAGGAAAAAGGATATACCTATGGTGCCAGGACTTATTTTACAGGAAGTTTTATGCCCGGTTATTTTGTTGCTTCATCAAGTGTTCGTTCATCGGCTACCGAAGAATCGGTAAACATTTTCAAGGACCTGATGGCCGCATACAGCGAGGGTATCCCTGAAGAAGACCTGGAATTTACCAAAAATGCACTTGTAAAATCCAATGCGCGCGAATTTGAAACCCTTGGCTCACTGCTGGGCATGCTACAGAACATCAGCATGTACGACAAGCCATTTGATTATGTAAAAGCCGAAGAAGAAATTGTGCTGAACATGGATATTGAGCAACATAAAGCACTGGCAAAAAAATACATCGATCCTTCGAAAATGTATTATGTCATTGCCGGCGACGCCGAAACGCAAATGAATGCACTTAGCGGCCTTGGATTTGGCGACCCTGTACCTGTTGAAGTGAATTGATCCGTCAAAAGAACCCTGCATTAACTATTGCAGAAGATAGTTGGCTTTAAATCCGGTACCCGGGGCCTCAGCCCCGGGTACCGGAAGGCGAACAATTCTTACGATTAATAGAAAACTTTGAAAAGGAGTCGGCTAAATAGATATGCCAAAACGCATAACTATTTTCCGGCTTTAATCATCCTTACACTGTGTGTCTGACCGCCTGAAGACAACCTGCCGATGTAAATACCAACAGGCAGTTCAGAAGCATCGAAAGTGAAGGTATGGTTTCCTGCTTTCCTGATTGCATTCAGAGGTTCAGCAACTTTTTTTCCAAACACGTCAAATATTTGCATTTGAACCGGTGCGGTTTGCCGGAGGGTATACCGTATGCTGGTATGGCCGGTAAAAGGATTGGGATAATTCGACACTGAAATATATTCGTCCATTTCCTGTTCGTTCATACCAACGGTTCCGGGCTGGATATAGGCATAATACACATCCTGTTCGCCATTAAGCGTGTTGGCCCAGGCCAGGTGGGCACCGTCGATATCTGATACCATATGAAAATAATCGCCCATTTTATTTTGCTGAGGCCACCCCACATGGGGATCAAAAACCTCCGAAAGTTGTTTATTCACTGACCATGTCTGTGCTTCATCAGCCGAATATGAGTAGAACAAAGCCGATTTAACGCCATGATTTGGGTCGAGGCGTGTATCCAGCCATACGACGTCGATGCGGCCATTCGGGGCTACGGACATCGTTCCGAACCATTGATATTCGGTATTATCGGGATCATCATTTACACGCACGGGAGGGTCGAACGAAACACCGCCATCCCTGCTTCTGGCGATCATCACATCGGCTGCATCAAGGCCCGGTCGCACAATAGAAGCAAGCACATAGACATTGCCATGCCCTGAGCCGCCTGAAACATCTACATCAACATATACCTGTCCCAATAAGCCCGCCGGGTTCACAGGTGTCCAGCCCGTAACATATCCGCCCAGATCAATGGCCGTATATTCCGACCACATAATAAAAGAACCCGGAATATTGGTATTTACAGATTTGGCAATCATAATATCATCGCTATCGCCCGCGCCGGCAATATACAGTTCGCCTTCCGGGCCTATGGCAAGCGTGCCCCAGTATGGTTTTCCCTGCACTGTAACACAGGGCTCGTAGCTTGCACCCAGGTCAGACGAACGTGTAAAAAAACCGGGGTAGCAATAGCTGTAATACTGTGTCCAGAAAGAATAGTTAAAACCTGATCCGGAGCCATCCGTATTATCGATAACCATCCACTGTTTATCGCCACCATATGCCAGCGTTCCATTATCCCATTCCATACTGCCACCGTTGGTTTTGTATACAGTGCAGAAAAATTCGTCGTTTGAATTGGTCGACAGGCTGTTGTAGTAAAAATTTCCCTGTGGATCGCATCCCAGCACCGGGTCGGAGCGAAAAACGCCGGTATTGATCGGGGCGGGAGAGGTCCAGCTCTGGCCAGCATCAAGCGAATAAGCATAGCCTGCCTGGCGGAAAGAGCTGTTGACGTTATCAAATTGCCGCCATCCTATCATGATACGGTTCGGATCGGTGGGATCAACAGCAATGGATGGTTCATTTGCCGCATCACCAATAATATTGTTTCCATGTTCATCAACGTTTGCCTGGATTGTAAAAAAACCGTCGCGTTGAACTTTATATGCAGGTGAAGTGGATGCATTTTTTAGTTCCATATATTCCGAACCTGCATCAGGTACCTCATGATGCATCTTTTCTTTGTCAGGTCTTTCAATCTGACCTGTCGACAAAACAGGAAAGCCAATTAAGAGCGTAGCTATAAGAAGTGCTGTGTGTTTCATTAGAAATGGGATTAGGATCAGGTTAACAATTAAGTGTTATATATCAGACAACGAAAATACGGAAAAGGTTGGATATGAAATAAATTATTGCATATTCAGGAGCAGAAGGATGTAATTTTCCAGTGATTGCAACAGGGTTGCCGGAGCTCAGATAAAAGCCGCATATTATACTGATGCTGAAGGCATCATTATTCATGAAATACGTAGGCTTCATAAATATAAACATCGGCATCTTTCCAGCCTTCCCAGCCGATCCGGGCTTTGTCGCGGGCGCAATGACCCAGGAATTCCTCCAGGGTCCAGCCCGTTTCTGTAGCTACCTGTGGCAGGAAAGTCCCGGAGTTTGATCCCTTTTTTATATAGATACCATGTATGCCCAATTCAATTTCTTCGACAGATTCGATCTTTCGCATAGGAGTCAATACAGATATCTCAAGGTCAATATCGCCAAACTCTTCTTTTTTAACCTTCGAAAAGCGGTAATCGCGCGTAGCTGCAGCAACCGTCATTTGCTGAACAACCGAAAACAAAGGGTCTTCAGCATCAAACCGGCCAATACAACCCCTCAATTCGTCATTCTTCATCAGTGTAACAAAAGCTCCACAAGGCGTTTTAAGGGTTTCGGAAAAGCCGCCGGTTTTGAGCTCCGGAATTTTCCCGGTCTTCACATATTCTTCCATGGTGAGCCTGGCAATGCCAAGGAGGTCGGCTTTGTCTTTGGCGGTGAGATGAAACTGCCCGGCATCCTGATCCTTTTGAGATTGGGGTGCGGCTCCGGTAACAGCAATCGCATAATAGCCTACCACACGGCTTTTGTCGGGCGAATATTCAGAATCGCCACTGTTCATGTACTGAATCTGATGAAATTCCACATCTTCCTGGCCTTCAGTAATATTCAGCAGACTAAGCACCGAAGTCCATCCACACATGGCTGTAGCCAGGTTCGGAATTCCTGAGGCTTCATTTTCTTTCAATACCTGCAAAAATTTCTCTTTGCTGTTACGCACAACTGCATTGGCAGTTTTTTTGTCCACCTCAAGTGCATCGTTATATTCGGGGTAATGCGAAAAATCAGTGCTGATCACAAACAGGTTTTTATGATTGAAATACGGTTTCAGTGCCACTGCAATATCGGCACATGCAGTTTCATCATGTGTCCCCAGAACAACAGGAATGATCGTGAAGGGCTTGTTCAAATGATACTGCAGGAAGGGCAACTGCACTTCGAGGCTGTGTTCGGTCAGGTGAGCCTTTTCCTCATAATGAAAAATACTGTGGTTATCGATCAGTTCCTGTGCCAGCTTCCTGTCGACTTCAACTTCGCCCAGGGGTGTTTCATAATTCCCTTTGTAATAAATTGACGCACCTTTGAAATAAGCAGTATGGCTTGAGGCGATCACGAATATGTGCTCGTAATCTTCGTCAGCATTGATCTGATTATAACCCGAAGCAGCGACTATGCCCGAGAAAGGATAGCCGGCGTGAGGGACTATGATGGCGCGGACATTATCGTAATGCTTATCGACAGCTTTATCGAAGAGTTCAGCGAGGTCGTTCCTGAGCCCGGTGGCATTCCCTGTATAAAACTTCCCGGCGGCATATGCTTTTCTGTTGACAGGCGGATTAACCGGATCCTGCGATTTGCAGTTTCCTGTAAATAGGGATAAAATAATGATCATGCTAATTAATTTTCTTTTTTCCATTTGTCAGTAAAATATTGACCAACAATATTTCAAAGATACAAAATGTTTGAAGGAAGACAAAGCCGATTGCCCGGTTTTGACTAAATTTGGTTAATAAAAGTGTTGCGTTCCGGGTTATCCGGTGCTTAAGGATCCAGGCCTAAAACCCGACTGCTAATCGCAAAAACAATTATCAGGTAATGCACAAATCAATACGACATACCTTACAATTGCTGGCCTTATTGATGGGATTTTCCTGCTTTATCGTACAGATTGTGATGATACGGGAGTTTATGAACCTGTTTATGGGCAACGAACTCATTATCGGTATCATTCTGGCCATGTGGATGCTTTTTACAGCACTGGGAGCAATTGTTGGCAGGTTTGCTTTTGATTTGCGACACATGAAGTTTTCACTGATTATTCTCCTGGTTCTGAATGCAATTTTCCCACTTGCGGGAGCATTGTTTGCCACCTGGCTGAAAGGATATATATATGCACCGGGGGTGATGGTCAGCCTGCAGGGAGTATTGCTGATCAGCATAGCAGGCCTGACAACATTTTGCGTCGTTTCGGGAATGATGTACACGATGCTCGCTTCTTACTTTTCAAAAAATAACCAAAGTGGAATATCAAGGATTTATATGCTTGAGGCAGTGGGAAACCTGGCCGGTGGTATCGTGTTCAATTTTGTGCTGGTATATACTCTCGACTCCATGACAATATTAAGCATTATCCTGATCCTTAATGTATTGGCTGCTGCATATTATGCTATTTCGGAAAAACTTAAGCTTATTGCAAGTGCTACCTTGATCGTGGCAGGGCTTGCATTTGCACTTTTATTCACCATGGATTTAGACATGACCACTGCCAGCTTACGTTATAAAAACCAGGAAGTGCTTCTGAACAGCGATACGCCCTTTGGTAAGCTTGTGGTTACGGAGCAGGGCGGACAAACAAATTTTTATCACAATGGGAATCCTGTGGCTTCGGGTAAAAATATTGTTGAACGGGAAGAACAGGTACATTACGCCATGTGCCTGCATCCTGATCCCCGAAATGTGCTTTTGCTGGGTGGTGGAATTGACGGAACTGCCGAAGAAGTTTTAAAATACCCTGCTGTAAGTCTCGATTATGTAGACCCTGACATATGGTCGCTGAAAGCAGCCAAAAAATATCTTGACCTCAGCTGGCCTGAAGGTGTTGAGGTACACCATACCGATACACGAAGGTTTCTTGACCATACCAGCCGGAAATATGACCTGATCATACTGAATTCGGAAGTACCCGCAACAATTGGCAACAACCGTTTTTACACAAAGCAGTTTTTTGGCAGTTTAAAATCACGGTTGCACGAAAATGGTATGGCAAGTGTAAGGCTTCCCGGCGGAAGTAATTACCTTGATGAACCTCTCCGCAGGCTTTATTCATCCATATACAAAACCCTGAAACAGGAATTTTTAAATATCAGGATCATTCCAGGCAACCATACCTACTTTATTGCCTCCGATGGGAAAATTCAGGGTGATATCACTCAGCTTATCGAACAAAAGAACATCCCCACCGGGTATGTGAATCTTTATTACATCAATGATGCACAGATCGATCTGAGAGCCCGACAGTATAAAGAAAGCTTACTGCCCGAAATAAGGGTAAACACAGATTTTTATCCCATCGCACCCTACATTATTGTGCTTCGCTGGCTAGGCATGTTTCAGCTTCTTCCCTGGGTCGTAACCCTGATCCCCTTGCTGATCATGGCAGTGCTTGTATTTCTTTTAAAGCCCCTTAATCTGGGACTTTTCACAACTGGTTTTACAGCATCGGCAGCCGAGTTCCTGTTGCTGATCGCCTTCCAGGTTGTTTACGGATTTATTTACCAAATGGCCGGCATTATCATCATGTGTTTCATGGCGGGACTGGCAGCGGGTTCAGGTTATTTTTACAGATTTATTCCGATAACGAAAGCAATATTTATCAGGATACAACTGAGCATGGGTATTCTTATCGGCCTCATGCCTTTGCTGCTTGTACTAACTTCCAGGCCTGAACTGTTATGGGTACCCGGAACCCTGATCGGATTGCTGACCTTTGCCACAGGAACACTTACCGGCCTTCAATACCGTTTAGCCACATTACTCAGAAAAGGTCAAAGCCAGCTTGTGGCTTCATCAACATACGGGGCCGACCTCGCAGGATCGGCGTTTGGTATTTTCTTTATCGCTGTATTCCTTTTCCCCCTGGCGGGTATGATCTATACAGGTTTGATCCTGGCATTTCTTAATTTCCTGACAGTAGCACGCCTGAGCTTCACAGGCAGTCGTGTATAAGTAATGAATTGATTGACAACAATCTGTAAATATCAAGGAAATGTTTTTGATTTATTGTATCTTTGAATCATGGGCATGAACGCCAGGTCCTTGCCTCCGCAGAAGCTTAATATTTTGCGGGAGCCCCTGATGCCGGTTCCGCTGCATGCAGCAGAAAACCGGGTTTTAAATTGTTCAGCTAAATAATATTAAAATTAATACAGCTTGGAACAAAAGATCACAAAGCGGAAATTCATTAAATGTTCGGCACTCGGTGTTTGTGGGGCAGCATTGGGGTTAAGCTATTTTGATGCGATCGGAAAGATAAGCGGCCCCATGCCCGGACGGTCGTCAGATGAGCTGTGGAAGTGGAGCCGGGAGGCGATCCATTATATTGAAACGCCAAAAGGGATCAAATGCAAGCTTTGCCCGCAGGCATGTGAAATCAAAGAAGGAGAAACCGGCGACTGCCGCACAAGGATTGCCAAAGATAACAGACTGTATACCATCGCCTATGGGAATCCCTGTGCCATCCATATCGACCCCATCGAAAAAAAACCGCTTTATCATTTCCTTCCGGGCAGCAGTGCCTATTCCATAGCCACTGCCGGATGCAATCTTGCATGCCTGAACTGCCAGAACTGGAATATCTCGCAGGCAAGTCCTCACGACACCCGTAATTACGACCTGATGCCCGATAAGCTCATCAGCGAATGCAAGCGTTCCGCCTGCGATTCAATTGCATACACCTACAGCGATCCTGTAGCATTTTATGAATACACCCTTGATACAGCTAAGATCGCCAGAAAGGAAGGCATAAAAAATATCTTCATCAGTGCCGGCTACATCAATGAAACACCCCTCAGGGAGATCGCAGCATTTCTCGACGGAGCCAACATTGACCTGAAGAGCTTCAGCGACGAGATCTACGAAATGCTAAATGCCGGCACCCTTGAGCCCGTGCTCAGAACATTAAGGATATTGCGTGATATGGGCGTTTGGCTGGAGATCACAAACCTTGTTGTTCCCACCTGGACCGATAACCTTGACATGATCAAAGAAATGTGTGGCTGGCTCACAGAAAATGGATTTCAATCCACGCCCCTTCATTTCAGCCGATTTCACCCCTTGTATAAACTCACCAATCTGCCATCCACCCCCCTCGAAACATTAAAAAATGCCCTTGCTATTGCAAAAGCCGAAGGAATGCATTATGTTTACATTGGAAATGTTCCTGCCAGTGGAGCAGAAAACACGATCTGCCCCCATTGTGGGGAAGTAGTCATTGAGCGAAAAGGCTACCGGATCATAAAGAATAATTTGAACAAAAACCTTTGCCAGGCTTGCGGAGAGACTGTGGCAGGTGTATGGATGTGAGCAATATGCACAACTCAAACAGTATTCTTTTCATCGGCGACAGCCTCACGGAGTGGTTCGATCTGGACAAGTATTTTCCGGGCATACACATTGTAAATGAAGGCATTGCAGGAGACACTTCATATGGTTTGCTGGAGCGCATTGACGAGATCATGTCGATTCCCGCAGCCATGATCTTCATGATGATCGGCATTAACGACATTTTGAACGGATACCTTAAGAATGACATCATTGAAAATCATCAGTTACTCCTTGAAGACATGCGCACGCAATCGACCCGCTCTGAGATTATCGCCCAAAGCCTGCTACCGGTAAATTTATCCATGTCGGGATTACCCGGCTCCCTGAACAACATGATCAGTGAGATCAATGAAGCACTCAGAGCCTATTGCGAAGATTGCCGCGTTCAATATCTCAACCTCTACCCTTCGTTTCTTTTGAACAATGAATTAAACAGCAACTACACTTCCGACGGCGTTCATCTTTCCGAAGCCGGGTATTCGTTGTGGGCCGAAAAACTTAAGCCGGTACTCACCTGAGATTCGTCCCTGTATTGGATCAGAAATCTAAATAAGTCCCTGGTCGATCATTGAATTGGCCACTTTCAAAAAGCCAGCAATGTTGGCGCCTTTCACGTAGTTGATGTATCCATCTGCTTCGGTACCATGTTCGGCGCATGCTTCGTGAATGCTGCACATGATGTGGTGCAGGCGTTCGTCAACTTCGGTTGCAGGCCAATTCAGTTTCATGGAGTTTTGCGACATCTCGAGGCCTGAGGTAGCAACACCTCCGGCATTTACGGCTTTTCCGGGACCATAAAGGATCTTATTTTCGAGAAATACTTCAACAGCTTCCGGGGTAGAAGGCATATTTGCACCCTCTGCAACACAGATACAGCCATTTTTTATCAGATTTTCGGCATCTTCTTTATTCAATTCGTTTTGTGTAGCACAAGGCATTGCAACATCACATTTCACTTCCCACGGGCGTTTACCTTCATGGAACTGGGCCTGCGGAAATTCGTAGGTATAGGGTTTTACGATATCCTGGTTAGAGGCGCGTAATTCCAGCATATACTCAATCTTATCATCGGAAATACCTTCCGGATCATACACGTATCCGTCGGGACCTGAAATGGTAACAACCTTTCCACCCAGTTCATTGATCTTTCGTGCTGCACCCCAGGCCACGTTGCCAAAGCCTGAAAGGCAGACTGTTTTCCCTTCAATAGATTCATTTTTGGTTTTCAGCATTTCGTTGGCAAAATATACCGAACCAAAGCCAGTGGCTTCGGGACGTATGAGACTTCCTCCCCAGTTCACTCCTTTTCCGGTGAGTACACCGGTATGTTCACGGGCAAGCTTCTTATACATTCCAAATAGAAAACCAATCTCGCGGCCACCAACACCAATATCGCCGGCAGGGACATCGGTTTGCGGGCCAATGTTCCTCCAGAGCTCAAGCATAAACGCCTGGCAGAAACGCATGATCTCAGCATCAGATTTCCCTTTTGGGTCAAAATCCGATCCACCTTTACCTCCACCCATTGGCAAAGTTGTCAGGCTATTCTTAAAAATTTGTTCAAAACCCAAAAATTTGAGAATACTGAGGTTTACACTTGGGTGAAAACGCAGTCCGCCTTTGTACGGTCCAATGGCATTGTTAAATTGAACCCTGTACCCAAGGTTCACATGAACATTACCATCGTCACCCATCCACGAAACCTTAAAGGTAAATACCCGGTCAGGTTCAATCAATCTGTCGATTATTCCTGCCGACTCAAAATGGGGGTTTTCATTTACAGTTTCTTCAATTGATTCCAAAACTTCACGCACGGCCTGGAGGTATTCTGATTCCCCAGGATGTTTTTTTGCGAGATCATTCATGATTCTTTCTAAATCCATAGCCTGACAATTTTAAATATTTATATCTGGAATTATTTAGTAATTCCTATTGTTAATTAATTCACAGTGCAAATGTACATTTATTCAATTAAATCACACAATAAACACTGGAAGTTTATTTTTAATCCAATTAAGTTCAATTCGTTTAAGTAGTATAATGCATTATAGGTAAATAAATTAACCTGCAAAACGTTGAGGGATCAAGGCCAGGAAATATTCGCCTGTACCGGTCCCGGGGCTTTATTATTTCCTTCATACCATGCTCAGTCAGCCTCATTTATTAGTTCCCCGTATTCATATTCAACGACATAGTCGAGCGATCCATCCTGTGTGTAATGATATTCCTTTCCATGTTTGAGATTATTCTTGTAGGATGTTCTGGAGCGTAATGAACCATCAGGATTCCAGAAGCGCTGGATCCCCTCCCCTGCTTCATATTTACCTTCTCCTATCAGTTCGCCGTATTCGTTATAATATAACCATGTACCTTCGTACAGTCCGTGCACAAATTCTCCGCTTATCTGTAACTGGTCGTTGCCATGCCATTTTCGGTATTCGCCATGCAGGGTATCGTTTACATAATATTTCTGTTCCACACGTTTGCCCGGATATGAATAGTCGACAGCTTTGCCTTGCCGGAGGTTATCTACGTAAAATTCTTCCGCTTCTTTCCGGCCATTATCATGATAGCGTATACTTAAGCCCTGAATCGCATCATCTTCATATGGCACCTCAAGCTGTAAGGTGCCATCTTCATAATACCACCTCGCCATGCCATTAAGCTTTCCATTCTTGTAAGGCAATTCCGATTTCAGGTTGCCATTTTCCCAATGGGTTTTTTCCACTTTCGTGCATGATGTAAGAAAGATCAATGTGATGATCAGGGGGATAAAGCCAAATATTTTTGATGCTCTCATATACATAGTACAGCTAAATTAATTTTCAGAATAAAAGTCAGAATCCGGAAATTTATATATCCTGTAATTCCTGTAGCGACAAAAATTCCAGTAAAGATTTTCATAACCAGCAGGATATGCCGGTGCAATCATGATATTCGATTTTAACAATCCGGCGCGGTAATACTGCAGGCAGCTCTTGCAATCGGGGCCAAAACTTGAAAATGCCCCGGCAAAATAGTGTGCAAGGTCGTAGGCTTCAAATGCAAAACGGTCGGGATAAGTTTTGTATCGATCCATAAAGCCTTCAATAAATCTGTTTACCCGTTCATCATCAAAATTATAATATGAATCAGTAAAGAAATGCACATCAAGATCGATCAGGTAATCGGTTTCGAGGTTTTCAAGCAGTTCCCATTCCGGCATACCTACCACGGTAATATCAAAGGTATCTTTAAGATCATTTAACCGGGTAAGGATTTCAGGGACAAAAATCTCATTGTTTGAAAGCACGACAACCAGATTATTCCTGGCAATAGATGCATTTCTTATGATCCCGTCAACGCTGTCGGCAACATACACCACCTCAGCTATTCTGTTTGTAAAAAATGTGCTGTCGGTAAGTGCATTTTCCAGACGCTTTTTGCTTATCAACCTTTCTTCAATCGTCATGCTGCTGAAGAGGGTTTCAGAAGCAAGGCTGTTATCGGCCTTGGTATATTCCGATATTATCTCATATAACCGTTTGTTGGCAATGTTAACACCATAGGGCATAACATTCTCAAGTCGTGCTTTGATCGCTTCAATTTCCGTAGAATATTGAAATGTATTGTTCCTGACCAGGATTACCCTGGATTCGGGGTGATATCGCTCAACAAACTTAGCCAGCATGGCAGTCTGAGCATCTCTTGAAGGTTTAATTTTGATCACATTGGGGTTACTCAGTACCTCGGTGCGCCGGGTCAGCGGATTCACGATCGTAATGTCGAACATCTCCGCAAAGTTGGATACCAGTTTGAAATTTCTGCTAAAAAACGGCCCAATGATCAGGTCTACGCTTTTAAGTTCGGGTCTTTGCAATACCTGAATGGTTTTCGACACTTTTTCATCAACATCATACACATATACCTTCATGTTAAGATTGCCGGTATGTGCCTGGTCGAGGCCCATCATGAATCCTTCATAGAACTGAACAAAATTAAATGGTTTGAATGTCCCCGGGTCGGGTATATTTCCTCCTTTATCCGACTTCAGTTTTCGTGCATCTTCGGTGTATAGGGGAATCATTAATGCAATTTTAAATTCCCTGTCGCCGTATGACTTGTTAAGATAGCATAAAACACTGTCGCTTATTTCGGGTTCCGGTGTTTTTTCGTCTGCTTCATTAACGATTTGTTTTGTATCGGCAAGAGCATCTTTGGGGGGAGGACCTACCGGCACCTTTAGTATTTCTCCGGGAAACACCCTGTTGCTAAGGTCGGGGTTTGCGTCTTTTACAGTTGATACATTCAGCGCATATTTTGATGCGATCTTTCGCAGCCGTGTTTTTTCAACAACACGGTGTGTGATATAATTATTAGGATTAACACTGGCCGGTATCCTGATGATTTCACCCGGAAAAATGTCGACCGTCAATCCAGGATTCATGGCTTTAATGCTGTCGATACTTGTCCGGTATTTTTTGGCAATTCCATACAAAGTTTCCTTCACGGCTACTTTATGTTCAAAAAATCGGGGTTCATCAACTTCAGGCTCATCATCAACTTTTTCGTGTGGGATCAAAATTCGCTGTCCAACACTCAAACTGTTTCCCAATTCCTTATTTGCAGCTTTCAGGGCAGGGATACCCACCATATATTTCCGGGAAATGCTATAAAGGGTTTCGCCGGCTTTAACAATATGTGTATCAGCATCAGAAGCACTGCGTGCTATATCTTTCTCTGCATCCGTTTGTGGATCTTTCATGGGTATTTTAACATACTGCCCGGCTTTAAGGCCCTCATCCCAGTCAGGATTTGCACGCTTCAGGTCATTCACCTCAACACCGTATATCTGCGAAATCCCATACAGGGTTTGTCCTTTCTTAACGATATGAAAAATATACCTGAACTCATCTTTTCTGAGGTCTTCTGTGATTTTCTGTTCACGGCTATTAACCGGAATTTGCAGTATCTGTCCGATTGAAAGGGTATTCGCGGCGTCGGGATTTTCGAATATCAGTTCATCAACAGGCACATCATAAGCTTTCGAAAGAGAATATAAAGTCTGTCCCTGTTCTATGATATGCATATAATAGCTTTTGCCGTCGATAAATTCCACACGTTCGCTCTTTGAAATTTCCTGTGCCAGAAGAGTAACAGGCATTTGAGCAGTAGTGAAGGCAAATACTATGATGAGCTGGATTTTTCTCATTTTGCTCAGGTTAATGTTGGCAGCCGGACCGGCAATTCGCTGTCCGGAACAATAATTTATTCCCATTCGATGGTTGAAGGAGGTTTGGAACTGATATCATATACCACTCTGTTAACCCCTTTCACCCTGTTGATAATCTCATTCGACACTTTTGAAAGAAAGCTGTAGGGAAGATGCGACCAGTCGGCGGTCATCCCGTCGGTTGAGCCCACCGCACGCAGAACGACCACATTTTCATAGGTACGTTCATCGCCCATCACCCCGACCGATTGCACCGGAAGCAACACCGTTAATGCCTGCCATACTTCATCATAAAGTCCGTTCTCTTTCAGGCCCGAAACAAACAGGTGGTCGACATCCTGGAGTATTCTGATTTTTTCGGGTGTCACATCACCAATGATCCTGATGCCAAGTCCGGGACCGGGGAACGGATGTCTTCCGAGTATCTCCTGCGGCATTTCCAGGGCTTTTCCAATCTTTCTCACTTCGTCTTTGAATAACGAGTTTAAGGGTTCAATTATTTTAAGTTTCATCACATCAGGCAATCCACCAACATTATGATGTGATTTAATGGTTGCCGATGGGCCGTTTACTGATATTGATTCGATCACATCGGGATAGATTGTTCCCTGTGCCAGCCATTTCACATTGCGGATCTTATGGGCTTCTTCATCAAATACTTCGATAAAGGTACGTCCGATGGCCTTGCGCTTGCTTTCGGGTTCCGATATTCCTGCAAGCGCCTTATAAAAGCGTTCTTTTGCATCAATCCCAACAACATTAAGGCCTAAGCCCATATATGATTCAAGCACAGATTCATATTCATATTTCCTCAGCAGGCCGTTATCAACAAAAATACAATGCAGGTTTTTTCCTATTGCACGGTGCAGCAGGAGGGCTGCCACCGAGCTGTCGACTCCACCCGACAACCCCAGCACAACTTTTTCATCGCCAAGGGTAGTGCGCAGGGAATCAATCGTAGTTTCAATGAATGAGTCGGGGGTCCAGAGCTGTGAGCAACCACAAATATCAATTACATAGTTTTTTAGCAGCAGTGATCCTTCTGTCGAATGATAAACTTCGGGGTGGAATTGAATGCCATAGGTTTCCTCGCCCCTGATCTTATAGCCGGCCACCTTAACATCGTGTGTACTGGAAATCACTTCAAATTCGTCCGGAATTTCAAGAATTGTATCGCCATGCGACATCCATACCTGGCTGCCATCGCTCATTCCTTTCATCAGCCTGCTGGTGGTATCGATATATGCCAGGTTAGCCCGGCCATACTCCCTGACATCCGATGGGGCAACAAGCCCGCCATTTTCCTGCGCCATAAGCTGAGCACCATAGCATACGCCCAGGGTGGGGACCTGAGCACGTATTTTACCCAGATCAGGGCGGGGCACATTTTCACCCCTTACCGAAAATGGGCTGCCCGAAAGGATAACACCCTTGATATCCTCTGTTATTTCCGGGATCCTGTTAAAGGGATGGATTTCGCAATATACATTTAATTCTCTGACCCGGCGTGCGATCAGCTGGGTATATTGGGATCCGAAATCAAGGATCAGTATCGTCTCTTCCATGGCGCAAAGATAAATAAATTGCCTTATCGCAGGAAGCATTAAAACCTGATGAATTTGAGTCGCACGAATAAATTCTTAACTTTATCAAAATTATCTGCTCATGTTATGAAGCTAAAAGCAAATGATCTCATTTTAGTCCGCCATGAAGAACCAGATCCTGCAGTTGCATTGATCCTGGATGATCCGGAAATACTTGAAACCCTTTCCGAAGCACGTTCTTACCCGGCACCAATGCCGGCCAGCATTTGCTTCAGGATTGAAAAAGAAGGAGAAGTGATTGGACAGGTTTGCCTTAAGCGTATCCGCTGGATCAATCACAAAGCCGAAATCAGCCTTTTCATCAGCAGGAGCATGCAGGGAAGAGGATATGGCCGCCAGGCAATTGAAAGCATCATTGAGTTTGGGTTTAAACGTCTGAACCTATACCGCCTCGAAGCAGAGGTGATCGATGGGAACAAAGCCTCACTCAAGCTTTTAAAGCGCAGTGGATTTATAGAAGAAGGACGGCTCCGCAAAGCCAAGTTCGTTAAGGGCGAATATAAAGATCTTCTCAGATTTGGTTTGCTGAAAGACGAATACACGGAATGAATGAATCGCTTATTTTGTTAAAACAGAATACTTGTAAAACATATACTAAAACTCAAGAAACATGGATGATATCTCAGGAAAAAGCTTCGATAGCACGCTCGTGGAAAATGTAGCCGTCATCAAGATTAAATCAGTACTTTTCGATCTGGTAACCGACATCAATGAAAGCAATACATTTATTGACCTTATCCGTGAGACCGAGGCTTCATCAGATGTAAAGGCATTGTTCATCGTTAATGAAGAAGGTCGTTACGGCGAACAGAAATATGATGAGTTCATCACCAGAATTCTGGGACCACAGGAAAATTGCGACAAGAAATTGCCTCCCCGTTTTCAGGAAAAGGATATCAGATTCAGGGAAATCAATATTTTAAATAAAGTTATCAAAACATTATCAGAATACAGAAAGCTTTGCTTTGCCGGCATCAATGGCGATATTGTTACACCTTTTATCGGAACTGTGCTGAGCATGGATATAAGGTTTGCCACCGAAAACACAAGATTTGTGATGGCGCACAATAAATACGGTTTGCACCCATCGGGTGCATTACCCTTTTTCCTCTCGCAATACATCCATCACTCCCGTGCACTGGAAATGCAATTCAGGAAAGAATTCAGCGCACAGGAAGCCGCTGAACTCGGACTCGTGAATAAAGTGTTCCCTGCCCGGAAGTTTAAAGATCACTGCCTTCAGGAGATCCGGCATTTTATCAATTGTCCGAATTCAACCATCAACCTTACAAAGCGGTTAACCAACTATACCCGAAAAACCCTGTCTGATTATTTCCTTTATGAAGCAAGCCTCCTTAATCTATAGCCTCGCCTTATACTTTATTAACGGCACCGTTAGCTGATCGTATATTGACTTTAATAAAACCTGTATATAAATTTGCCGGGTACCGAAACAAATATGTCCTCAAAGCAATATATCCGAAGCCTCGTTTTCCTTATGGCATTTCCCATTGCATTTCTGGCATCAGGCCAGAATCTGGTAAGGAATTGCCAGTTTGAGAGCATGCAAAGCTGCCCCAACGCCAGCGGGCAGATCAATAAATGCAGGCACTGGATCTCACCCGGCGAGGGAACGCCCGATTTTGTGCATTCCTGTAACAATGGAAATGTTGGTGTACCCAACAATATCTGGGGTTATCAGGAGGCCCGTTCCGGCAGTGCTTATGTGAATATTATTTCCTACTCAATTCTTTCGGCCAACAGGGAGTACAGGGAATATGTCTGCGGAATCCTTGATTGTGATATGCAGGCAGGCATGGTTTATGACGTGAGCTTTTATCTGAGTTGTGCTGATGGCAGCCATTATGCTGTCGACGGTATAGGGGCCTGGTTTTCGGCTGAAATTCCCGTTCAGGGGGGCAGCAATTCCGACGAGGTGATTGATATTGGCGGTGCTCCGCACATAAGCAGCCCGGATGGTATCGCTAACGTCAATAAAGAAGACTGGGTAAAGATAGAAGGTTCCTATACTGCTCAGGGTGGCGAACGGTTCATCACGATTGGTAACTTCAAATACAACAGCAACCTCACCCTGCACGATTTCACAAGCTGGAGCGCAAATATTGCCAGCTATTACATTGATGATGTAAGCGTGGTCCCTCGTGAAGCAGTTATTGACCTGGGCCCCGACACAACGATCTGCCCCGGCAGCAGCATCACCTTCGACGTTGAAAATTTGTGCAACAATGTTGAGCTGGTCTGGGAAGATGGCAGTACAGAACTCACTCGTACCATTACAGAACCCGGCACCTATGGCATCGGCGGATTTATCGGATGTTCAAACTTTTATGAGGAAGTAACGATAAGCTTTCCGCCCGAACCGGGATTTTTTCTGCCAGGCGATACGGTGATATGTCCCGGCCGTATCATCGAAATTCCTTCTGAGGGCAGTTATGCCTCTTACCAATGGCATGACGGCAGCGAAGATCCTGATTACATCGCTGATACAGAAGGTACATACTGGCTCACCGTTACTGATGATTACGGATGTCATTATACCGACACTTTGGTCATTGAAGGGCTTAGTGATCCGGTTTTCGATTTAGGGCCTGATACGATTTTTTGCCTCGGACAAAGCATCCGGCTTGATCCGGGAATTGACAGCAGTTTTCATTCTTTCCTCTGGAACGACAATAGCCGTGGTATCGTGAGGGTTATTTCCGACAGTGGCGTGTACTGGCTCAGGGTAAGCAATCCCTGTGGTGAGATGACTGATACCATTATGATCGGCACGTTCAATTGCGATCCGGCTTTTGAGGCCCCCAATGCATTCACACCCAATGCCGATGGATTGAATGATGTATTTAAGCTTAAAGCTGAGAATATCAGCAATTTCAGCATGTTTATTTTCGATCGCTGGGGGACAATGATCTTTGAAAGCAATCAGATCGACGATGGCTGGGATGGAAAGTTCAGGGGGCAGGTAGTGGCTTCCGGCACATATGTATGGATGGCTGTTTACAACACCAGCCCGGCCGACGGACAGTCACAAAGGGTAAAAACCAGGGGGCTTGTCACCGTGTTACGCTAATGCTGGCCGGGAAATTATTTTCTCACAAGAATCTTGCTAAAAACAGCTTCATTTCCCCTGTTATCGGTAACAATCAAACGAAAGTTATTCTCGCCTTTTTTCAAACGTTCGTCGATGCGATAAAACAAGAGGTCGTTCTTGGCATCGTATTCCATCAACAGCCATTCTCCGTTTAAGGTTGCGCGGTATGAGCCGATCCCCGAAAGTTCGTCACTGATCTTTAATTTCACTATTTCCCTGCCGGGATTGATTATTCCTGATGCAATATTCACGGAATGGATTTCAGGAGGAACAGAGTCGATAAGAATGATATAATCGCCAAAAGAGCGAATGCTTGCAGTAATTGCCCCGTTTTCCCATTTTCCTCCCTCAAACACATATTTGCCATCCCGGTTTATTCGCGCCAGCAATAGCTTTTCCTTATCATGGGGCAGGCGTTCGGGAATGATCTTTACAGTAAAATAGCGGTGCAAAGGGGTGCGTTCGTTATGCAGCCGGTAAACACGCGAACAGGCATCATCAGGTATTGCCGCTGTATCATACTCAAACCACATGTCGCGGTAGAGGGAGCTGCCCGGGAGTTCAATTTCGATATTACCGGCAGTGAAGCTGTTATTTTTAGTAATACTGAAAAAGGTAGTTCCGCTGGCTGGCGGTGCACCCGGAGGATCGGTAAATGGAGAAGTTTTAATCGTAATGGGAAGACGTGAAACATTCCCCATGAAATCCTTTACCACATATTCAAGTTCATGCACATTGCTGTCGTCGAAATACAGTATGCCATTATTTTTCACATGGCGGTAAATACTCAGTTTATTATTCGGGTCGACCTCAGTGCGCTGATATCGTCTGCTATTCACGACATATTCGCCATAATCGATCAGGCTGTTAATATACCGTGTTTCAAAAAAATCAAATTTTTCAAGATCATGATGATAAACCAGTTCTCCGTCGGCAAACAAACTTATCTCGTATACCCCGTTTTTGTTTGAGGCGTCATTGAGTTTATCCCAGGTATTAATGGCCAAAGAGAAGGGGCCACTGATGTGCAGGGTATCATGATTGTCGATGCGGTGTGATTCGCCCCATCCGTTCACCCGGAATATTTTGGCCCCTGCTTCACCGTCGACCATTGAACCCGGACCGGACGGGATAATCTTCAACCAGTTTATCCCTGGCCGGATATAATCTTCCACATAAAAACCAAAGTGCAGCGGGTTTACGGGTGTTTGTGTACTCTCCAGCCGCATTTCGAAATGCAGGTGAGGACCGTTTGAGCCACCGGTATTTCCTGAATATGCGATCACTTCGCCTTTCGTAACAGGAAACTGACCTTTTTCAGGAAAGATATTCAGCTCGAAAGATTCGTATTTATAATGCTGTTGCTTCACATAGTCGTCAATCGCCTGATTGAAGTGGTCAAGATGTGCATATACCGAAACATAAGCATTGGGATGGGTTAAGTACAGGGTTTTTCCGAAACCGTTGGCCGATACTTTAATGCGTGAAACATAGCCATCGGCCACCGCATAAATCTTTTTCCCTGTCGTGCCTCCTGTCTTGATATCGATGCCCGAATGAAAATGCCCGCCCCTTAACTCACCAAAAGTTCCCGACAGCAATATTCTGAAGTCGACCGGTGAGCGAAAATAATCTACAGGATAATTGTTTTGTGCCATTACTGACAATGACGAAAAAAGCAATAATATCAGAGTAAATACGCGTATTGATTTTATTTGACAGGGCATGATCATTATTTTACATGGAACAAAAATAGGCTTTCTTTTGTTTTTTGATTGTGTAAATAAATTCGGCAGGCTTTAATTTTTATTAGCTTTGGCCACCAAAACGACCCTCCGGTCGATTTTAAATCCGATAAATGAAGGACCTCAGTGTTGGAAAAGAAAGCAGGCTGATCTTCCGGTTTGCCACTCCCATGTTGCTTGGAAACATGTTCCAGCAGCTGTATAATGTGGTTGACAGCATCATTGTAGGGAATTACATCGGCAAGGAAGCCCTTGCTGCGGTAGGCTCTTCGTTTCCGATCATTTTTACACTTATATCCTTTATCATCGGTATTGCCATTGGCTCAACGGTGATCATATCGCAATATTTCGGCGCCAAAGATTATGAAAAAGTAAAGAGAGCCATTGATACGCTCTACATTTTTGTCTTCTTCGCATCACTGTTTGTGAGTGGGTTGGGCATATATTTCAGCACCGATATATTCCGCTTGCTCGGACTTCCTGCCGACGTATTGCCACAGGCCGACCGCTATCTCGACATTTACCTTTCGGGGCTCGTTCTGTTCTTCGGGTTCAATGCTACCAGCGCTATTCTACGCGGTTTGGGCGATTCGAAAACACCCTTGTATTTCATGATCATTGCCACGCTAATGAATATCGGTTTTGACTTTTTGTTTGTTGTTGGCTTTGGATGGGGTATAGAAGGTGCTGCAGTGGCCACGATCGTGGCACAGGGGGGAGCTTTTCTGACAGCCATCCTGTACCTGAACCGTTACCATGCGATCATTAACCTTTCGTGGCGAAAGATGGTTTTTGACCGCAATCTTTTCAGGGCCAACATCAGGATAGGGATCCCTATCGGGATGCAGCAATCGTTTGTTGCGCTTAGCATGATGGTGATGTACTGGCTGGTGAACCCATTCGGCACCAGCGTGGTAGCCGCCTACTCGGTGGTTTTCAGGATCGATTCCTTTGCAGCGATGCCGGCCATGAACTTCGCCGCAGCCCTGTCGACCTTTGTGGGGCAAAACCTGGGTGCCAATAAGCCTCACCGTGTTCGTACCGGATTAATATCAACTGTGGTAATGACCTCCATTTTTGCTTTTACGATCACAGCCATCGCCCTGCTGCTGGCCGGGCCCCTGATGCGTCTTTTTACCAGCGATGAAGAAGTGATCCGGCTGGGTATCGAATACCTGCATATTGTGAGTCCGTTTTATGTGATCTTTACAGCTATGTTTACCGTTGGCGGCGTAATGCGTGGTGCCGGCGACACCATTATCCCCATGTTGATCACCTTTATTGCATTGTGGGTAGTGCGTATTCCCCTGTGTTATTTCCTCAGCCTCGATCTTGGTGTAACCGGCATTTGGTGGGGTATTCCGGGGGCATGGCTCACAGGGGCATTTTTATCATTCATGTATTATCTTACAGGCAGGTGGAAAACGAAAACGCTTGTTAAACCATAGTGATCCGGTATTAATACAGTTCGTATTCGTACCTTAGGATATAGTGCTGATTCATGCCCATGCCGTGACGGTCGATAAGTGCTTCTGTTTCAATAACGCGTCCATTTTCATCGTATGTTCGCTCAATGCGGGAGTTGATTGCCCCACTGGCATCTTTCTCGACCTGCACAACAGCATTGCCCTT
>JAVVEM010000019.1:38635-59508 GCA_032250805.1 Bacteroidales bacterium
CCCTTGTCATCATATTCATTGATCTTCTTTGTTGTTGAATCATTTTCGGCGTTCCAGCGTATTTCCTGCTTAACATTTCCCTGCCCGTCATAAACGGTTTCCTTGCGGTATGTAAGCTCATCCTCCTCGTCCCATGCTTCATGCAATACTTGTTTACCATTTGAGTAAGCATATTGTTCGCGCTGCTCAAGCTCATCTTCATCGGTCCTGACTTCCTTCACCACCAAATTGCCATCCTCATCATAGCGGTAGCTGAAGGTATCCTTTGAACCATCGGCATAGTGCTTCCAGGCAAGAATTATCTTTCCTTCGGGGTCGACCTTATATTCCATATGATCGATCAGTTCCCCGAATTCATCAAAGGATTTTTCGGCGGTCCTTACCCCCTTTTCATTATATTCATAAACGTAATGTTCTTCGATGCCACCATTTTCATCATACCTGATCTCGGCCACGGTCCTCCCCTTTTCATCATACTCTGTACGGCTGTATATACGTCCTTTCAGCTCAAACTCTTCTGAGTTCATATCCTTTAGTACATAATCAAATTTTTTTAGAATTACCGTTTTAATCCCGATCATGGTTTTTGCATTTAATTTTTATCTAAATTTACTGCAAATTAAGGTAAATATTCCGAGACTCCAACAACAAGCCGGAGCCTTTTAAAAAGCCTTTGGCTTAAAACAGGATATGAACCTCCAACCAGTCAAAAAACACGTCACATGAAAACATTTTTATCATTTATTTTAACAACAGCGATCATTATGATGATAAGCGCATGCGGCCCTCAGCCACAAAAAATTGATTACCCTGACACCAAAAAGGTTGACCAGACCGATGAGTATTTTGGCACCCCGGTTGCAGACCCTTACCGCTGGCTCGAAGATGACAACTCCGACGAAACTGCTGCCTGGGTGGAAGCCCAGAATAAAGTTACACAGGAATACCTGTCGTCAATTCCTTTCAGGCAGGAGATCATCGACCGCCTGACGGAGATTTGGAATTATCCGCGCTACCGGACACCTGAAAAGAAAGGCGATAAATATTATTTCCGGAAAAACGACGGTCTGCAGAATCAGGATGTCCTCTATGTTCAGCAAGGTGAAGACGGCACCCCGGAGGTATTGCTCGATCCCAACACTTTTTCCGACGACGGTACTGTGGCCCTGAGTAGCTGGAATATTTCCAAAAACGGAAAATATCTTGGTTACCTGATAGCACGGGCAGGCAGCGACTGGCAGGAGATCTTTGTCATGGACCTGGAAAATCGCGAGATCCTCGGCGACCATATTGAATGGGTGAAGTTTTCGGGTATTTCCTGGAAAGGAGATGGTTTCTTTTACAGCAGCTACGACCCACCTGCCGAAGGCGATGAATACAGCAATGTAAATGAAAATCACAAGGTTTATTACCATAAACTGGGAGATCAACAGGAAAATGATGTGCTTGTGTACGAAAACCCCGAATATCCCCGCAGGAATTACTATGCCGGGACCAGCGAAGATGAGCGTTTCCTTTTCATGCACGAGGTTGAATCAACCAGCGGCAATGCCCTCTATTTTAAAGATCTGAGCAAGAAAAAAAGTGAATTCGTAAAGCTTGCCGATGGTTTCGAATACGACTATAATGTTATTGGCAATGTCGATAGCAAGATCCTGATAAAAACCAATGAAGGTGCACCTAAAGGTATGGTTTACCTGACAGACACTGAAGATCCTGCCAAAGGCCGGACGACCATTATCCCTGAAAAAGAAGCCGTGCTTGAGTCGGTTGCCCTTTTAGGAGGAAAGCTTCTCACGGTATATATGGAAGATGCCACATCCAAAGTAAACATTTACTCGCTTGCCGGTAAACTGATATCCGGTCTGGACCTTCCCGGCATAGGCACCTTTGGCAGTTTGTCGGGTCATGCCGACGATCCCGTTGCATTTTATACATACACCTCCTTTACTTATCCATCAACGATTTTCAAGCTCAACCTTGAAGACTATACCAGTGAAGTTTTCTTTGATGCAGGCATTGATTTTGATGCGGATCAGTATGTTACCGACCAAATATTCTACACAAGCAAGGATGGCACTAAGGTTCCTATGTTCATCGTCCATAAAAAGGGCCTCGAATTTGATGGCAACAACCCGACACTCCTCTATGGTTATGGTGGTTTTAATATCAGCATTACACCGGGTTTCAGGGCAAGTAACCTTGTCTTGCTCGAAAATGGGGGCATTTATGCCGTGGCCAACATACGCGGTGGCGGAGAATATGGCGAAGAATGGCATGATGCCGGCACTTTGCTACAAAAACAAAATGTATTCGACGACTTTATCGCGGCAGCGGAATACCTGATCGATAAAAAATATACTTCAAGCGAAAAGCTTGCCATTTTGGGTGGCTCTAACGGAGGCTTGCTCGTTGGTGCATGCATGACCCAGCGCCCTGATCTTTTCAAAGTAGCGTTCCCGCATGTTGGTGTGCTCGACATGCTGCGTTATCATAAATTTACCATTGGCTGGGCCTGGGCAACCGACTACGGAACAAGCGAAGACGACAGCAGCATGTTCCGCTACCTCATGGAATATTCACCACTTCATAACATTGAAAGCGGAGTGGATTATCCGGCCACGATGATCTTTACAGCCGATCATGATGACCGTGTAGTACCGGCACATTCATTTAAATTTGCAGCTACACTACAGGAAAAAAATACCGGTCCCGAACCTACATTGATCCGCATCGAAACCAAAGCCGGCCATGGAGCAGGCACGCCCATATCAAAAATGATCGAAGCAGCAGCCGACCAGTGGGCATTTATGTTTTATAATATGGACATTGAACCTGTGTATTAACATCCGGCTTTCGGATTGATGATGAGTCTCCTCATTTATAGCAAAAGACCATGATGTCTGTTGAGTATTTATTAAAAAAGATCAATTTAGATATCCCGCCCTTAGGGTTATATGATGCGCCAGAGCATACCGATTTTGGCGAAACCGAAATGCCCCCACAGGGTAAGCATTCCTGTTTTTTCTCCTTTTATAAAAAATGGCTGAAAGGCAGAACGCTAAAACTCAGTCATGCAAAGTACGGCTGTGGGGGCTGTGGTACCTGGATGTTTGGCGAGACCACACGCAGCCGTCAGGAATATATCGAATTTCTGGCCGATGACGAAGGTCTCAAAGCCAATCATGAACTTATGAACGAATGGCTTGATCAGCTCAGCCCCAACAAGCCTGTACATGGTTTTCTTTTTATCGGTCCTTTAAGAGCGGAGCATTATCAATATCTGAAAACGGTAACTTTTTTTGTTACCCCTGATCAGTTAAGTGTATTAATGATCGCAGCACAATATTATCAGAAGCCCGGTGGTGCGGAACCCGTACAGGCGCCTTTCGGGTCGGGATGTCAGCAAATGCTAACACACTTTAATGATGAATCCGGCCCAAAAGCCATCATCGGGGCCACCGATATGGCCATGCGCAAATACCTGCCCAAAGACCTCCTCGCATTTACCGTGAATGTGCCCATGTATGAGCAACTGGGCAGGATCGGCGAGGATAGTTTCCTCAACAAGCCTTTTTTGAAGGATCTGAAAAAGGCAAGGGGAGGA
The DNA here is from genome assembly GCA_032250805.1 of Bacteroidales bacterium. Lineage (GTDB taxonomy): Bacteria > Bacteroidota > Bacteroidia > Bacteroidales > B18-G4 > B18-G4. Next base: position 42,243 of record JAVVEM010000019.1, read on the forward strand.
AGTTTATGATACCCGATTTCGAACCCGGAACCAGGCAGTAATTTTGCTGATCCTGGTTGTGGCCATGGAAGAAGACATCCGTTTTTGGGACAAATTAGCGAAGAATGAATAAACAGATTGGGGAATGATCAAGGTAATTCATCAGGAGGCCCGAATGCCGGATTGCTTAGAAAAGTTTCGTCGCGCAGGGTTTTCAGAAAAGCGATCAGGTCTTGTTTCTCAGTGGGTGTAAGCTGATTGCCACCAGTGGCAATGTGGTGCATAAGGGGGTTGATATAGGGCGACCACAGGAGGCCATGGGCATAGAAGTCGACAACTTCTTCGAGTGTTTCAAAACGCCCGTCGTGCATGTAGGGGCCTGTGAGTTCAATATTCCTGAGCGTAGTTGCCTTGTATGCTCCAAGGTCCATCATGTCGCCGGTAATCGCATAGCGATCGTCGAGCCCGGGAAATACCGTATCTTTTCCATTGTTGTAAAACAGATTGGTGGTAAAGAGCGGATTGCCAAAACCACCGTGACAGTGGAAGCAATCAGCGCCTTCTTCAGTTGTAAACAGCACAAAGCCATTTAGCTCCGATGCCGTAAGTTGCTCTTCGCCGCGCATGTAACGATCGAACTTCGAATCGGATGAGATCATTGTACGGATAAATTGTGCTATCGCCATGCTGATCCTTTTCATTGTCACTTCTTCGGTACCAAAAGCAGCCCTGAACATTTTACGATAAGCCTCAACCAATCCGATCAGGGCTTTGGTACGGTTGGTATCGCCATTCATTTCGTGGGGAGCCACCACACCCATCCACACCAGTGATTCAATATTTCTTTTTTGCAGATCGGGATTATCGTTTGACATCCGTCCGTCCCACAGGTAACCGTTATGGTTCCATACAAGGTTGATCAGTGGCAGCATCACATGCGGGGTGGGTATGCCGCTAATGCCATGCGGAAACCCGCCCTGGTATTCAGGGTGATCGATACCACATTCGAATGAGCGGTGCTGAAGATGGCACGTGGCACAACTCATGAGCGAATCGGGATGGGTGCGGCCTGAAAGTCGCCCGTCGTAAAAAAGGGATCGCCCCAGCTCAACCCCTTCCACCGTTGTGGGGTTATCGGCTGGAATATTCAATTTTTGAGGAAACCCAAAAGGCACCTCTATAACATAAGGAGTGGCACCCGGAAATACAGGCACGGGATCATCTTCCTGCTTGCATGACACAAACATGAAGAAAACAATCAGTGTGTAATATATCCATCTGTATTTCAAAACCCTTAACATTTAACAATAATTCAATTCACACAGAATATCCGGGCACCCTGATATATTCTTAATCCATCAGGCCAGGACTTAAATTCCGCCCGGTAAAATCCCAAACACATCATGCCCGTTTTCGCATCCCAGTTTCATGGCCTCCTGTTTCTGCATGATATCGCCTCCCCATTCGTTATGGTCGTAAGTATGAGGATTGCTGAACCAGCGATCGACATGCATCACCAGGTTGATGGTTACCTCACCTTCATTCAGCATCTCAAAAGCTGAAGCCGGCACGTCGACCTGAAAATAATTCTGGATAAAGCCCGTAATGGCACCCGTTTGCTGATCATAAACCTGGCCAATTCCGAGATGAAAATTATAAGGGCGCTCAAGGTTATTTGTGTCGAGCCATTTTCCGTTCAGCTTCAGGTAGTGATAACCACCCCCAAGATATTGGGGCCAGAACATGAGCGACTCCGGTGGATCGGTATACATAAGAGATTGGTTTTTTTCTTCTGAGATACCGAAGGTGAAAGTGATCTTTTCATAGTTCCCGGCAGGGATGTCGTCATAAACTTTCCACTCATGCGTGGAAGGGATATCGCTGTCGACATAATGAATATCTTTCCATGCATTAATCAGATAACTACCATCCGCGCGATGCAAGGTGAGGTCGGATATAAAATACTGAATCTCATTCACAAGGTATTCATTCCCGGCCTCATTCACATACTTTCTTACATCGAAATCCAGGGCCTGTCCGTCGCAATAATGATGGAAGTTGAATACGATTTTCCCGCTTTTGGCATCATCGCAGTCGCAGGGTTCATCATCCTTACTGCATCCGGCAAAGATGAAAATCAGTAAAAATATGGGCATTAGTTTCTTCATTCCGGTAATCAGACAAGATTATATCCACAGAGGTTGCTTTAAAATATCATTCATATTATAATAAAAGTCAGTTCTGTGATTTTAATCCGGCGATAGCCGGCAGGTTGACTTATCTTTCTTTTCTCATTCTATTGAAAGGGCACCGTACCCGAAACGGTCACATAATTCACCGTATCATGCTTACTTGAACCCTGCTTATAAACTTTACCATCGATCAGCACCTGCACCACTATTTCAGAAGCGATGTCATTGTATATGGCCGAAACAAAGACGATATCCCCCTCTTTCGCCATAAAAGTGCGGGTCCAACGATCTTCACCACTGGCAGTCTGAACCGTTTCCATTTGCAGTGAACCATCAGCCATGCTGTAATTCACATCAAAGCCTGATACAGATTTCGTGATCACATAAGAAACCATTTTTTCCTGTTCCTTTTCGCACGAAAACAGCAGGAATATGATTGGAAGAATATATATCAGTTTTTTCATGGCCTTAAATGTTAAAATAAATATTTACATAAAACACCCTGCCCGGTTCATACAAATCGCCGCCACTGCCGATGATCCTTCTGTTGAGATGTTCATAATAAGCTTTATCGAGGATGTTTGAGACACCTCCGGAAAATCGCAGCTTTGGCTTATAATAATATGACAGCCTGAAATTCAGCAATGCAAAGCCAGGTGTTTCATTTTCCATATATGCCTGGCTATAAAAGTTTTGCCGGGCCACCATCCGCAGGTTAACAGCAGGCACAACTTTACCCTGAAAAAGCTTATAATGAACATCAATAGATCCTTCCATGGGGGGGATCTCGGGCAGGGGATCATTCTTCACGGTTTTGCTGCCGGTAACCTGGCCATTTTCGATCATATACACCACCGCTTCGGGCTTAATGCCCCGGGTACAAGCCAGGCTGGCATCCAGGCCCCATTTTTTCTCAACCGGTGAATTATAGGTTAGTTCAAATCCACGGAGAAATACATGGTCGACATTCATAAAGCGTTTGACACCGAACACACCTTTGGTTTGCGGTTTGGCTACCGATTCGGGCACCAGGCCACCGGTAATAAAATCAGTAACATAAGAAAAGAAAAAACCACCTTCAAGTATTCCACCTCTACCCATATCGAACTTTGCCGAAATATCGGCCTGATGATTGGCCTCAGGTTTCAGAAGTGGGTTGCCGAGGTAATCATAATTATCATAGCCTATGGGAAGAAGGATGATAAAGCGTTCATTCATGTCGGGGCTGCGTACGCCTCTTCCTGCCGCGAGTCTTACCGAAAAATGATCGCTGAAATGATAACGGCCGCCAAAACTGAAACTAAAATTTGTATGATCGGAATCCACATCATTATTATAATATACTTCGTTGCCCATTTTCATGAGTTTAAGTTCACCCGACCTGCCCCGGTTAAAATCGAGCCGCAGGGCAGCATCAAGCAAAAAGTCATCCCACTTACGGTTAAAAAGGACAAACAGGCCATTATTCTGAATGTCGGCATCGTTCCATAGCTTTTCGACCATGACCGGCATATTTGGTTCCAATATCCTGGTTTTCGTGCGGTCGCCATCTTTCAGGATGTGCTCATAGTCCGTTCCCAACATAAGTTCATTACCATTCAGGTTAAATTTCACATCTACCCTGAAGCCGTATGTGCGCGCCCCGATCTCTGAAACTGCGACGACCGTATCGGAGAAAGGTCTTTCCTTATTATCCATGAGATGATTTACATCCGACAGGAATAGTTTCGCATTAAACTCTCTGAATACTTCCGACATTGCAAGCGCTTTGTAGTCGAGCGACAGCAGTTTTGTATCGTCGGTGCGCTCATCCATGGGCAGGGCCGGAAACATAACATCACGCCCATGCGACTCGTCGTAAGCCAGTATAAGATAGTTATCCTTAAAGGGGCTGATGCCCAGTTGAGCCGTATAATTGTATTTTTCAAAACCCGATTTTACTTCTCTGCCTGCCCCATCCTCATAGTTTCCGTATTTTTTGATATTTCCGGAAAGGGAGAAGAAGATAACATCATTTCCGCCATCGATCGCCAGGCGATTTTTAAATCCATTCCAATTGCTCTCATACCCCATTAACCCGCTTACATTTATTCCGAATTCCGGCCTTGGAAGGGGTCTGTGTGTTTGCATATTTATTACACCACCAAAGCCCGGCCCATATTGCAGCGCATACGGTCCTTTGATCAATTCCAGGCTGCGCAGATCATCAATATCGATATGTGCTACTGACGGATCCATGCGGTTTGGACAGCCCCCTTCGATCTTTTGCCCGCCATTGAGCTGCACATTGAGCTGGCTGTATTTAAATCCACGCACTACAGGGTCGGAAACTGCCCCACCCTTCCGCACACCGCTTACATTGGGGATATTCCTCATCATTCCACCAATATCCCTGACAGGTAAAGCCTCAAGCTGTTTCTGCCTGATGGTGCGAACGGTATAGGTACGCTCGCATTCCGATGATCCGACAATATCGAAAGCCTGCAGAAGAATGAGTGTATCGGGTGGATGTGTTTGTGCGAAAGCATTGCTCAACACTACAATTAAAAGAATAATTGAGGCAGTGATATATTTCATAGCTGCAAATATACGTTAATACAAAGGTAAGCATAATATACATATATTTTATCACAATATGTTATTTCTATTTGTAAGCCGGCATTACAATGACTGTTGAACAGAATAAGACTTACCTTTGCAAAAAATAAAACGATGAAATTCAAAACAGGCGACAAGGTAAAATTCCTCAACGAAACAGGGGGCGGTATTGTGAGCAGGATCGTAAGCGGAACCCTGGTATATATTGCTACTGAAGATGGTTTTGAGATCCCTACTGCAACAAAAGATATTATCTTAGTCAATGCTGAAACCCGTGCTGAGAAAATGTTCGACCAGGTTTTTAATGTCGATATTAACAAGGCGGGAAGGGAAGAAAGCAGAGAAGCTTCTCCATCCCCCGTGATGCCCGGAAAAATCAGAAAGGGAGCCGGAGAATCGAAAGGCTTTTATCTTGCATTTGTTCCAGCCGACCAGCAATGGTTCATCACCGGAAACATTGATGTGCGCCTGATCAATCATACAGAAAACGACATATTGTATAATTTTTTATTGCTTGATGAGGATGAAACTTATTTCGGCTTCGACTATGGTTCTGTGGGTGCAGGATCCTCCGCATCAATCGACAGCATCGAAAGAGAAGGACTGGCAGGATGGACAAAAGGAATTGTTCAGATCATTGTACACTCTGAGGAGGATGCATTTCTGCCCCTGCAATGCACTTTTCATATCAAGGCAAGCAAATTCAGCAGCGAAGGCAGTTACCAGGAATCAGGCCTGATGAACGAAAGAGCGATTATATATAAACTTGCCGAAGCAAAGATGGCCAGGCCGATACCGGGAAAAGACCAGTTGCAAAAAATGGAAGAGGAGCCCACTGAGGTTAAAGCCATTGAGCACAAAAAAGAAACCCTTATCGGAAAACACGCCGTGGGTCCTCATACGGCAGTTGTCGACCTCCATATTGGTGAACTTGTAAACAACATCGCAGGGATGAATAGCCATGACATGTTCATGGTGCAGGTAAATTATTTTGTCAGGACACTTGAAAGCGCACTGGCCAATAATTTTCGCAAGATCACTTATATTCATGGCATAGGTAACGGGGTGCTCAAAAATGCACTTATCCAAAAACTTAAAGAATACGATGGCCTCGAGAACAATAGCGCAAGCCTGGCTGAATATGGCCAGGGCGCAATTGATGTTATTCTGCATCATAAATAGCGATGATGCCGGATCCGGCTCCATAAATATTATTATTTTGTAATTTTGCAAAACTTTAATTTTAACTTATTGTTGTATATCTTTATACTGTAAAACCTTAATTTAAATATTATGAAAAAAACACTTACCCTCACTTTTGTTTTCCTTTTTGCAGTTGGTTTGGCATTGAACGCGCAGGATACACTGCAAGCCCCAAAAGACTGGAAAATTGGCGGAAATGCTTCACTTACCTTTGGGCAGACCTCACTTACCAATTGGTCGGCGGGCGGTGTAAGCTCATTCTCCCTCAACGGACAGGTAAATTTCCATGCCGACTATCAGAAGGACAAATTATTGTGGACCAATAACATGATCATGGCATATGGCATGTACAAAGAAAAAGATAAAGACCGGGAAAAGAATGACGACAGGATTGATCTCGTTTCGAATTTCGGTTATGAAATGGTTAAACACTGGTATTATTCCGTTACGGGTGGCTTTAAGACCCAGTTTGATGAAGGGTATCCTGAAGACCAGGACACCTTATTCAACTCCAACTGGTTTTCGCCCGCCTATGTAACTTTGGGATTGGGTTTTACATACAAGCCAAATGACAATCTACAGCTTATCCTATCACCCGCAACCTACAGATTAACGATCGTTAACAACCAGCGCCTGGCCGATCATGGCGAATATGGGCTGGATGGAGCCGACCTTGATACAGCAGGCATGATCATCGCCGGTACAGGAACCCATTTCAGGCATGAATTGGGCTTCGATCTGAAATTTGCGTATGCGGTAACTCTCTTTAAGAATATTGATTTCCAAACCAACCTCGGACTTTATTCAAATTACCTTGAAGATCCGCAAAATGTTGATGTATACTGGGATAATTACTTCAATTTTACCATTAACAGCTGGCTCTCGGCAAAGCTCAGCACCAGTCTGATCTATGATCACGACATCAAGATCGCCGATGAGAACGGCGTTCAGGGCCCTAAAACCCAGTTCAAGCAAACCTTTGGCCTTGGCCTGGTTTACAAATTTGGTTATCAGAAGGAATAAGCGAAGCCGGGAAATGAGCGTGAGCATGCTTAGCGTTTGGCGGAATATGCACACATACAAAATCCATGATCAACAAAACAATCAATAATCTTTTTCCTGTTCTTTTCTGAGCAGTTCTTTTGTTGACAGGAGGCCGCAGGCGGCGGCAATATCGAGGCCCCGGCTTGCGCGTATGGTAGTATTGACGCCTTTGGCATTCAGAGCATCTTTAAACTCATGGATGGTCGGATCATCAGAACCTTGCAGTGGTGTGCCGGGAACCGGATGGAAGCGAATAAGATTTATCCGGGCTTTGAGGCCATGCATCAGGCGTACCAGTTCGTTGATATGCCGCTTGCTGTCGTTAAAGTCCTTAAACATGATGTATTCGAATGAAATCCGTCGCTGCCGTGGAAAATCATATGATTTCAAGAGTGCTAAGATCTCTGGCAGGGGATAAACATTTTCGATGGGCATGATCTTCTGCCTTTCTTCTTCAAACGGACTGTGTAAACTAACGGCCAGGTGGCATTCGCTTTCATCAATAAACCTGCTTATGGCCGGGATAATGCCGATGGTGGAAACGGTGATCCGCCTTGGACTGATCGCCATGCCCCAGGAAGCCGTTAAAATATCGAGCGATTTCATGAGGTTGTCCATATTGTCGAAAGGCTCACCCATTCCCATGAACACCAGGTTGCTGACCTGTTCACGTTCGGGCAGGCTCCAGAGCTGATTAACGATCTCGCCGGGGCTGAGATTGGCCTGAAAACCCTGCTTGCCAGTCATGCAGAACAAACAACCCATCTTGCATCCTGCCTGCGACGATAAACAAAGTGTATTTCGCTTTTCTTCAGGTATCCATGCAGCTTCAATGAAGTTATGTCCGCCCGAAGGGAAAAGGTATTTTTTAGTCCCATCTTCCGACACATCAACCCTCGTATACCTGATGCTACCGACAACATATTTTTCGGTAAGGAGTTCCCTGGCCCTTTTTGCCAGGTTCGTCATCTCAGAAAAATCCTGTACATGCTTTTTATAGATCCAGTCGGCAAGTTGTGAAGCCGTATAAGCCGGTAAGCCAAGTCCAGAGGCCACCTGCTGTAATTCTGCCCTGGTTTTGCCAAGAAGCGCCTGTTTTTCCATCAGAAATATATTTCGGCAATAATATCGTCGTATGGGATTCCCTTTTCAATAAGCAGATCCCTTGTTTCCACAACCATTTCCGCCAATCCACAAAGGTAGTATTTCCTTCCGGAAGGCAAGCTTTCCTGCTCACGAATATATTTTGTCAGCCGGCCTTCATAAACATCATCGCCGCTTTCCTGCGAACAGCAACGAATATAGTTTTCTTTTCCAAGCAGTGCATCCAGTTCGTCTCTAAAGTAAAACGAGTCCAGCGTACGTCCGCCATGAATAAGTATTTTATCCTTATGCAAGCCTGATCTGAGCATCGAAAGGAATGGAGCAATGCCTGTGCCCGATGCGATCAGCACGGCAGGTTTTGCCGTACCGTGAAAACTGCCAAAGGGAGCCGAAGCATATACTGTATCACCTCTTTTCATTTCAGCCAGCGAAGGGCTGATCGCCCCTCCGGGTTTAATATTATATAATAGCCTGATATTATCCTCACGATTACCACTGGCAATGCTGTAAAGCCGGGGTCCGGCACCACTGGTGACTGAAATGCCCACTACCTGTCCGGCAGCAAAAGAATGTTTCCGGGCAAAGGAAAGGACATATACATCGCTGGCAATCTCTGTATTATCCAACACTTCGACCGGGAACAGATCAGGCTTGTAAGATAAATCGCTGTTCATTGGTTCAATTATAGTGAAGTAACATTCAAACGCCCCTATTGTTGGGTAAAATTATAAAATTAACAGCAACTGAGGGAATATCATTTGGTGCTGACCTGTGCCATTGAGGAAGTATCCCTAAAGGTATACAGTTAAGCTGCAAATGGCAGGAGAATGAATACACCGATATCCCACACAGTATGGCTGACCACATTGATGAGCATGCTCCGGTATTTCATATAAAGCCATCCCCAGAACACGCCGCAAACGAATGCAGCAAGCACAAGAACACTATTTCCGGTGGCAATATGCACAATGGTGTATAACAGGCTTGCTATAACAAAGCCTGCCATGGGGCCATACTTCATACCAAGGCGCCTTTGCAGGTATCCCCTCCAGAAAAGTTCTTCGCCAGGGCCAATCACCAGCAGCATCAGCAGGGCAATTCGGAGCGGTGAGGCTTCCTGTTTAAATGCATACACATTTTGTATGCCTTCACCTGCTTTTTCAAAAAGAATACGGATAAAGATATTGCCGGCATAAAACACGACAAAAAGGACGATGGCTGCAAGCAAACCGATAAATACTTTACGCAGGGGATTCCGGGCCAGGTCGCCACGTATTTCCGACAAATTATCACGGTCGGATATAAATACCAGCGTCAGCAACACAATGAGGTTGGTACTCATCCAGTACCAGAAGTCGAAACTGCCGAGCTGCTTAAAAATAAACATCAACACAAACAGCACCACAGCAAAAAGGGTAATCATCCATAGCTGATCACCCTTTTGGAAATATTTCGGTTGTTGTTTCATTATATCCAGGTTCGGATCACTGCTTCAAGAACAAGGGCTACAGTACAGAGCAATCCAAAAACAAGGTTAAACTGAGCCGTAGCGCCATCAAGGGCTATAAAATCAATGGGATTTTTGGGTTTTTTACGATTCAGGGCTTTTTGCCATAGTTTTAAAGCCATGGGCAGGGAAATAATTACAATGCCGAAAGTAAAAGGCATAAACGGAACATTCGGGAAAATAAAATAGGGAATGATGATCAGTGACAGGACGACTAAAAACGGTCCAAAGATCAAATAGCCGTAATATTTCAGTGAAGCTTTATCGCCCAGCATAGAGGCGATGGTGTAGATGTTCCCTTCCCTGTCGGAAGTAATATCGCGCCAGTTGTTGGCATGCAGTATCCCGATCACGAGCATCGACATAGGTACTGCCCAGAGCACGGGTATCCACGAAAAAGTACCTGTTTGCACAAACCATGCCCCCAGGGCACCAAGAATGCCAAAGTTCAGAAATACTGCCAAATCGCCCAGGGCATGATATTTCAATGCAATCCTGCCACCAATGGAATAAAAAATACCGATCAATAATCCGGGTATGCCTATAAGTAAGAGCAAAGGACTTGTGAGCCAGGCAAGAACCAACCCCATTATAGTGCCTGTTACGAATAAGAGCGTACTGGCAATCCTGGCTTCCCTGATGGTGATGAGCCTCCGCACAACACCGCCGCTTACCGGTGCAGGAACCTTATCAAGTCCTTTTCTGAAATCGATAATATCATTAAGCACATTGGCTCCCGAATGCAGGAAAACCATCCCGAAAAAAGCTAGCAGAAAATACCATATATTCAGCACATCACCGCCATATACATAAGCCAGCACTGTACCGAAAACCACTGGCATGGTCGAGGCCGGGAAAGAAAAGGGCCTCAATGCGATCCACCACTTTTTGAAAAAAGTAATATGTTGAGTATCAGTCATGATTTTTTTATTAATTATATTTGGATAACAATTACTGACGCTAAAAGTTCTTTTAAAATGCAAGTTTACAAAATTTTTATGCACTAAAATTCCCACGCAGGAAATAAAGGAAAACAAACAATCAAAATGTCCATATGCGGACACGTGTTGTTCACTTCACGACAATCCGGATAAGCGTGCTGGCAGTAATCCTGTTCAAAAGGGGTAGATGGAAGCTTAAAGAGGTATAAAAGATGGCTTAGGTCTTCCAAGCCTGAAAAGGTTAAAAACCTTTTTTTATCTTTACCCAAAATTCACCCTTAAGATCATGACAAACCGCAGAAATTTCATAAAAAAATCGGCTACCGGCATAGCAGCATTCGGCCTGGCTCTGCCCGGCATCGGTGCCATCGGTAAAGAAGTTGAGAACCACCTCTGGACACCCCTTACCGCACCCGGGCAAAAAAGTGTGATGGGGCTCCGCACCGTGCCCATGGAAAAAGTCCGTATCGGGATAATCGGCCTGGGCATGCGCGGTATGGGAGCAGTGGAGAGGCTTTTAAATATCGAGGGTGTTGATATTACGGCAGTGTGCGACATTATCCCCGACAGGGTAAAACATGCGCAGCAGATCGTAAGTGAGAAAGGCCGGGAAGAACCTGCCGCATACGGAACCCACGACGACCACTGGATGAAGCTTTGCGAGCGTGATGATGTTGACCTGATCTATTCCTGCACTCCGTGGCGCTATCATACCCCCAATGCCGTATATGCCATGAAGCAGGGTAAACATGCAGCCATTGAAGTTCCGGCTGCCATGACCCTGGAAGAGTGCTGGCAGCTTGTCGATACAGCCGAACAAACACAACGCCACTGCATGATGCTCGAAAACTGCTGTTACGATTTCTTTGAACTGGCCACCCTGAACATGGCCCGTGACGGGGTTTTTGGCGAGATAAACCATGCCGAATGTGCGTATATCCATGACCTGCGGTGGTTGAAGTTCGACAAGGAAAACGGTTACCAGGGCATGTGGCGCCTCGACTGGAGCAAAGACCATAACGGCAACCTCTACCCTACCCACGGCCTCGGACCGGTAGCCCAGATCATGGGCGTTAACCGCGGCGATAAATTCGAATACCTTTCATCGATGTCGACAAATCAGGTGGGGATGTCGCTTTATGCTGAGAAAACCTTCGGAAAAGACTCGCCCGAAGCGCAGCAGGAATATGTTTTGGGCGACATGAATACGACCCTTATCAAAACCCATAAAGGAAAAACCATTATGGTTCAACATGATACGACAAGTCCAAGACCATACAGCCGCATACACCTGTTGAGCGGCACAAAGGGTATTGCCCGGAAATGGCCCGATCGCAGGATCGCCCTGGAGCCCGATGCCCACCGCTGGCTCGACAACGAAAAGTTTGATGAGCTGGTCAATAAATATGAGCACCCGCTGGCAAAAAAGGTAGGCGAAAAAGCACGCCAGGTTGGTGGCCATGGCGGAATGGACTTTATTATGGACTGGCGGCTGATCCAATGCCTGCGTGAGGGGCTTCCCCTCGACCAGGATGTTTACGATGCCGCAGCCTGGTCATCGATCGTTGAACTCAGCGAAATATCTGTCCGTGACAGAAGCAATTCGGTAAAAGTGCCCGACTTTACCCGCGGAGTATGGAAAAATACGCAACCACTGGGAATTGTCAGCTAGTGTATGAAACAGAAACACGGCACAGATTGATGCCCGTAAATAAGTGCCACAGCCCTGGAGCAGGTATACCGAAAAACCTCAGATCTTTCACTCAGGAATCCTGATTTCCCAGTAAATTGGCCAAAACATTGAGTTTATCCGACCAATCGCCGGGCAACACCAGATGATGGTTGCCATGGGGTTGTGTTCGCAGTTCATTAACAGCCTCATAATCGAGTCGTACATGCAATTGCGTTCGGCAGGCATGTTTTTCGTATATACCGTCAACAACTTCTCCATAGGCATAAAAGAGCTTATCCAGTGCATTATTCAAGCGAAAAATACTTAGCTCGCGGGTTTTCATTCGGCCATGGACCGCGGTTCCCCTGCCTGTTTCAAAGTGCGTATTTACATGATACTCAGAAAGCATCTTAACAGGAGCAGTACAATGTGCCAAAAGTACGTCGGAGCCCTTGATACTGGCTACATTCGCCATCCATGGAACAACACCGCTGATCTCCCTGGTGATCATCATGCCGGTAATACTGCAGAGATCACCTTCGCATCCGGCGGGAATACCCAGGTCATTCAGGAATGACAATCCCAGGCATGCCGTAACGCTGTTTTTCTGCACCAATGAAAAACATTCAACTGTAAGCGCATCCAGCTGATGGACGGTGATCAACTTTTGGAGCATGCTTTCTACTTTACCGGCATCCACAAGATTAAACTGCCTTCCGGCGCGAAAGCAGTCGAGGAATTCTTCGCCGGGCTCAAAATCACTGTAATTGCCGGCATCTTTCCAGGGGATCCTTATAAGATCAATCCCCAGTTTTTCTTTCAGTGTCATCTCGCTGATGGTGCTGGCTACCAGCCAATCCGATACCTCGCCGATCAATCCGAGTTTTTTGCCCTTCAAACGATTCAGGGCCGACATGACAAGAAAATAATTCTGAAGCTGATGCTTATCATTTTCATCCTCCAGGCATAAAAGCACGTTATGGTATCCGTGCTGCATGCTATAGGCCTTCACTTCCATTGCCGATGCAAAAGCATTCGACTTGCCATCAGCCAAAAGGATTTGGAAAACCGAGCGGTCGAGAAATTTTATTGCCTCAGCCTCCGAACCACCACTAAGGAAGTATAAGACCTGTGACTGCCGCTCGCCGCTTGCGGCAGACTCAATCCCGTATAAAAGTTTTAAAGTCTCCAGTGCTCCCGAATGCAAACGCTCCGGTGCTGCTGCATGGGCAAGGGTTTTTATTGATATATGCTCCACGAAAATAAAAATTGCTTGCATAAATATACGAAATAAATACCAATTTGCAATCCCTGCCGTTTGGTAGTTATCAAATTCAAGGTTGAATTATTTTTGCAGTATCATGGCGCAAAAGCGGAAGAAGAAAAAAAAGAAGAAGGGCAATGTATGGCTCAGGCGTAAACTTTTATCCCTGTTGCTGATCATTGTTGCAGCGAGCATTATTTTTATGGGATTCCTGGTACTGGGGGTTTACAGCGGTATTTTCGGAAAATTGCCGGGGGCCGGCGAAATCAGGGACGTTAAACATGACAATGCATCGCTGGTGCTGGCTTCGGATGGAACGTTGATGGGCAAATATTATCAGGTTAACCGTCAGAGCATATCCAATGATGCCATATCGCCCTATGTTCGTTATGCCCTTGTAGCTACCGAGGACAACCGTTTTTTCGAGCATCACGGAATTGATGCCATCAGCCTTGCCCGGGTATTTTTCAAGTCATTGCTGTTGGGCAACAAGGACCAGGGCGGCGGAAGCACCATCAGCCAGCAACTGGCTAAAAACCTCTTCCCCAGAAGAGAATATCACATATTATCACTGCCTGTCAACAAGATCAGGGAGATGTTTATCGCCTCCGACCTTGAAGACGTATACAGCAAGGAAGAGATCCTCACTCTTTACCTCAACACGGTGGCCTTTGGTGAAAATGTTTACGGCATTGAAGCTGCATCGCTCCGCTTTTACAACAAATCATCATCAGCACTATCCATCGACGAAGCCGCCACCCTGATCGGGATGCTGGCTGCCAATACGGCCTACAATCCACGTCTTTACCCCGAAAATGCTTTAAAACGGAGAAATGTTGTTTTGTCGCGCATGCATACACAGGGTTTTATTTCGGAAGAACAGAAAGACTCGCTGATACAGCAACCAATTACGCTTGATTACCGGCTAATGGATGCCACACGCGGCCTGGCACCATATTTCATGCAATACATCAAAAGCGAATTAGTCGACATCCTGGGTGACGACGAACTGCTGCAAACCGGGGGAATGCGTATTTATACAACGATCGATGCCTATATTCAGCGCTATGCAGAAAAAGCGCTTAGCGACCAATTGAAAAAACTGCAGGATGAGTTCGACAGGCACTGGCAGGGACGTGACGCCCGTAAAGAACATCCAAAAACCTTTGAGCGTGCCTTAAGAAACAGCGAAGCATATAAGAAGCTTCAAAATTCGGGAAAATCATATGACGAGATCATCGCTGAGCTCTCCATTCCCCACAAACGAAATATCTATACCCATTCGGGCGAGAAGGTGACAGAGATCAGCAGCATCGACTCCCTGAAGCACTATATCAGGCTCCTGAACAGCGGGTTTTTTGCCCTTGATCCGGTGAGCGGTGCTATGCTGGCATGGATAGGCGGTGCCAATTTCCAGTACCTGCCATACGATCATGTGATATCTACCAGGCAGGCAGGGTCGACATTCAAGCCATTTGTTTACGCAACGGCTTTGCAGAACGGGATGGATCCCTGCCAGTATTTTGCCAACATTAAACGTGTTTATGAAGAATATGAGGGATGGTCGCCCGGAAATGCAGATGAAAATTACGACGGTTTTTTTAGCATGCAGGGAGGATTGATCAATTCGCTGAATACGATCACGGCCGAAGTGATGGTGAACACCGGTCCCGAAAAGGTTGCGCAACTGGCCCGGCGATCAGGCATTACTTCCCCCCTGCCGGAAGTGCCATCGCTGGCGCTGGGCACTGCTGATGTATCCCTGCTCGAAATGGTTACGGCATACGCGGTATTTGCAAATTACGGCCAGACGGTAACACCCTTCAGCATTGTAAGGATAGAAGATGCACAAGGAAATACAGTGTATGAGCACACCCAAGAGCGTTACCACGAAAGGGTATTTTCCGAATCGCTGGGCAGTATGATGGTAAGCATGCTGCAAGGGGTTGTTGACAGTGGTACGGCACGTTCGGCCAGGACCATTTACAGGCTCAATTGTGATCTGGCCGGAAAAACCGGAACCACGCAAGACAATGCCGACGGCTGGTTTATAGGTTTCACACCGGGGCTTGTGGCCGGTGCCTGGGTAGGTGCCGAGTGGCCTTCGGTCCGTTTTCGCACTACCGCCCTCGGATCGGGCAGCCATATGGCCCTTCCCATCGTTGCAAAGACCATAAAAAGCATAGAAACATCGTCAACACTCAGAACAAAGTACCTGCCATCATTCAAGCCCGTTCATGATACCATCGCGGCCCGCATGGATTGCCCGGCCTACTCGAAAGACCTTCCAATTGCGCACCTCAACCGCAAAGAAATACGGGAACTGAAGAGAGAGGTCAGGGAACTGGAGAAAAGAGAAGAAACCGATGAAAAACCGGGCCTTTTTAAGCGTATTCGAAACTTCTTCAGGAAGAAAGACAAGTAATTGCGCATCCGGGTTATGAAAACACAAAGCAGCGTTTTTATATAAAAATTCAGGTGTTATTGATGACAGGTGAATGGAGAGAAGAAGCTATTTTTTTAGCTTTTCCGACAATTTCATCTTTATTGCCTGTGGTTAGTTCAATCTTTTTATCTGGCAGATTTAAAAACAGTTTATAAACATCTATGGTTTCTACTCTGCTAATTGACAGAATGTTGAATCTTTGTGACTCTTTTGTTTTTACTATCTGAATACTGTCCAGGTGCTTTATGTCTTCCCATTTACCTTTTCTGAATATAAATATCCCAACATATTTCTTCAGCATTTTATTATCAACATCAATAATGATCCCTGATTTGAAGAAAATTAGAAAAACAGAAATGATCAAATACAATATACCCATCCAGTCATTGGCAATTATTCTCCAAAAGCCAACAGCAAGCAGCATATAGCCAAGAATAATAAAGTGGAGCGGGAGTCTGCCTGTTTTGAATTCCAATTTGTTTATTGTACTCATAACGCTTTTAATTTGTGTGATATAAACTAACTGTTATTGTGCTGTTATATTTATATTGCTATGTTGCTGGTGTTTATACCCGAAAAGTATGGAAAATTTGTTGGTATTTTCTTCTTGGGCTGGTAAGTCACCATAGTTATGGCAGGTAAGGGTTGATCGCATGGTGTCGTGCGGGATTACGAAGCGATTTCCTGTCAGCCTGTCAGCCGGATTTCCACTCGATAGGGATGGCAGGCAGGTTTTTACGAGCCACAAACGCTCGCAAACCGGTGAAATCCGTATGCCTTTTTCGTGCATTTTTTCGAATCAAAAAATAAGAAACCTTCCCCGATATTTGCCGGAGAAGATTCTAAAATTATTCTGTCATTATTTACTATATCATTTCAATGTTTGTGTGCCGAGTGTCCAGCACCTTGTTCAACAATATCATGAATAGCTTCAATAGAATGGGTATAATCAACATATGCTTTTACATATTCGCGGCCTTTATCCGGAGAATCATTTTTCACCTTATCAAGGCTTACTACTTTTTCATATTTCTCCCTTATCACTTGTTTAATATGGTTGTTTAACTTTCCAAGTAATTCATCAATATCTTTACTTTCTATAGCCTGGTCACTTAGTTGAATAATTTTCTTCGTAGTTCCGGCAGGTTTCAACCCTGTGTATGGAGCGCCTTCTGTTTCCCGGTGCAGGCGCACAAGGGTTTCAAAAAAATGTTTTTCAACAATAGCATAGACTTCTTTGTCACCAGACTTCAAAGCATAAGTTTTATTGAACAAAGAAATAATTTCTTTTTCCTGTTCAGCAGTAATCCATTTCA
>JAVVEM010000020.1:0-26872 GCA_032250805.1 Bacteroidales bacterium
ACGCGAAGGCGATGCAGGCAGGCATGTTCCCTGTTCAGTGTTCATCATTTCTTTCTCCCCATCTTCCCATCCCGGTCCCCTGCACCAGTTATCATGCATCATGTGTCATTTGAAAAAAATGAAACATGAAAAATGCCCAATGCCGAATGGAAAATGAATATCTCCTCATCTCCCTTTCTATGTAATAATCGGTATACTGATCTCCACCCTCGTACCACTTGCATTTCCATCTTCATCAACCATATCGGTATATTTTATTTTCATATTTTTTCCGTACAATGAGTTTACCAGCCGAAGCCGCGATTCTGTTATGCTTGTGCCCAGCGACTTATGGTTTTCATTCTTATTGTTCTTTATCTCCATGGCCCGCTTCCGGCCAATGCCATTGTCTTCGATTGAGCAGAGGATGGTTTCGGCGTCGTGCTTCAGCCCGATATGGATATATCCCTTTCCTTCCTTGTTCATGAGGCCGTGGCCGATGGCATTTTCTACATAAGGCTGAATAAGCATCGTTGGAATCTTATACATATAGATGTCGATATCCTCATCAATATTTATCTTCCAATCAAATTTTTCTTTAAACCGCAATGACTCAAGCTCAAGGTATAACTCCAGTGCATTGATCTCCTCATTGATGGGGATGGCCGGATGTTCGCTGTTTTCGAGTGTTTGCCTGATCAATTTTGCAAATTTTGTCATATAGTTATTAGAAGCAATGCGGTCGTTTTTAAATACGTAATACTGTATTGAGTTGAGTGTGTTAAAGATAAAGTGCGGATTCATTTGTGAGCGCAGGTTTTTCTGTGTGAGGAGGGATATTTTGTTATTCATGGCCTCCAGCCTTTGCTTTGAACGTAACCTGCTGGTGCGGATCATGAGCATGGCCAGCAGAACAACCAGTATGCTCAGGCTGCCAAGGCCATACAGAAGATAATTGTTGCGCTGGAGTTTCATCTCTATCAATTCCAGTTCGCTTGCTGTTTTTTCCTTTTCGTATTGTGTTTGCGCCTGAACGAGCCTGCGATTATACTCATCCGACATCAGGGTGTCGTTGTATGCCGAGTGCAAAACAAAATTATCGTATGCAAGCTCATACCGGCCCATGTTGGCGTACATGCGACTGATATCCCTGTATAGCCACATTAAATTGTAGATGTCGCGGATCTTTTTCGATACCTCTATGCTCAGCGTATAATATTCAATGGCTTTCTCGTAATAATTCCAGTCGCGGTAGATATTTCCTATATTGCCCAGGCAGTTGCTTATAAGGTTCTTATTTCCTATTTGCTGTGATATTTCAAGGGCGTTAAGATATATTTCGAGCGACTTCTCAAGTTGGCCGAGTTCATAGTAACTCCATGCTTGTTTATTGAGTGCGTTGGCAGCTACCAGGCTGTCACCCTTCTTGAGGCCATCGTTAGCGAGGGCGCCGTAATCGGCAATGGCTTCATCAATACGTCCGCTGAGCCTCCTGATATCGCCAATTCGTGACCTTACAGAATAGATCATCATTTTTTCCGCACCTTCCGCTTCGGCAAGTTCAAGATAACGTGTATAATTGAATTCCTCTTCATGGGTGTTTCCTGTATTGTAATACACCCTGCCAAGCCCGAGATACGCCATGGCAAGCATGTCGGGCATACCTTCTTCAATGGCCATCATTTTGGTTTTTTCGAATGCTTCGAGGGCTTTATTGAATTCACCCCTGCGATAAAAATTCAAACCCTTGTAATTCATTGCCCTTACCTGATCGGCTGGTTCTTTGCTGTTTTCGTAGA
Source organism: Bacteroidales bacterium (assembly GCA_032250805.1). GTDB lineage: Bacteria > Bacteroidota > Bacteroidia > Bacteroidales > B18-G4 > B18-G4. The sequence goes on from JAVVEM010000020.1 coordinate 1,779, forward strand.
TCTCTATCAAAGGAGGGAGATATTGCATCCCATTCCTATATTCGCGTTTAATATCGTAGGCCTGAACAAGGTTGAGATAAAATTTCGCTTGTGGTCTCAGCTTTGCTTTTTTGATAAGCTCCAGGCCTTTTTGGGAGTATAGAATTGTTGAATCTGCTTCTGATCTGTTGAGGTAATGGTCTGCAAGTTTCAGGTAACATTGTATTTTAATGCTGTCGTTAGGTGTGGTGAGCAAAATATTATGCAGGCTGTCGGTTTGCGCATAAATTGGCATCACACAAAGCAGAAAAACCAGCATTGTGGCTGCCTTAAGGAATTGCTTTCTTATTAATGTGATCATAACCGCTCCTGTGTGGGCAATAAATAAAACAAATGATCAACATCCTTCCTGCCCATTTTTCAACAAAGATAAACTTCTGTTCCCGGAAATAACGATAATAGCTTTCAAAATCGGCATTTCAGGTCATCAATGGTGTGTTTGGATTTATTTTTGCGGCCAGGCATACTGAATTGTCTATGATGTGTATTGCGCATTTGGCAGAAAGATATTACTTTTGCAGGCATCAGCGGGAATAGCTCAGTTGGTAGAGCATCAGCTTCCCAAGCTGAGGGTCGCGGGTTCGAGTCCCGTTTTCCGCTCATGGCTGGCCTCGCAGGTCTCCGACCTGTGAGGTTGGTTGGTTCATGAGCCTGGTTTTTTTTATCTTTGCCCTCATGGATGTTTTTGCCCTGATCATAGATTTTGCGCTGCTGATATTCAGCTTCTGGACCATGCACTTTGTGTCTGAAAGGTATTTTATCGAGTCGCTCGATCATATTTCCAAAAAATTGCGGTTATCTTCTGATATGGCCGGCTCTACGCTTATGGCTGCAGGTTCAAGCGCACCTGAATTGTCAGTTTCTCTTTTTGCCATCTTTATGAGCGGACATCACGAAGCCATCGGCGTGGGGACTATCGTTGGATCAGCTCTGTTCAATATTCTTGTTATTACCGGAACTGTGATGTTCATACGCCGCACAAGCCACCTTATCTGGCAACCTATTTTCAGGGATATCATCTTTTATATCCTCTCCATATTTCTGCTCGGCTATATTTTTTTCCAGGGTGAACTGAGCCTTTCGGGTAGCGCATTTCTCGTGGGATTGTACGTGCTCTATGTTTCTGTAGTATATTTCTGGAAAAGGATCTTTCCGTATACCGACATTGAAAATGAGCCTGAGAAAAATGAAATCGTGAAGCTGCCGGCTGGTAATTTTATTTCTGTATCACTGAAATCGTTCGACCGCTTTGTCTCTCCATACCAGTTTGCTGTTTTTCTGGTTTCGATTGGGCTTATAAGCCTGCTGAGCTGGTTACTGGTAAACAGTGCCGTGGGTATTTCTGCAGCACTGGGTGTGCCCGAATTCCTTATTGGAATAACCATTGTAGCCATAGGGACATCCATTCCCGATCTGATATCTTCGGTGATCGTTGCAAGGCAGGGCAGGCCTGGCATGGCCATAAACAATGCAATCGGATCCAATATTTTCGATATCCTTATCGGCCTGGGTTTCCCATTCTTATTGTATATGCTGATCCACGGGCGCAGTTTCGATCTGGTGAGCGAAAACCTCATTTTTTCTGTCAGCATCCTGGCTGGATCGGCCCTGCTTCTTATGGGCTACTTTCTACTTACACGATGGCAGTCTTCGCGACTGTTCGGTATTGTTTTGCTGCTGTTATACGCCGCTTATCTGACATATTTAATCATCAGCAGTATATGAAAAGGTTTCCGGCCCTGTCAGGACCGGAAACCCTGTGCATTTTTTATTTAGCCTTCCCTGCTATGATGTAATGCAAGCCAAGGTAAAAGGTGCCTCCGGCATTGTGAGAGGGATCGTAATTACCGTCGTAATTATCCATCTGATACGACGAAGCATTGATGTCGGTCAAACCATAAAACAGCCGGGCTCCGGCAGAGAGATACAGCATGTTTTCCATTACAAAAATATCGGCTCCCAGATCCATGACAAAGGCAATATCCATACTGTTAAAGCGCTCCTCAATATCCCTGGCGCCTACATCAAAAGACTCATTCTCTTTATTGGTGCTGCTATATTGGCCGGCAATATCAACCTCATTGATGAGGTATTCCTGCTCAGCTTTTTGAAGAAAACTAAACTGAGGGCCTACCATGAGCCTGAACCTTGCCCGGCTCTCGCCATAAGAGTATTTGAAGAAAACAGGGATATTCAGATAGTCAAGATTAACTGTTCTGTCAACAGTTGCATCCTGAAGTCCCAATCCAGGATAGGTGAAGTTGTCGTCAGTATACCCCTGTCCTTGTTTTGTCATCCCTATTTCTGTAAAAAGACCTATTTCTTCAGTAAAATTATATCCCAACTGGAAATTGAATCCTGCCCCGCCTATCGGCTGGTAATCCAGTTCCGGTAAACCGTAATTATTCTGGTTGATGATCCAGTGGCTGCCATAACCACCCTGTAATCCGACCTCAAAATGTTTGGCCTTTTGTGCTGTTGCTGTTGTAACTGCGATGCTGATCAACAGCAGTGTAATCAATGTCCTTGATTTCATTGTTTCTGGTTTTTTGATTAAACGTTATGAATAAAATTCTGAGTTGTTTATTATACAGTTATTTCTCTTTTCAGTTTTCGGTTCAGGCGGTAAATATAAACATTTATGCCCGTCTGGCTTTTATCCGGAGAAAAAAGATGCTGCTTGTTGGGTCAGAATGGCCAATGGTGACCTGAAACTGAAATTTGATCATGTTCAACAATACGTCCTTATAAATGTTATACATTTGCAGTTATTAATCACTGTAAAATTTTATCCAATGAAAAATCTAATCCCTGGTTTCCGGTCCAGATTGCTCTTTACACTTATTATGGCCGGAGCACTATCAATTTCAAGCATGATGGCACAAAAGCAGATCCCACTTGAGGATTTTTTCAAAAATCCTGAAAAGACGTATTTTCAGATTTCACCTGACGGGAAATACTATTCCTATACCGCACCCTACCAGAACAGGATGAATATTTTTGTTCAGAAGATCGGCAGCACCAGGGCCACACGGCTTACCAGCGAAACCGACAGGGATATTTCGGGGTATTTCTGGGCCAATAAAGACAGGATACTATACCTGAAAGATAATGGAGGTGATGAAAACTTTGCACTCTATGGTGTCGACAAGAATGGCAAGAACCTGAAATGCCTCACCTGCTTTGAAAATGTGCGCACACAGATCCTCGATCAGCTGGAAGATATCGACGACGAAGTGATCATTGGGTTGAACAAAAGAAATGCACAGGTATTCGATCCCTACCGTCTTAATATCGTTACCGGCGAAATGACAATGCTGGCCGAGAATCCAGGCAACATCCAGGGATGGATGACCGACCATGAGGGGAAATTGCGTGCAGCATTTGCCATTGTCGACGGAGTGAATGTTCAGATACAATACCGTGATACTGAAGAGGAAGAATTTACTCCGGTAATCACTACAAATTTCAAGGAAAGCATTAATCCGGCATTTTTCGACTTCGATAATAAATACGTTTACGCAACTTCCAACCTGGGCCGCGACAAGTCGGCCGTTGTACTTTTCGATATCGCAAACGGAAAGGAACTTGAAGTACTTTACGAAAATGACGATTATGATGTGGAGGGTGTTTATTATTCAAGAAAAAGAAAGGTGATCACCTCTGCGTCCTTCACTTCGTGGAAACGTGAACGTTATTTCTTTGATGAAAAAACAAAAGATTTGTTTGCCCGTCTTGAAAAAGACCTTGGAGAATACGAGCTTGGCATTTCAGCTACCAATGATGATGAGGATATGTATATCATCCGTACATACAGCGACCGTTCGCTGGGTGCTTACTATCTCTACGATATGGAAACGGATAAGCTTGAAAAGATACATGAGGTAAGTCCCTGGATCGATGAAAATGAAATGGCAAAGGTGTTCCCGATTAAATACACTGCCCGTGATGGCCTGGTAATCCAGGGTTATCTCACCCTGCCGCTTGGCCTTACACCTGAAACCGCCACCAGGCTTCCTGTTGTTGTTAATCCGCACGGTGGACCCTGGGCACGCGATAACTGGGGCTTCAATCCGGAGATTCAATTCCTTGCCAACCGTGGCTTTGCTGTGCTGCAGATGAATTTCAGGGGATCGACCGGCTATGGTAAGGAGTTCTGGGAAAAATCCTTCAAAGAGTGGGGCCTCAGCATGCAGAACGATATTACCGATGGCGTATACTGGCTCATCAGGGAAGGTATTGCCGATAAAGATAAGATTGCAATATATGGTGGTAGTTATGGTGGTTACGCTACTCTACAGGGTATTGTCGTAACACCCACACTATATGCTGCTGCGGTCGACTATGTCGGCGTATCAAACCTCTTTACTTTCATGCAAACCATACCTCCCTACTGGAAACCCCTGCTCGATATGATGTATGAGATGGTGGGAAACCCGGAAAAGGACAGCATACAATTTGTAGCTACTTCGCCCGCGCTGAATGCCGACAAGATCATAACTCCTCTCTTTGTTGCTCAGGGTGCGAACGATCCAAGGGTAAACATCGAAGAATCGAACCAGATCGTGAATGCATTGAAAGAGAGAGGCGTAGAGGTTGAATACATGGTGAAGGATAATGAAGGACATGGCTTTCGCAACGAAGAGAACCGCTTCGATTTTTATCGGGCAATGGAGAAATTTCTGAGCGAACAGATTAAATAGGCAGCACCCAATACCCGGAATCCAACATCCAAATTATCTTATCTTTGCTAAAAACTGTTCATGCGCCGGATTTTTGCCATAGGTGAGACCGTATACGATATCATTTTCCGCGGCAGCGAAGTGCTGGCTGCCAAAGCAGGTGGCTCCATGCTGAATACGGCCGTATCGCTGGGCCGTTTGCAGTTGGCTGTGAACATGATCACAGAATATGGCTGTGATCCGCCCGGTGACCTGATAGATGAATTTCTTGGGAAGAATGGGGTTGATACCGCCTATAGCTGCAGGTACCGCAACGGCAAGACTGCCATCGCCCTGGCCTTCCTCGATAATAAAAACGATGCCCGTTATAGTTTTTATAAGATGTATCCCGCGAAGCGGCTCGACATTGAAATGCCGGAATTTAACGCGGGCGACATTGTTTTGTTCGGCGCCTTTTATTCGCTGCTGCCTGAGGTTCGGAAACAGGTGGTAAACCTGGTGCGAACGGCCCGGAAAGCCGGAGCACTTATCATTTATGATCCTAATATCAGGAGTCCGCATAAGAAGGAGATCGCCGGCCTGCGAAAGGATGTATTCGAAAATATTTCCCTGGCCCATATTGTGAGAGGATCGGATGAAGATTTTATCACCATGTTTGATATTAGCAGCGGTAAGGAAGCAATGGAACTGGTGAGAAAACATGGTTGCAATATCCTGCTTTATACGAAAAGCAGCAAAGGGGTGGAGGTTTATCTGCCCTCAGGGATGCAGCAATACCCTGTTCCTTTGGTAGAAACGGTGAGTACGATCGGTGCCGGCGACAGCTTTAATGCAGGAATGATCTGTGAACTTTCAGCCCTTGCCGGTCTGTCGCCAACATCCATTGAAAATAATATAGGGAAAATCGTCAGTACCGCGGTCAGCTTCGGCTCACACGTATGCACGCACTATGATAATTATATTTCGAAAGAGTTTGCGCGAAATTGGAACACTTGCTAATTAATTGCTTAACATCCGGCACCCGGCACTCCTTCCATCACCCTTCTATCTTGCGGTTCTTTTTACGTAATGATTGATAATCGAGGTAGTAAAGCACTTTTAGCGAAAAGCTGTTTCCCATGGGTGAGCTAAAGGTGTAGCGCACATCGTTGAAGTAATTATTGACAATGTCGCTTTTTTCGGCGTAGATATTGTTTTTCCAGGTAAAGATAAGCTCACTTGCCGGAGCAAAGGTCCAGCGGTAAACCATATCAATATTGAATGCATTAAATACAAAATCATTATACTTATCATAATCTGACTCCTCCAGGCCTCCGTTTTCATTTAAGCGATAATAGTCTGAATAATCTACCTTAAACCAGTAATGCCTTGCCCTGAGGGTGAGTGCCATATTTTTGGTAAAGATATATTTCAAATCGATTAAATTCTCCACCGTTTGAATATCCCTGATACCCATAATGATCACGTTCTCATTAGCCGAACTTAATGTATCGTCGATGTAGCCAATCGAATTGAAATCAGTTTTATACATCGACTGGAGCTTTACGGAAAAACGGTCATTGACCCGAAGGCGTGGTTTTAAAGATGCCCGGTAACCAGAATACCTCAGGCCAATATATTCTACAGCGCCCCATGCTCCCGCACTGAAGTCGACAATAAATCGTTTTCGATAGTCGGGCGAAAGGAATATGCTGATCAGACCGTTGGCAGGATATTTAATATACCGTCCTTCAACCCTGGGCTCAAAATAATCGTGTTCATTAACGGGATTGATCCGCAGGTCCATACCTGCAGTGAGGTAATTTTTAAACGTTGTCCTGTTATCGTATCCCAGGCCAAAGTAAGTGTATTTACGAGGCTCGTAAAGCATATTGTAGTCGATGCTGAACTCATTACGCATGTCGATCAATATTCCCACAGGATCATAGATGTTATACTCCAGTTCCAGCTCATGATTAAAGCGGTTGTTGCGGCTGTTAAAGCCCATATCGTTGATGTCGTATGTATCGTTCTGGGTTTGGTGCGACAGTGCGAATCGGAAATTGCCACTGACCTTGCCTGCTTCGAGGGATAATGCATGCCCGAAGTCGGGCCTGGCATCAGGATTGTATTTCTGACTTACATTAAAAATCCCTCCCACACTCCACATGTCAGTTTTATTTCTGACCTCGAATTCAGTACCGCTCACGTTGGCAACATATTCATTGCGCCCCCTGTAAACATTCGTATTATAGAGGCTAACGTATGAATTGTTCTTCAGGTTCTGGTCAAATACCACCATATTGTAGTTTGATGCCGGATGGGTAAGGATCTTCTTTTCTTCGTCTGTGGAGTCGACTACGATGGCATGAGTGTTGGCATTCACTGCATTAAATACCCCTATGGCCGTTCCATTCCGGTTTCTCCCCGAGATTTTAATTGCATTCAGGAGTTGAATCTCTTCCGGATTGTCTTTAATCCAGTAAAGGCTATCAATTTCACCTTTCTGGATAGTGTTAAAACCCCGTGGTGTACCACCCACGCGTCGCGTATAGAATATATCGCCGCGCTCAAAAAGTTCGGTACCTTCGGTAAAAAACGGCCTTCTTTCCTGGTAATAGGTCTCGAAAGGGGAGAGGTTCACGATCTGGTCGTCAGACTGGACCTGTCCGAAATCAGGTACGAGGGTCATGTCGAGGGTAAAACTTTCGCTGAGGCCCAGTTTCATGTCAAGGCCATAATTGTATGAGTAGGACCAGCCATCAGCTTCCGGCATTTTTTCAGTGTATCCGGCCACGTAGGGAATAAAAAACAGTCGGAGCGGTGGCATAATATCCCTGATGCCGCTCATGGTGCCATACTGGTTAAACACCCCGTCCTGTTTGTTGTCAATGTAGTTCCATGTAGAAAATTCGCGGTGCCGGCGTATATTGCGCCAGAAATTCAGGCCCCAGACCTGCTCTTCTTTTTTGGTGAACCGGATGGCTGCATAGGGGATCTCTATTTCGGCTACCCATCCGCTATCGGTAATTTCTACAGCACTTTTCCAGATCGGATCCCAGTTCTGATCCCTGTAATTGGCGGCATGTTTGGTATCGCCTTCCACGCCGGAAGCAAAAACCTTGAACTCAAACGCATTCAGCCCATCGTTGTATGGGAGGATGTCGACAGTTAAAAAGTCTGAATTGATATTATCATCATCCCTTTCGCCCAGCTCACGATAAATACTGTCGGGGCTCGAATCATACATCATGGCGCCCACATAGATGGCCCTGTCGTCGTACATGATCCTTATTACCGTGGGCTGGCTGGGCCTGGCGCCATTGTATGGGTTGTATTGAACAAAATTATCTGCTATGGGAGCATCCTGCCAGGCTGCTTCGTCAAGTTTTCCATCGATCTTTGGCGTAATGTAAGTGCGATGTGCAGCAATATCCCTGCTTTGCTTTTGAGCGACGGTTGTCAGTGCGGTAAGCGATAGTATTAAGTATAGAAATATTTGTCTGATCAAGGGTTTAGGCTGTTTTAGGGCTTTTATGACTGCAAAAGTATTCAATTTTGTGAAAAATTTCACACCTGAACAGGAATATATCAAAAGAAAATATGGGTATTTTTTGGGCATGAAATGATATCAATCTTTCAGAAGATCTTTGTAGATGCGAAAGTTATCATCGTCAAAGCAAACAAAGATGACTTTTTTAGGAAGGTCGTGTGCAATCATAAAGTCATTTACCGCTTCAACAGCAATTTTTGCGGCGCGCTCTTTGGGAAAATGATAAACACCGGTACTTATGTTGGGAAAAGCGACAGACTTCAGGCCGTATTCATAAGCCAATTCCATACTTCTTATGTAGCAGCTCCTGAGTGAATCGTCTTCATTATCCTTTCCTCCTTTCCATACGGGGCCAACCGTATGAATAACATAAGCGGCCTGAAGCTTAAAGCCATTGGTGATTTTGGCATCGCCGGTATTGCATCCATTCAGTCCCCTGCATTCCTCAAGCAAATCGGGCCCTGCTGCCCTGTGAATGGCACCATCCACGCCTCCGCCGCCCAGCAGGCTTTTGTTAGCGGCATTTACAATTGCATCGACATTTTGTTTTGTTATGTCTCCCTGAACCAGTTCTATCATATCCTGTTGATTTTGTTTATTCAACAACCCAATTATAAGCTCAAATATCGAAAATAAAATATCTGATTTCTGATATCCCTAACTTTCTTTGATCACAAAAAGCTGACCTGTTTCATACTTAACCACTCTTATCTTATCTCCTCTGTCGATAAATCCCGCCAGGGCTGTGGCATCGTATACGTCACCATCGACGAGCACCTTGCCTGCAGGACGAAGAACAGAATGGGCAGTGCCCTCTTTACCTATCATGCTTTTGTATTTGACATTGGAGGTGGTATATCCTTCATCTGATTTTGCTTCCGTGTCGAGGGCCAGGTGGCCGAACATCGTAGTGGCAAATAGCTGCTTGCTGATCCAGAACGATGAGATGAGTGCGGCAAATATGGCAATGATCACAATGAAGAAAGCAGTGGTTCCGGCTTCCATTGGTACGGGCGAAAAATCCAATCCTACATTGCCTATCAGGCTAAGTGTCAGGCCGGCCACAATGAGCACGATGCCCGAAATGCCGGCAACGCCAAAGCCTGGTATGGCAAATACTTCGATGAGGATGAGCACAACGCCCACAATAAAAATGATGATCTCCCAGTTGTCGGCGAGGCCCTCAATGTATAGTGGTGCGAAATACAATAGTGCTGCCACCACCGAGGCAACAAGCGGAAAGCCCACTCCGGGGCTCTGCAATTCGAAATATATTCCCCCGATAATGATCATGATCAGAATGCCGCTCACCATAGGATTGATTAAAAAGCCAATGATCTTGTCGGTGCCTGTTTGCGTATGGCTGATCATTTCGTAATTGCCGCTTCCGGCATCTTCAACAAGCTGGGTAATATTCTCCACCCTGCCTTCGCAAAACCCATATTTAATAGCTTCGCTCGTGGTTAGTGTGAGCACTTTCCCTGTATCCACAATTCCGGCAATGTAGATGTCAGGATCGACCATGGCCTGGGCGATGTCGGGGTCGCGGCCGTTCTCCTCAGCGGTGGATCGCATCCACGAACGCATGTACGACTGGTACTTGTCAGGTACCGGTTGGCCGGTCTGGTCTACCACTGTGGCTGCTCCTATACTGGCAACCGGAGCCATGTAAATGCTGTCGCAGGCAATGGCGATCAGGGCGCCGGCCGAAGCCGCATTGTTGTCGATGTAAACGTAAACAGGTATATTACTGTTCAGGATGCGGGTACGAATGGAATCTGCTGCATCAACCATCCCTCCATAGGTATTCATGTGGATCAGGATAATGTCGGCACCTTTTTTCGATGCCATTTCAAAGGCACGCTGTGTTGTTCTTACCACCGGCGGGGCGATCTCTTCCCTGATCTCAAACTTGTAGATCAGGGTTTTCTTCTGAGCGCTGTCGTTCTGCCCAAGAATAATAAAAGGCATGAACAAGGCTATGATCAATAAAAAATATTGTTTTATCATGTTCGCTGTATTGCTGCGTAAAGATAGCTTATTTTGGAAAATTTATCACCATCTTGTTTTTATCTGACGAAAAGGACTGGATGCTGGTTACGACGTCACGACGTCACGAGCACACGAGCACACGACTGCACGACTTCGCAAAAATTTGTAAACTGTAAAATGTACATTGTAAATTGTACATTATTAACTTCCATTGTATCAGAAAAACTTCCCTGTAAGTTCCTGAAGTTCTTTGTATACTCCGGAATTTCCTGCAACGATCTCTTGCCCGAAAAGGAAATTTTTCCCGCCTTCAAAGTCGCTACACTTTCCGCCGGCCTGCTCAACAATAAAGCTTCCGGCTGCAACATCCCAGGCTTTGAGGCTGTATTCCCAGAAACCGTCGAAGCGTCCGCATGCTACCCAGGACAGGTCGATGGCTGCCGAGCCGTATCTTCTGATACCCCTGCAGCTTTGCATCAGGTAAGCGAGCATCTCAAGGTATTCTTTCTGCCTGCTGAAATCATTGTAGGGAAAACCTGTTGCCAGCAAGGATTCGGCCAGTGTTTGCTTCTCCGAGACTTTAATCTCTTTTTCGTTACAAAATGCACGACCCCCTTTTACTGCATAAAAACATTCGCCGGCCTTTACATCCAGAACGCTTCCCATGATCACCTCCTGATCTTTCATCAGTGCTATGCTGATGGCAAACACAGGCAGTCCATGAATAAAATTTGTGGTTCCATCCAGCGGATCTACAACCCATGTATATTCCTGCATGGTGTTTTCAACTGTATGCTCTTCAACGAGGAAGCCTGATCCTGGTATGATCTCCGATAAGCCTTTAATAAGCATTTGCTCCGATCGCTTGTCGACATGGGTAACATAGTCGTGCAGGCCTTTTTCTTTAATATCCCCGCGGGTGAGCAGGTCCTGTTCAGTCATTATAAATTGTCCGACATTGCGGCTCAGTGCATTTACTTCTTCAATTATAAGGTTGAGGTTCATGTAATGGATGATTTTGGGAGATAAACAAATTCATTATTGCCGGTGGGTTCCCCGAGTGTAAGCGGTATGATCTCATTGATCAGCGATTCGTTGAATCTTGTTTTTACCTTCAGGTAATTTTCGCTGAACCCGTGCATATATCCACCCGAATTGTCTGATTCAAAAAGAACCGATACATGTTTTCCGGTATTCCGGCGATAGAAAAAGGATTTTTTCTTTTCCGAAAGTTCGTGCAGGCGCTTACTCCTGTCGCGCTTTGTGTATGCATCCACTTTGCCATCAGTGTTCGCAGCTTTTGTGCCCTTTCTCACCGAGTAGGTGAAAACATGCATGTATGAGATGTCGAGACTTTCAAGAAAGCGATATGTTTCCATAAATTCGGTTTCCGTTTCGCCGGGAAACCCAACAATAACATCTGCCGCGATGCAGGCCACGGGCATATATTTTTTAATTTCACCGACCCTTTGCGCAAACACTTCCCTCGCATACTTCCTCCTCATCGCTTTAAGGATCGTATTCGAGCCCGACTGCAGAGGAATATGAAAATGCGGCAGAAATTTCTTTGATTCTGCCACAAAGCTGATCATTTTTTCGTTAAGCAGCTCCGGCTCAATGGAAGATATTCTGATGCGGTCGATGCCGGCAACATTGTCCAGCTCTTGCATCAGACCAAAAAAACTTTCGCCATGAGGTTTTCCGAAATCACCAATATTCACCCCGGTAAGGATGATCTCACGCATCGGGGTCTTTCCAATTTCTTCTGCCATCCTCACAGTATCGGCAATGCTGGCGCTTCGGCTACGGCCCCGTGCTAAGGGTATCGTGCAATAGCTGCAGAAATAATCGCAGCCGTCCTGTATTTTCAGGAACGATCTGGTACGGTCGCCGCTCGACCATGAGGGCTGAAAGGTTTCGGATTTATTAATATTTCCGACAAAGCTGTGGCATGCGCCCGTATAGGTTTTGTGTTCCAGGTAATCTTTCAGCATGAATTTTTCTTCATTGCCGATCACCAGGTCGACCTCTTTCATCGCCTTGAGCTCATCTTCCATAATTTGCGAAAAACAACCAACCACAGCTACCCTTGATTTGGGATTGCGCTTTTTCGACTGCCGGATGGCAGCCCTGCATTTCTTTTCTGCATTGGCGGTAACCACGCACGAATTGATCACATAAACATCAGCTTCCTCTTTATGGCCAACCACTTCAAAGCCTTCTTCCTTCATCTGCCGGGCGATGGTAGATGTCTCCGCAAAATTGAGTTTGCAGCCAAAGGTTTGAAATGCGATGCGTTTATGATCCATGCGGCAAAGATACTTAATATAGGTAAAGAGTGCAGGGGGCGGGAATGATACATTATTCCATGTTGAACCTGATAATTTGGATAGCACGGTTGCCCGACTGCACGTTAAAAACCCAGAATCCGGAACCCGGCATCCGGCATCCAGACTTCTATTTAACGGTTCTCTGCAGGATTATCCCGCCCACGATGAGCACCAGGCCGGCAGCGGTATACCAGTAAATGATCTCTCCAACGGCAATGGAGATAAATACGAGCGAGAGAAAAGGTGAGATATAGACCAGGTTGCTGACTTTTGCCGTTGTGCTTGAAAGTTTTAATGCCTTGAGCCAGAGAACGTAAGTTAAACCCATTTCGAAAAGCCCTACGTAGAGGCTGCCTGCTGCCCCCCTGGGGTTCATATCGATGACGGTTCCGCTGATCAGCAGGTAGAGGAGCACATAAGAAAACCCAAAAATGAAGTTGATCAGGAGCTTTGCCACTTCCTCGCGCTTGTCTTTCATGTTCATCAGCCAGTAGGCCGCCCAGAAAACCGAGCTTAGCAGGGCAAAGAAGATCCCCCTGGGACTTGAAAAATCAATATCATAATAAGCTCCTTTTGTGATGATCACCACCAATCCGGCAAAGCTGATAAACAGTGCCATAATGCTCCAGATACTGATCTTTTGTTTCAGCACCGGGATCGATAGCAATACAAGCATTATCGGCCACAAATAATTTAATGCTACAGCTTCCTGGGCAAGAAGCAGGTCGTAGGCTTCGAACAGGATGATGTAATAGGCAAATGGGTTGAGAAACCCCATAATGGCGCTGTTAAGCCATGCACGCCTGCTGATTTTAAAACTGGCAGCCAGTTTTCCTTCCGATGCCTTCCAGATGAAAAGGAAAAGCATAGAGAAGAATGCCGAAAACAGTAATAGTTGCGCGGAAGAAACATAAGCGAGCGTTAACTTGAATGCAGATCCGGCGGTTGACCAGAAAAGTATGGCCGTAAGGGCCAGCACATATGCCTTTTGTTGTTTGCTCATTTATTCGATGATGGCCCAGACAGGGTATTCGTTTAAGTTTATATCAAAGATCGCAGTAGCCAAAAAATATGTTGCAAATGTAATCACAAGGGCCCCGATAATGTTAAGGATAAAGCCTGTTTTTGCCATATCGATCATTCTTATCCTGTTGGTGCCAAAAATGATCGCATTGGGTGGTGTGGCCACAGGCAGCATAAAGGCCATAGATGCTGATAAAGTGGCCGGGAGCATAAACAGTAGTGGATTGATTTTGCCTGTCATGGCGATTCCGGCAAGCACGGGAAGCAACATTTCGGTTGTGGCAGTATTACTCGTAAGCTCGGTAAGGAAGGTCATCATGAGGCAAATGGCAAGGATCACGATTACAGGATGCGCCGATGAGATCCACTCAAGCTGCTCCCCAAACCACATCGACAGTCCGGAATCCTTGAACCCGCTGGCCAGTGCAAAGCCTCCCCCAAAAAGCAATACAATATTCCATGGAATGCCTCTGGCGGTTTTCCAGTCCATTAAACGTCCTTTTTCAGTATTGCGCGAAGGAATGATGAAAAGGATGATGGCATAGAATATGGCAACGCTTCCATCATTGATATAAGCCGGATAGCTGAAAAGGGAGTCCCAGCCCGGAATACTTACCGGCCCGAAATCGAGCCCGGCCCGGCTTAACCAGCTAATGGCCAGGAATATAAAAATGTACAAAACTGCCTTTTCCTCAAATGAAGTTTTCCCAAGAGCACGGTATTGATCCCTGAAAGTGTTGTGGCTCAACTTAGGCCAGGTTCCGGGTTTGGGGCCAAAAATAAAGTAGAGATATCCCCACACCAAAAGAAAGAAAAATACGCTCACGGGAATTGCGAATAAAAACCATTGTGCAAAGCTGATCTCCGGTCCCTCGGGGAAATATATGCTGAAGATACGCGCGAAGGAAAGGTTTGGCGGTGTGCCAACCAGTGTAGCAATACCTCCGATTGAGGCGCTGTAGGCAATTCCGAGCAGCAAGCCTGTTGCATATTTGCCGGTCCCTCTTTCGCCAATACTTTCTTCAAGTTTGTCGATCACGGAGATCACGATCGGGATCATCATCATGGCCGTTGCGGTGTTGGATATCCACATGGAGAGGAATGCTGTTGCAAACATAAAGCCGAGGAGGATACGTGCCGGACTGACGCCGGTAAACATCAGTATTTTCAGTGCAATACGCTTGTGGAGGTTCCACTTCTGCATGGCCAGGGCCACCATAAATCCTCCAATAAAAAGAAAGATAACATGATTGAAGTAGGTGCCCGACACGTCCTTGCCGTCCATAATGCCCAGCAAGGGGAACAATGCTACGGGCAGGAGGGAGGTAACTGCAAGCGGCACGGCCTCGGTAATCCACCACACCGCCATCAGCAATGCAACGGCCAGGGTTGCGCTTACGGCAGGCTCGGCAGGGTCGAGGCTGGTAAAGAAGAGAAAATAAATGAATAACAACGGCCCTGTAAACAGGCCTGTGGTTTTTACAAGCCCGTTATTATTTTTTGCCTTTCGCGAAATTACAGCCATTTGTAAGCCTTTGGTTAGCGAATATAATTAATATTGAAAATTTTACAATAAGCCGAAGCTAAATATGTTATAATTTTATAGTTTTGCAGCCCATTAATAATTAAGCATATGAAAAGGTTAGCAGTTGTTGCATTTGGAGGAAACGCCCTGCTCAAGGCAGGCGAGGAAGGAACCATCGAACAACAGGAAGGCAATGCCCGCTATACCAGCGAGCGTTTACTTATATTGCTTCAAAATAATTATAACCTGGTGATCACGCATGGCAATGGTCCGCAGGTAGGCAATATCCTGCTGGCCAATAACGCCGGTCACAGGCATTACAATATGCCGGAAATGCCACTTGATATCTGTGTAGCATATTCGCAGGGGTTCATTGGTTACATGATTGAGCAGCAGCTTCGTAATGTGTTAAGGGCCAACGAAATGGATCGCGATATAATTTCTATCATCACACAGGTGCTGGTTACCAAGGACGATCCGGCCTTTAAAGACCCGCGTAAACCTATAGGGCCCTACTATAGCAAGGAGGAAGCCGAAAAGATCGCAGCCGAGACCGGATCGAAGTTTGCCGAAGATCCCCAGGGAAGAGGATACCGCAAGGTTGTTGCATCACCTAAGCCTCTTGTAATCAGCAATGTTGATACTATCCGTAAGATATCTCGTGAAGGGCAGATCGTGATTGCTGTTGGTGGCGGAGGGATCCCTGCATACTATGCTGCTGAGAATGAATTGAGAGGGATCGATGCCGTGATCGACAAAGATCTTGCTTCTGCACTCATGGCCTCGCAGATCAACGCCGATAAGTTTTTTATCCTCACTGATGTGCCTAAGGTATACCTCAATTTTAACAGCCCGCAGCAAAAAGCCATCGACCGCATGTCGGTTGCCGAGGCCAGGCGTTATCTTGAAGAGGGTCAGTTTACTGAAGGAAGCATGGCCCCTAAAGTACGGGCTGCCATCCACTTTGTTGAACACACCGGGAAAGACACAATCATTACCAGTGCCGATAAACTGGGTGTTGATGATGGCGGGACGCGCGTGGCGATTGTCTGATCCTGATTTATTCCTGACAGTTTATTATTCTTCCGGCTTCAGATTTTCAACGCTGAAGAGTTCGTCGGACAGGCCCTGATCGAAAATAACATCGGTTAGGCGGATCTTTGTGGTATGGTTCTTCTTCAGGTCGGTCATTATCACTTCCCGGGCATTCCAGTATTTTCCTATCTTTTCGTATTTGTAAACGGCTTCTTTGAATTTATTGCCTCCGTTGTCGAAGTATTCCATTTTTTTGGGATAATAATTCTCCTTATCCTGTGTGATCAGTATCCTGCTGTAGTTTGATTTTTCGGAACGCGGCGTGAGTTCAAGGATATAGCCCTCTTCGGTGCTTTCAACGAATCGCGGAAAGAACCGCTCTGAATAAGGCTCGGTAGCCATGTCTTCATATGAGAAATCTGTTCCGGTAAATGCCTGGCTTTTGGCCAGGAAAGTAATTTTTTTGGGACTCCCAAATGCGGGCATGTATAACCACATGATGCCGTCGGGCAGCGAAAGTGTAGCAATACCGGCTTGATTTTCGGGCATGGTATATCTGAATAATTTTTTGTGCCGGCCTTTCTGGAGCATCTCTGCCTCACGTATCTTTTCCTCACCGTCCTTATCAACCAGAATGATTGATATCTTTCCCTGTTTGTCTTCGGGCGAGAACATGATGTTGTCGAGCTTGGCCAGCAAATTATGTGCATCCTGGGCCTGTGCACCCGACAGGATAAATAATATCAGCAGGCCTGTAAAAATATACGTTTTGTTTATCATGGTTTTTTCTTTGAATTTTTTCTTTTTATGCGACGGTCGTCAAGCACAAGTATTACCGGCAGTAATGTAAGTGAGCCCACTCCCGAGCCCACCATGCTCAAGGCAACCAGAAACCCGAAATACTGTAAAGGTACCATTTCCGAAAATAACAGGATCAGGAATCCGGTCGAAACTGAGATCACATTAATTACAATGCCTTTACCACTGATGAGAATGGTTTCTTCCAGTGCATGGCTCATATCATCTTCAACGGTCCTCATAAGGTGCTTTACATTGTTGATCACATGGATGGAATAATCAATTCCTATGCCAAGTGCAACACTGGCTACAAGAACTGTAGCAATATTGAGTGGTATACCGGCAAAACCCATCACTCCGAATAGGATAATAATGGAAGCGACGATCGGAACCGTGGCAAAAATGCCGGTTTTAAGTGATCGCAACATCAGTCCAACAAAAATGATCACCATAACAATGGCAATGCTCAGGCTGCCAAACTGGCTTCTGATCAGGCTGGTGTCCATGGTAATATCAACAAAGGGCATGCCGGTGATCTCGATCTGGCAATTTTCGGTAGAGTGCTCCCTGATAAAAGTATCCATGTAACTGGCAAATTCGATCTTGGCCTTGTTGTCGGGCGACATGAATTTTGATATGATGATGGCTTCGTTCAGGTCTTCATTCACGTAAGTCTTCAAAAGGTCGCTGCCGTCGAGTGAAAAGGCCCATAGCTGCTCAATCATTTCTTTTTCGGGAGGGATCCGGTATAAGCCTTCACCAATGCCCAGGTTGATTTCCATGATCAGATTTGCCAAAGATTGCGTTGTATAAACATCCGGGCTTTCCTGCATGTAGTTTGCAGTCTCAACCATGGTAATGAGTACTTCGGGCGACTGGATATCGCCTTTGAAAAGGACAAAAATCGGTTTTGAGCCGCCAAATTTGTTGATCATGATGTTTTCAGCCGTCCGGGCAGGGTTTCCTTCCTTAAAATAATCCTGTATGTCGACACTTCTTTCTATCATAAAAATGCCACCAATGCTGATCAGGATAAGGGTGCCCCAGGTGCTGAGGATATATTTGGGGTGCCTGACAAGGGTGTCTTTCAGGGGAGCCAGGAAATACCTTTGCAGGAGCGAATACCTGTGGTAACTCTTTTTCCGGGCTAATTTTTTATTATAGATCGAAAAGGCGGCAATGAGCGAGGGGGTGAAGAACAATGAAAGAAAGGCTGCAAATAAAGTTCCCAACGAAGTGAATATCCCAAATTCTCGAATCATTTCCAGGTAGGCTCCGAAAATGAACGACATAAACCCGATGGCCGTGGTAATTGCCGAAAGGATAAGGGGGATGAAAATATAGGAAAGGGCCCGAAGCAATACTTTTCGACGGTCGGTATCGCGCATCTGGTTGATCCTGTTCAGCACATGAATGGTATATGCACTCCCGACAGCGAGCAGGATGATGGGCATATTGTTCGAGATCATCGACATCTGATAGCCAAAAAGGGCCATAAGCCCCAGTGTCCAGGTAATGGCTATGGCAACAGTAATTAGGGGCAATGCAACGCCCCTGACCGTTTTAAAGAACAGGGCCAGGATGATTGCGATAACCAGAAAAGCGATGGGGAGAAGTTTGAACAGGTCGTTGGATATTAATCCTGAAATGGCTGTTACCATCATTGGCGAGCCGGCATAATAAAGGGTTTCCGGAAGATCCATTGATTCGGTTTTTTCAATTACCGCCAAAGCAACTTCTTCAATGTCGGCTTCTTCGGTAAGTGAAAAAATGATGAGGGTTGCTGTGCCGTCTTCAGAAACAATACTGCCCCTGTACATTTCCTTGGAAAAAACACGTTCGCGCAATGCATTCAGCTCTTCTTCAGTATCGGGTAAGTCGTAAGGGTCGACAAGATGACCGATGCCGAATTCATTGATATCCATGATATTGGTGAGGCTGGTTACCGACATTACACCATCAATAAGGTCAATGCTGTCGGTAATCTGGTTCACATGCTCAAGCACATCAGTCTGAAATATATCATCGGTTTCAACAATGATCATTCCCATCTTATTGCTGCCAAACTGGCTGGCGATCCTTTTCAGGAGTGCGGCATCAGGATCATCATCGGGCAGGGAGCTGATCACGTCGGAGTTGATCTGCATTTTTGTGATCTGATATGCCGTAAAGGCGGTAAATGCAAGAACAAGGATGATGATCAGCCAGCGATACCTTAAAATAGATTTGCCCAGATTATTGATATTCATTTCTTTATTTCATTAAGCCCGGAGGTGCCTGTATATTTTATGAAATACTTTACACTGAAAATATTGTGCCAATTATTTACAAAAAGTTTTGTTTTAATGCGTTTTAACATAGAAAGCAACCTTTTCGAGGGAAGTGATCATATCATATTCTTCAAGATACACTTCTTTGGGCACGTTCACAGGTTTTGGAGTATAGTTGAGGATTCCTTTGATGCCGGCTTTCACCAATAAACCGGCAATGGCAGGCGCTTCTTCGCCAGGCACTGTCATGATCCCGATCGAGATATCTTTTTCACGGATAATGGCAGGAAGATCGTTAATGTCATAACATCTGATACCATAATATTTCTTGCCCACCTTTGATTGTTCTACATCAAAAACAGCTACGATAGAAAGTTTTGTGCGCTTTCCGCTGAAATAGTTTGTGATGGCCCGGCCAAGATTTCCAATACCAACCACACATACATTAATACCCTCATCGCTGTCGATGATCGATCCGATCAGATCAATGAGCTCTTTTACGTTATAGCCTTTTCTTAATGTTCCGGTATAACCAATCAGCATGATATCGCGCCTTACCTGCACAGCAGTAATATGCTGTATCCTGGCGATCTCGTGCGAGTAAATGTGTGTCATTCCTTTTGCATGGCAAAGCAATAGTGCTCTGCGGTACTGACTCAGCCTCTCAATGGTTTTGTGTGGTAAATCTTTCATTTGGTGCAAATGAGAAAATTTCTTTATTTATGAATGTACAAAAATAGATGCGCCCTGCTTTGAATGCAAGAAAAATGTTAAATTTTTCACAATGTTAATATTTAACATTAATAAATTGTTCAAATTCAGCTAGTTGAGTTGTTATAATGATGATCTGTCAGGAGGTATGTCCTTTTGTCGCATCAGGATGACAATCCAGATCGGGGACGTATGGTTTGATATCGAGCAGTGGTGTATTATTCAGAATGTCCATAGGGGATGTAAAGATGATGTTTTCCCGGATCTCTTTGATGCTGACAACTTCAAACCCGATCTTATTGAGACGGTTTGGTGAACGGCTCGAAAATAATCCTGTTTCGCCGCCATTCAAATGTGGGGGATGAACGAGGATATTTGATTTTACCGATCTGTCGAAGTAGAACAATACGATGATATGGCTGAAAGTTTCGAGGCCGCGCAAAGCTTCCTGGTATTCCTTGTCGACGACAATCCTGAATTCGCCATCAGCATCAGGATCAGGCCTGAAAGGTGCCTTTTCCTTATAGGGTGTCATGATCCATCCTATGGATTTGAATTCGATCTTCATTGGTTTTGCTTATCGTAAGCATTGTTTCAGCCATGAATACCATGTATCCATCCCTTCACCTGTTTTGGCAGAGAGCTCAATGATCTTCAGGTGGTGATTTACCCTCAGGGCATTTTCCCTGGCTTTGTCCATATCGAAATCAACATAGGGCAGGAGGTCGGTTTTATTGATGATGCAGATATCTGAAGTGCGAAACATATCGGGGTATTTAACCGGTTTGTCATCCCCTTCAGTTACGCTGATGATCACTACACGCTGTGCTTCTCCAAGGTCAAACATGGAAGGGCAAACCAGGTTGCCAACATTTTCGATCATTAACAAGGAGTTTTCCTTGATATCCAGTTCTTTCACAGCACGGTTCACCATGGAAGCGTCGAGGTGGCAACCGCTGCCTGTATTTACCTGTACTACGGGTGCGCCGGTGGCCGAAATACGCTCGGCATCATTCATCGTTTGCTGGTCGCCTTCAATGATGAAAAACGGGATTTCATCCTTCAGCGCATTGATTGTTTTTTCGAGCAGGCTTGTTTTTCCGGATCCGGGCGAACTTACCATATTTATTACACATACGCTGCGGGCTTCAAAAAACCCCCTGTTACGTTCGGCCAGCAGATTGTTCTTCTGAAGGATGTCCTGCTCCAGCAACAGTTCCCTGTTTTCAGCATCCTCATGGTGATGATGCCCATGCTCAGTTTCATCATGGTGATGATGCTCATGCCCGCCATTATGGGTATGAGTATGGGTGTGGGGGTGGATATGCTCCTGGCCTTCATGCTCATGTGTATGCGTGTGTACATGGCCATGTTGCTGTTTATCGCCTGGTTTCCTGATCTTTACGCCATCGTCCTGGCTGCATCCGCAAGTTCCGCACATATTTTTTTGTTTTTGTGTTTATTATTTTCCGGGTATTATTTTTACTGACTTTTGTGCCGGCTAATTGTTATTGACCGGCTTTATTGTATTCAACATTCAGGTCCAACTAATAAACGATTTTTCTGACTTTCATTTCGCTGCCCTGCAATACATCCGAAAAAAGGTGACCGCATGCGGGGCACGGAGTAATAATATCTTCCGGTTCAAATTCATGACCACAGGAAGTGCACCGTAATTTCGACGGGATCTCGTTTATTTTAATCACCGACTGTTCCATAACACTTGATCTGACCGCTTCGTCGAGAGAAAATTTAAGGGCTTCGATCACTACTCCGGATCCTTTGCCGATATCAAGCTCTACTTCGTGAACTTTATCAATTCCCGCCAGTTTTGCCTGTTCTTCAACGATTTCCACAATGCTCATAGCGATCGAAAGTTCATGCATTTGCTGTGTTTTGCCGCAAAATTACTTAATAAATATGTGATCTGAGGGCTTATTTATTCAAAATACTTGTTTTGTGTTGATAAATATTGTAATTTAGATATGAAATTGTTTTTTGCACAAATCTTATTTAAAGGAGAGACCATGGACAAGAAAGTATCATTATCCGTTAAATGCCCGAAATGCGGTGTGTCTTTAATGGACGAAACTCATTTGATCAACAACAGGAAAGCCATCAGGCTGAATATTACCACTTCAGACGGGAAGAAAGGCAATATTTGGTTAAGTTCGATCTATGGCGACTATAATTACACGGCCGATTATTCGATCCCCGAAGGGGATATTGTAAAATTTTCCTGCCCTGAATGCAAGGAAGACCTTGCCAGGCCATTAGAATGCGAAGTTTGCAATGCCCCCATTGTGTCGTTCACATGCAGTATTGGCGGAAAGGTCAGTATTTGTTCGCGAAACGGATGCAGGAATCATTATGTCGTTTTTGAAAATCTGGATACGGCCATACGAAAGTTTTATTCAGAATACGGTTATTGATTTTCAGCCGACTGAACTTACTGCAAATTGACAGGAAGCACAACCATTATGTATTTAACAAATTCGGGGCAACTGCTCGCCGGCAAGCATATCAATAATGCGGTTTCCTCCGACTGAGGTTTTCAGCCATGCCTTGCCGGGGTGAGCGGCAACAATTTCACCAATGATGGCACTTTCTTTACCGTGTTCATGTTGTTGTAACTCCCTGAGCACACTTTCTGCATCTCCGGCTCCTGTAACAAGCAGTACTTTGCCTTCGTTGGCAACATAAAGCGGGTCGAATCCGAGTAACTCGCACATGCCCCTAACGCTTTCACGCACGGGTATCCGGCTTTCTTCGACTGCAATCCCGAAGTCTTTTCCGGAGCATAATTCTGTAAGCACTGTGGCCAGCCCGCCCCTGGTGGCGTCGCGCATGAACCTGACCTGGTCTGATGTGCGCAGGATGATGTCAATGAGACTGTTAAGCGATGCGCAGTCAGATGCTATTGGTGCCGAAAGTTTGATTTGGTTCCTGGCACTCATAATGGCCATCCCATGGTCGCCGATCATTCCATTGATGATGAGCTTGTCACCTGCAACAATTTTCTTTCCCTCGCTGATGTGAATGTGTTCTTGCAACAAACTTCCAATACCTGTGGTGGTTATAAAAACTTTGTCGCATTTTCCTTTGTCAACAACTTTTGTGTCGCCGGTAACGATGCTCACTCCGGCTTTTTTTGCCTCTTTGGCCATCGATATGACGATCTGCCCGAGATCAGCCACCGAAAATCCTTCTTCAATAATAAAAGCAGCACTGATATACAAGGGCCTGGCCCCGGAAACGGCAATGTCGTTGACCGTTCCGCAAACAGCCAGTTTACCGATATCTCCGCCAGGAAAAAAAACCGGATCAACGACAAAGGCATCCGTGGTGAATGCCAGATCGGTTGAGGGAAACTGTAAAACAGCAGCATCGGTTTGCCTGTCGAGTTCAGGATTGCTGAAATGCTTCACAAACAGTTTATCGATCAACTCATGAGTGAGCGTGCCTCCACTGCCATGGCCCAGCAATATTTTACGGTCTTTTCCTGACATACTATCTGTATCTTATTTTTTTGTTTTCTGTAATTTTCTTTATCAACAACTTTTGCGTTCAGGTTTTGCCGGGTGCAAGCAGCACCTAAAACCCTTTGTAACGAAACCATGCATGGCAGGCTCCTTCATTTGATACCATGCAGGCTCCCACCGGATTGTTTGGCGTACATACCCTTCCGTATAATTTGCAATCGGCTGGTGTATTTAAGCCCTTGAGAATTTTTCCGCATATACATCCCTTGTCTTCACGGGTTTTCTCAACTTTCACGGGGATCGCTTTGAGGGCATCCATATGTTCGAATTTTCGGCGAAGGGTAAGGCCGCTGAGCGGCAATACGCCCAGTCCTCTCCACCAGTCATCGCAGGCTTCAAAAACATCTTCAACCAGCTTTTGTGCTTTTCTGTTTCCTCCGGCCGCAACTGCACGTTTATACTGGATCTCAACACGGGGCGATTGTTCTTCCATTTGTTTTACGAGCATATGTATCGTCTGCAGAAGATCGACAGGCTCGAATCCTGCAATAACGCACCCGAGCTTATATTTTTTTGGAATATCATTGTAAATGGAAGTCCCTGTGATCGTGCTCACATGGCCCGGAGCAATGTATCCGTCGATCTGCACCCCTTCATCAATAAGGGCGGTCATGGCCGGAGGCATTAGCTTGTGTGAGGAATACAGAAAAAAGTTTTTCAGGCCGCGTTTCTCTGCATTCAGAATGCCGACAGCACTCGAGGGTGTTGTGGTTTCAAACCCCACTCCCAGGAAGATCACTTTTTTATCAGGATTTTCTTCAGCAATGTCGAGTGCATCCAGTATGGAATAAACAATGCGTACTTTCCTGCCCGAGGCTTTTTCTTCATCCAGTGAAGAACTTGATCCGGGAACCCTGATCAGGTCGCCATATGTGGTGATGATCACATCGTCGAGCCTGGCAAAAGCGATCGCCGTATCAATATACTTCCGGTCGGTAACACATACAGGGCATCCGGGCCCCGAAAGCAAGGTAATATTGTCGGGCAGAAGCGAGGGAATACCGAATTTCTGGATGGCCATGGTGTGCCCTCCGCAAACCTCCATAAAACGTACCGGGCGTGTGGAAATGCGTTTGATCTCCTGTGCGATCTTCAATGCCAGTTCCCTGTTCCGGTATTCATCAATGTATTTGATCATTCAGGTTATTTTAATTGATTTATACTGGATTGCGCGAAATATAACCGGCCCTGTATCAAAATCCTGGTATAAGTCTTATACAATTCTTGTCCCGCTTTCCTTTTCTTCATTGTCGAGTTGCCTGTTAAGGTCTTCGAACTCTTCGAAAGTGCGCAATGTTTCGGCGGCCTCTTCTTCGCTGATCTTCTGAATGGCAAAGCCTGTGTGCAGAAGAATGTAATCGCCCACCTTTACATCGTCGAGCAATTGCAGGCTGGCGTTGTAAGTAACGCCTCCAACATTTACACTGGCCATATCGCCATCAATGGAATCAATTTTTGCTGGTATGCTTAAACACATTTTGAATTTACAGTTTACAATGTACATTAAGAAGTTTACAAATTTTCGTGAGGTCGTAATCAGTATCCAGGTTTGTTATTCGTTATTTGTTATTTGTTATTTGTTATTTGCTATTTGTTATTTGCTATTTGTTATTTG
>JAVVEM010000020.1:26972-45149 GCA_032250805.1 Bacteroidales bacterium
TATTTGTTATTTGCTATTTGTTATTTGCTATTTGTTATTTGTTATTTTTTTGACCTGACTTTTATTTGTTCTTATTTTTTAGTTTGGCGGCAATCACCAGTTGTCCGAGTGCTATGCCACCGTCGTTGGCAGGGATGTTTACCGGTGTAAATACTTCATATCCCATTTCGGCCAGTCCTTTCTCAGCCTTTTCAAGGATATACTTATTCTGGAAGCTGCCCCCCGAAAGGGCCACTTTTCTGATCCCTGAAATTTCAGAGATAGACCGTACCGCCGCAAAAATAATACTAATCATGGTATTATGGAATTTTGCCGAAATATTTGCTACGCTCACCTTGTTGATCATATCGCTGCAAACTTCTCTGATGACCTGTGTTGTATCAATGGCGCTTTTGCCGATCACGAAAGGATAAGCCCCGGTTTCATCCGGGTCGATTGCAGCTTCGAGGCGCATAGGTGCTTCGGCATGAAAAGTAGCGGTGTGACATAATCCTGTGATCGCAGCTACCGCATCGAATAAGCGTCCTGTACTTGAGGTGAGTGGACTATTGATCTGCAATTCTATCGCTTTCCTTATGATGTCAATCTTATTATCAGGGATCTCTTTCAGGAATGGCAGTTTGATGTCAGGTACTTCTCCGTAGGCTTTTATCAGGTATGAAAGTGCCATCCTCCAGGGTTCTTTTGTAGCCATATCGCCCCCGGGCATAGCCACATAGTCGAAATGAAGTTTTCTTTCAAAGCCTGCGAGGTCGCAAATGAGAAACTCTCCTCCCCAGATATGATTATCGGTACCCAGTCCCACCCCGTCAAAACTTATACCGATTACTTGTTCATCAATGCCATGTTCGGCCATGCAGGAGGCGATATGGGCATGATGGTGCTGTACGCCGAGTGTTTCTATTCCCGATTCAAGGGCATAACGTGTTGAAAGGTAGTCGGGATGAAGGTCATGGACAAGCAATTGTGGTTCGGCCCTGAAGAGTTTTTTAAAGCGTGCAACCGATTCGGTAAAGAACTCAAGGGTTTCTGCATTTTTCAGGTCACCGATATGCTGGCTCAGGATGGCCTGTTGCCCTTTGCCAAGACAAAAACAGTTAACAAGTTCTGCCCCGCATGCCAGTATGCCGTCAACATTCAGATCAAGATTTAACGGCCGTGGCACCCACGATCGTGAACGTCTGATCAGTCTGGGTTTATCGTTGATCACCCTGAGCACAGAGTCGTCGGTGCGGTTGTGGATTTCGCGGTTGTTCAGCAATACCGCATCAGCAATATTACCAAGGATTTCTTCAGCCTGGCCATCATTGATGATGATGGGTTCGTCGGAGATATTTCCACTAGTCATAACGATCACGTCCTGGCTGATGTGTTCGAACAACAAGTGGTGAAAAGGAAGATAAGGAAGCATGCCCCCTAATGTGACGAAGTTCATGCTCACGCCGGCTGCCAATTGCTTTTTGCTTTCAAGCAGGACGATCGGCCGCTGCCAGTTCGTGAGCTGGATTTCCTCGGTGGCGGATATGATTGCATATTTATGCGCTGTTTGCAGGTTGCGGAACATTACGGCAAAAGGCTTGCCGTCGCGCAGTTTTGCTTCCCTCAGACGGTCGACGGCCTTCTTGTTCAACGCATCGCAGGCCAGATGATATCCTCCCAGCCCTTTCATGGCAATGAGCCTGCCCTCATTCAGCAGGGCTGCCAGTTTATGCATGATATTGTTTATACCCGTAATTACGCTTTCGCCTGTTTTTAAAACATATTCAGGGCCGCAATGATTGCATGCCACCGGTTGTGCATGGAATCTTCTGTCGAGAATATCATTGTATTCTTCCCTGCACTTTTCGCACATGACAAAAGGAGCCATGGTTGTGTTGGGCCTGTCGTAAGGCAGATCGCGGATAATCGTAAAACGCGGACCGCAATTCGTGCAGTTAATAAATGGATAATCAATACGGTGTGGCTGCTTTTTTATGTCGGCCAGGCACTCATCACATACAGCAATATCGGGACTTACCTCGGTAACTGCATCTGAATGGTCAGTGCTTTTTTTGATCGAAAAATCATCGAATCCGAGCCATTCGTGTTCATGGGTTTCGATCAGCGTGATGCTTGATGCCTGTGGTTTATTTTTATAAATGGCATCAACAAACTCATCAATACGATGTCCGGCACCCTCGGCGTGGATGCTTACACCTTCATTGCTGTTTACAACCCACCCATGGATGCCAAACAAAGAGGCCATACGGTATACAAAAGGACGAAATCCTACCCCTTGCACCAATCCTTTTATATGTATACGCTTTGCGATCAAAATCAGAAAAATGTATTTAAAATAACTTATTGCCGGCAAAATTACGTTTTTATCAGCTATGAGCAAGATTCAATTGACCAGAGTGATCACAGGAGAATTTTCAATTTAAGAAAAAAGATATCTCCTTTACAGGTATTCGTTACAGTTACAATTCTCTATATGAAAACATATATGCGATATATATAAAAGGTAACAATTTGAAACCATTCTAAATTTATAAGCTGCATTGCCCATTCGGAAAATCAGTTTATTTTTGCAGTGTTAATTCTTTAACAAATAGATCAATAATTCAACAACGCATTACTAAAATGATGATTTTATGAAAGATAAAGTGCAAAGCATCATTAGGAAATACCATGATGACAAAATGCGGTTAATGGATATCCTTCTCGATATTCAGGCAGAGTTCAGACATATTCCTGCTGAAGCGATAGAAACCATAGCCGCAGCATTGAACCTGTCGAAGATAGATGTGGAGCAGACTTTGTCGTTCTATCATTTCTTCACCAAAGAGCCTGCTGGAAAATATACCGTATACCTCAACGACAGTGTTGTGGCCATGATGAAGGGAAGGGATGAGATTGCCAAAGCATTTGAAAAAGAGGCAGGTACAACCTTCGGATCGGTTACCGGCGATGGTTTGATCGGCTTGTTCAACACCGCTGACATTGGCATGAACGACCAGGAACCTGCCGCCCTGATCAATGGTGTTCCGTTTACCAACTTAAGTATTTCAAAAGTAAAAGAACTTGTTGCCTGCTTCAGGGCCGGAAAAACGGTTGAATCAATGATAGGCAAAACCGGCGACGGGATGAATTCCGACGATCGTATTCGAAGCATGGTCAACAATAATTGCCAGAAGCAATCAGGCGCCGTTCTCTGCCTTGATTACGAAGTTGGTTCAGCCCTCAGGAAAGCGGTGAATGTTACACGCGAAGCCGTAATTGACAATGTTAAGAACTCCAACCTGCGGGGCAGGGGCGGAGCAGGTTTTCCGGCAGGGTTAAAATGGGAATTCTGCAGAAAATCAAACAGTGAAGAAAACTATCTCGTATGCAATGCTGATGAAGGAGAGCCCGGTACCTTTAAAGACAGGGTGCTGCTTACAGAAATGCCCGAGCAGCTCTTCGAGGGTATGGCCATAGCAGGATATGCCATCAATGCCAGGGAAGGGATTCTTTATCTCAGGGCCGAATACCAGTACCTGAAACAATATCTTGAAGATGTTTTGCAAAAAATGCGAAATGATAATCTTCTGGGCAAAAAGATCCTCGGGTTGGCAAACTTTAATTTCGACATCCGCATCCAGATGGGTGCCGGTGCCTATGTTTGCGGTGAGGAATCGGCCCTGATCGAATCAATGGAAGGAAAACGCGGGGAACCGCGTAACAGGCCTCCATTTCCTGTTCAACAGGGTTATCTTAACAAACCTACTGTAGTAAATAATGTGGAAACCCTCAGCACGGTCGTAAAGATCATGCTTCATGGTGCCGATTGGTTCAAAGCGCTTGGAACGCGGGAGTCGGCAGGAACTAAAGTGCTTAGCATTTCAGGCGATTGTTGCAAACCCGGGGTTTACGAAGTTGAGTTTGGGATAACCATCAATGAAATGCTCGCCAAGGTTGGCGCTACTTCGGTTCAGGCCGTGCAGGTTGCAGGTCCCTCAGGAGTGTGCATCGGGCAGGATAAGTTTCATCAGAAAATATCATTCGAAGAACTACCTACCGGTGGAGCCATGATCGTGATCGGAAAAGACCGCAACCTGCTCAAGGATGTTGTGCTCAACTTTATGGATTTCTTTATTGATGAATCATGCAGTTCATGCGCTCCCTGCCGTTCGCTCACCATTATCCTGAAAAATAAACTGCTTAAGCTGATGAATGGGTATGGTACGAAAAAGGATATCGATGATCTGTACAACTGGTCGAAATACATGAAACAAGCCAACCGTTGTGGTCTTGGACAAACAGCCGCCAATCCCATCATGACAACCATTGAGAATTTCAGGCCGCTTTACGAAGCCCTTGTTAAAACCGACGACGAATATGTTTCTGAATTTGATATGGATAAAGCCGTACAGGCTTCATGTACTTATGTAGACAGGATACCGAATATTCATTAATCACCTAAACGAATCTGAAAAGACTTATTTATATGAACGACAAAATAAAAATAATCATTGATGGAAAGGAATGCTGGACCGAAAAAGGGACAAGCATTATTGATGCCGCCAAAGAAAATGGCATCTTCATCCCATCTCTTTGTCATGTTGAGGGTGTCAAGCCAGCCGGATCCTGCCGCATTTGTAATGTGGAGGTAAATGGTCGCAACATGACAGCATGCAGTACTCCTGCTTCCGACGGGATGACGATCGTGAGTAAATCGCCCGAACTGGAAGAAATGCGTAAAGCCATTGTTGAAGTAATGTTTGTGGCCGGCAACCATTTCTGTCCTTCCTGCGAAAAAAGCGGGAATTGTGAACTGCAGGCACTCGGTTATCGCTATCAGATGCTGGTACCGCGTTTTCCTTATGAATTTCCCGAAAAGGGCGTAAATGCCGACAGTAAATATATATACCACGACAGGAACCGTTGCATTTTATGCAAACGCTGCGTCCGTACCGTAATGAAAGATGGTAAACATGTTTTTGCTTTCCACGGCCGGGGCGGTGAAAAACTTCATGTTGAAATTGATACTGAACTTGCTGCCCGTCTGACGGAAGCTGAAGCACAGGAAGCTATGGATATTTGCCCGGTCGGAGCCATCCTGAAAAAAGAACGCGGGTATTATTCACCTATCGGAGAGCGTAAGTTCGATAAATCGCCAATCGGTAGTGATATTGAAAACAAATAAACTATAGGAGACCAGATAATGAGTAAACCAGTAGTAGCAACAACATCACTTGCCGGCTGTTTCGGATGCCATATGTCGCTTCTCGATATTGATGAACGTATCCTGGAACTGATCGAGCTTGTTGAATTCAATAAATCTCCCGTCGACGATATCAAAACATTCACAAAACAATGCGACATCGGCCTCATCGAAGGGGGTTGCTGTAACAGCGAAAATGTGCATGTGTTGAAGGATTTCCGGAAAAACTGCAAGATCCTTGTCTCGCTCGGCGAATGTGCCATCATGGGTGGTCTGCCGGCGCTTCGTAATGGGATACCGGTTGAAGAATGCCTCAGGGAAGCCTATCTCGATGGCCCGACAGTTGGACTGAACAAAGAGAAAATACTTCCTAACGATGACGAATTACCAATGATCCTTGATAAGGTTTATCCCTGCCATGAGATCGTGAAGATCGACTATTATTTGCCAGGGTGCCCCCCAAGGGCCAACCTCATCTGGAATGCGCTTGTTGCGCTTGTTACAGGTGATGAGTTGAAATTACCTTATGAAGTTGTAAAATTTGATTAAAAAGGAGACCACTTTATGTCACAAAAAATAACCATTGAACCGGTAACCCGCGTCGAAGGACACGGAAAGGTTACCGTACACCTGGACGATCAGAATAACGTATCGCAAACCAGGCTTCACATTGTTGAATTCAGGGGATTTGAACGCTTTGTGCAGGGCCGTCCATATTGGGAGGCTCCGGTGCTTGTTCAGCGCCTGTGCGGGATATGCCCGGTGAGCCACCACCTTGCTGCTGCCAAAGCACTCGACGTGATCGTTGGTGCAGGAACCGGCGAAGGCCTCACACCAACCGGCGAGAAAATGCGCCGCCTGATGCACTACGGACAGATGTTCCAGTCGCATGCGCTGCACTTCTTCCACCTGGTATCACCCGACCTGCTGTTCGGTATCGATGGCGATCCGGCTATAAGAAATGTGATTGGGGTGGCCCTGATGCATAAAGACCTTGCCGTGCAAGGTGTAATGATGCGCAAATATGGCCAGGAAATTATCAGGGCTACAGCCGGAAAGAAGATCCATGGTACAGGCGCTATCCCGGGAGGGATAAACAGGCACCTCGACCCGGCCGAAAAAGAATCTTTCCTGAATGGCCCCGATCCGCTTAATATCGATAAAATGATCGATTGGGCACAGGGAGCACTCGACTTTTTTAAGGGATATTATAAAGAGAATAAGCAATTTATTGACACTTTTGCCGAATTCCCGTCGAACCATCTGAGCCTCGTGCGCAAAGATGGTGCCCTCGACCTCTACCATGGGGTGCTGCGCGCTGTCGATAGCGAAGGGAATAAGATCCTCAACGATGTGGATTATCAAAGTTATAATGACTATATCGAAGAAGAAGTGCGGTCGTGGAGCTATATGAAATTCCCCTACCTGAAACATCTTGGAAAAGAAAAAGGATGGTACAGGGTTGGCCCACTGGCACGTTTGAACACCTGCGACTTTATTCCTTCACCACTGGCACAAAAAGAGTTTGAAGAATATAAAGCCCTTACCGGCGGGAAGGTCAATAATATGTGCATGCATTATCATTATGCAAGGCTGATAGAAACTTTGCACTCGGCCGAAATGATCAAGGATCTGCTTAACGATCCTGATCTGCTCGAAGGTGATCTTACAACAAAAGGCACCAAACAAGCCGAAGGTGTTGGTCTGATCGAAGCACCCCGGGGTACCTTATTCCACCATTACAGGGTGAATGAAAAAGACCAGATCACCATGGCTAACCTGATTGTTTCCACCACCAACAATAACGAACCCATGAACCAGTCGGTGAACAGGGTTGCAAAAAGCTGGATGAACGGTAAAAAAGAGATCACCGAGCCAATGATGAATGCTGTGGAAGTTGCGATCAGGGCCTATGATCCCTGTCTGAGTTGTGCAACACATGCCCTGGGGCAAATGCCACTCGAAATAGCGCTTTATGATGCAGCCAATAACCTCATCGATAAAAAGAGGACATAGTTACAGTTGAAGGTACTGATATATGGATACGGAAATCCGGGCCGGCAGGATGATGGCCTCGGAGATGCCTTTGTGAACAGGATCCGGCAATGGGTAGCAATTGAAGGATTGCACGATTTCTGTTTCGATAGTAATTATCAGCTGAACATTGAAGATGCTGAAGCTATTTCCGGAATGGACCTGGTAATATTTGTCGACGCTTCAAAAGAAGATATCGATGACTTCTGCCTGACTAAGGTTGATGGCACTTCGGAGCTTTCTTTTACCTCTCATGCTGCCTCACCCGGATATATTGTTAAGCTATGCGGGGAGTTGTTCAACAAAAAACCATTAGCTTTGTTATTGCATATAAAAGGATACGAGTGGGAGTTCATGGAAGGAATAAGCGAAAAAGCAGATGAAAATCTGAACAATGCATTGATATATATGAAGAAAAGGCTTCTTCATCCCGAAAAATTCCTTAAATCCAAACTTAAATTTTGGTAAACAAGAATAAAGTCTGATACTATGGATCTGAAAACACGCTACATGGGACTGGAACTGAAAAATCCTATCATTGTCAGCAGTTCAAAACTTACCAGTACGATTGATAATATTAAGAAATGTGCCGATATGGGGGCAGGGGCCATTGTGCTCAAATCATTGTTTGAAGAACAATTGCTGGCCGATGCAGATAAACTGATGGACCGGGATGAAAAATATTTCTGGTACCCCGAAGCTGTTGAATACATTAATGAACATTCAAAAGATTACGGAGTAAACGAATATCTGGGTCTTCTTGCCGAAGCAAAGAAGCAGACCATGATTCCCATTATCGCGAGCATCAACTGCACCACTTCCGAAGAATGGCCGAAATTTGCAGGAGAACTTGAAAAGGCCGGTGCCGATGGTATCGAACTCAACATCGCCATTATCCCCATGATCGGTGAGGTGAGCAGCATCGAGATCGAAGACAGGTATATCGAGATCATTAAGGAAGTGAAAAAATATACCACGCTGCCCGTTTCTGTTAAATTCGGACCGCTGTTTACCAATCCTGTAAACATTATTCAGCGTATGGATGAGGCTGGCGCCGATGCTCTGGTGATCTTTAACCGTTTCTACCGCCCCGATATCAATATCGATAACGAAACCATCGTGCACAATAACATTCTCAGCGGGCCAGAAGAAATGACACAATCGCTTCGATGGGTATCCCTGCTATCCGATAAGGTCAGTTGTGATGTCGCTGCCAATACCGGTATCCATAATGCTGAAGGCGTGATCAAACAATTGCTTGCAGGCGCCGATGTTGTTCAGATATGCTCAACACTTTACAGCAATGGCATCAGTTATATCGACACCATTCTCACTGAATTAAAAGCATGGATGAGCGAACATAACTACAACTCCGTAAATGATTTCAGAGGAAAGATTTCGCGCGATAATGAAAACGCAGCCGCATTTGCACGGGTACAGTTTATGAAACGCAACCTTTAAGAAGTTCAGGTAGTTTAAAAATTTCTCAGATACTAAAATCCGGGTCGTGATCATCCGGGTCCAGACCATTTTCACCTACACGGTATCCCAGGTGATTTCTGCCCGTTCGCACGATATCCTTTCCTTCGCATGCAGAGATACCCGTCCACTTGCAGCTCTTACAGTGATTGGTTCCGTTTATCTGAATGCCCCAGCATTCATCGTGTGAAAGTTTGCTTGTATCGATCGTCCTCATAAGGGATTTTTTACAAATCTATAAAAAATATATATAACGGGGAGATAAATATAAATTATATCGTTGAAATAAACCAGTAAATACCAACGATGATTGCAATTGCTCCGCCACCCAGCCTGACATAGCTGAATATTTTGGGGTTATTAATATTGGCCGATCGCTGGCCAATGTAACCCATCACCGCAGCATAGGAGATCATGGCTGCCAGGGTACCTGCTGCAAAACCGCCAAGATACATGACCGAATCAAAAACCGATGGGAGTGCCAGTGTGGGCAGAAGCAATAACAGATGCGCTATCCCTGCAAAACCATGAAGGGTGCCCACGCCTATCGCGGTGATATTGTTTTGCCTGATGGTCTTTTTGTGCGTATGCGCATGATCGTGTTCATGTTCGTGGGGATGTTCATGGATATGCACATGGGGCTCAGGCTTCGGGTGATAGTGGGGATGCGTGTGCCTGGAAATACGATTGCTATAGACTTTTATGATCGCCCAAACACCAATTCCAACCAGGACAAGACCGACAATCTGTTCGCTGTAGTGCGAAATGGATTCAATGGGTATGAATTCCCGGAACAAAAGGAACAATATTCCGATCAATAACATGCCCAGGATGTGTCCGAGCCCCCAAAACAATCCAACACCCCATGAACGCTTCTTGCTTTCAATGGCAAGTGGCGTAACAGCAGCCAGATGATCGGGACCTGTTAGAACATGGAGTGCACTGGCAAGGATGCCGGAAAGTAGCTGTATCATTATTGTTCTGTTCTGCTGATAATAAAAATCTTGTTCCTGTCGAGTTCAAGCCAGTAATTTATGGCCAGTTGCCTGATATATTCCCAGTATTGTGCGGAGCTTGTCCCATAGGTACTGACACCATATCCTACTGCGCTTTTTATCTGTCTGGCTACTTCATCTTTCAGGACAATACGGATCTGCTCACGATCCTGTATAAATATTGCGGCAGGTTTTGGGTCGGGATTTTTATCAGCCTCGATCTGCCCATGACCCAGACTGGCGCCGGTGCTCACCTGCAGTCCGTCATTCAGGCAACTTAGCGGGGGCTTCTGTCCTGCTTCGGACCGGATAAATAATTCATCACGACCTGCGCCGAAATATTCCATAGCCCTGAGCCCCATCTTCATGCCAAGCAGTGCATAAATGCCCACGTGCCCGTGGATCTCATTGGTTAATACCCCGGCTACCCACTCTTCCATGCCGTGGGTTTCGATGATGGGTGCAATAAAAGGGCGGATATCCTGAGCGTAATGTTCCGGATCGACAGGAATACTGGTAAAAATCTGTGTTCCTGATTTCCTGGCTTTTGTTGCGACTGTTTCAGATTGGGATGGGTTCATTTTATTTGTTCTTTTGGGAAAATTTCAGGTCAATTCCGGCAAATACAGTAATGCCGGGCATGGGATAGTCGTAATTGATCTCATATCTCTGGTCGAGCAGGTTGTCGCCACTTACCCAGATATTCATAAAATCAAATACATCGTATGAAGCCCTCGCCCCCAGCATATAATACTGTTCCTTCGATTCAGGGACCAGTTTTGCGTATAGGTTGTGAATATACATCCCACTGATCTTGAATGCAAATTTCTTCATGTGAAAACGTGCAGCAGTATACCACTGATGCTCAGGTGCGCCAACAATCGCTTTATCCATATGCAACCAGCTGTAGTTCGATTCAAACGACAGAAATGAGAATGCGTCCCAGCCGGTGGCAAACTCAATACCGTAATGTGTAAAATTTCCGGTGTTTTCATATTGTACATTCGGAAACATGCCGATGATCTGGATCATGTTGTCGCCCTGCTGATAATAGGCAGTGGCTTCCATTGTGATGTTATGAGCCGGTATTCCGCTGATATAGCTTCCTTCGTACGACCACATGCGCTCGGGCAGAAGGTTGGGGTTTGAGGGGGGAAACATGAACAATTCGTTGATGGTTGGATTCCGAAAACCCTTGCTGGCCGAAATTTTTACAATATTGTTCGCATTTACCAGGTAATTGATCCCGAACTGGGGGATCCATTCATTGCCAGCCATGCTCTGGTAATGTAGCCTCAGACCGGCGGTGAGGATGAGTTTTTGTGCCAGTTCCTGCCTGGCCATTACGTATCCTCCAAGTTCGTAAACACTGGTATCGGCAAACACAATGCCCTGGCCCATCCTGGCTTCCGGATTTTCGCCAATGCCTCCTATATTCTTAAAGTCGAATCCCGCCGAAAGGGTGTTTCCTTTAAACAACATGAAGGATTCGTATGCTGAAAACCCATAATTGAAGTCGGTTGAATGAAACCCG
Source organism: Bacteroidales bacterium (assembly GCA_032250805.1). Classification (GTDB taxonomy): domain Bacteria; phylum Bacteroidota; class Bacteroidia; order Bacteroidales; family B18-G4; genus B18-G4. Next base: position 38,200 of record JAVVEM010000020.1, read on the forward strand.
TCGTAGATATCATGTTCGCCGGCGTTATAAAAAACCTTCAGGGCACCCTCGGCATGCGAAAACTTGTTTTCGAGGCTCATGCTCAGCATGTTTCTTCTGATCTCGATCCAGTGATCAGTGATAAGATAAGATGAATCGACCTCTGTGGCAGGGCCGGGGTCTTCGGTGCGGTAATCGGCAATGCTGCCATCGATGACAAGCTTGAAGTTTTTACCCAGTTCTGCTTCGGCTTTAAGATAGGCGTTTATAATATTAAATCCGGAATTTTCGCGATGTCCGTCAGTATAATCATGGTTGATGGAGGTAAATAATTTAAAGCCTTTATGCTTATATCCGGCATTACCCATGATCTTGCGCGTATTGTATGATCCGTACGAAAGCCTGGCATGCCCGCCAAAACCTTCATGCCGCTGCTGCCGGGTAATAATATTAATGGCTCCTGCCATGGCATTTGAACCATACATGACCGAAGCAGGGCCACGGATAACTTCAACCCGTTCTGCATCGGAACTTACGTAAGCATCAGGCAGTGGGTGGCCAAAAAGTCCCATATACTGCGGCGACCCGTCGATCAGCACCAGCACCCCGGTATTCGGGCTGCCTCCTACACCACGTATCCTGATGTTGCCTGCCGAGCCATCACCAACACCAAAACCTGTTACCCCGCGCTCCGAAATAAACACACCGGGAACTTCTTCATTGATAACATTGAGCAAGGCCGATTCCTTGCTTTCGTCGAGCGCCTTGCGTGGAACAACCGAAATGGTCGGCGACACATCCTTTCGGGCAATTTCAGTGCCCGTTGCCGTGATCACAGCTTCATCGGCCAGATAGGCCTGGGGATGCAACATAAAATCAAGGCTGCCTGTTTCACCTGCCACCAGTGTAATTTCTTTCATGCTTGTTGAATAGCCGACATAGGAAACCTCTATCTGATATTTCTTCGCTTCAAGCCTGTCAAAATTGTAATTTCCTTTGTAATCAGTGATCGACAACAGGCGGATTTCTGTGATCTTTACATGTGCTCCCACCAGGGGCTGCCCGTCGTCTGTACTGATCACTCTTCCTTTCAGGTTTGCTTGTCCGAAACCAATGATTGCGATGCCTGCCAGGAGTACCGCCACGATAGATGCTGCTTTTTTGATCATGTTAAAGTTTTAATTAATTAACGAAGTAAGGAGTTGCCCATGCCTCACACCCTTAAGGGCAATAAGCCTGTCGGCCAATTGCTTAAGTTCATTTGCTTTCCCTTTTACGGATATTGTTTCCAGACAATTGTTGTGGTCGAGATGAACATGCTGAACAGCCAGGATGAGGTCATGGTAATCGTGCTGAATATCGGTTGAACGGTTTTGGAGGTCACGCTTGTGGTGATCATATACCAAAACGATCGCACCGGCTACCAAAGCATTGCCGTTCCATTTTTTATCTACCTGCGACTGGCTGATAAGGTGACGAATTGCCTGCGAACGGTTCGGAAAGCGGTGGCTGTGAACCAGCTCGTCGAGCTGCTGCAGGTAATCTTCCTCGAGCGAAACACCGAATCTTTTTAAATCCATAGTAGCAACAATTTAAAATTAGTAACACGCAAAAATAGAAATAATCTCTCCCTGTAAAAATTATCCGGCTAATTTTTAGCGTGTCTAAACAGATGTGTCAGTAAATTTCATGCACGCTCATATGGGCTTTTACTTGAGGGTTTTGTTTTATTTTTTACTATCTTGCAGGAGCAATGGCAGAAACACAGCGATATTTTATTAAGCTGGCTTTTAATGGAAAGGCCTATCATGGATGGCAGCGTCAGGAGAATGCACTCACGGTGCAGCAGGTGCTGGAAGAAGGCCTGGCCCTGATATTTGGAACAAAGCTGGCTTTAACAGGTGCCGGACGCACCGATACAGGTGTGCATGCAACAAAATTCTATGCACACTTCGATCTGTCAGTGAGGTTAACGGATGACGAACTGGGAAAAAAAGTTCTGAAGCTCAACAGTTATCTTCCCGGCGACATATTTGTATTTGAGATCAGGCCGGTACATCCGCATGCCCACGCACGCTTTGATGCGATTTCGCGTACTTATGAGTATATCATCACTACCCGCAAAGATCCGTTCAGGCAGGATGCTGCATGGTATGTTTACGGAGAACTTGATGTTGCCAAAATGAATGAAGCTGCAAAACTGTTGAATGATTATACCGACTTTACCAGTTTTTCGAAGCTTCATACCCAGGTAAAGACCAACAATTGCAGGATCATGGAGGCCCATTGGGAAGAAGATGGCAGCCTGCTGGTGTTCAGGATCAAAGCCGATCGCTTTTTACGGAATATGGTCCGCGCCATTGTAGGTACTCTTATCGATATAGGCAGGGGCAGGATCGACACCGGCGATTTCAAACGGATCATCGAAGCCCGCAACCGTTCAGAGGCAAGCCTATCGGTACCTGCCCACGGTTTGTATCTCATCAATATCGAATACCCTGATTAACCGGCTGTTTTTGCATGCACCTAAAATATGGGTTCAGCAAATGCATACCTGAAAAAATAATAGGTACAAACGCCGGTATACACCAGTTTCAGGAAAGTGCCCGTAAGGAAGCCGATAAACGAACCGATGGCGGCGATAAAGGCCTGGCGGGAGTCGCGTCCGCCTGTTGCTTCACCAATGTAGGCGCCAACAAAAGGTCCGAGGATGATGCCAAATACACCAAATGGCCCGAGTACAACGATCGAGGGCAATATGAAAATGCCAAAGATGAGGCCAATGGTGCTTCCCCAAACACCACGCTTTGTTCCACCAAATCGTTTGGTGCCGTAAATCGGAACAATATAATCCAGGGTAGTTACCAGCAGCATGACAAAAGCCAGTATCCACATGGTATCGGCAGGGAGGCGTGGCGGACTCATAAACTGCAAAAGGATCAGTGAAACATAGGCTACAGCCTGCCCCGGGACAACCGGCAATATGCAGCCGACAAATCCTACAATTAATAATATGATACCGGCGATGAGCAAGAAAAGGTCCATAAAACACGAATTTGAATTACAAAAATAGGGTATTATCATCCCCTGAGCCAGTGCTGTATAATATTTTTATTCTGCATTAACCTTCGGAGGGGATGCAACTGATCAGGTTGTGATTTTTTGTGAGTTTTACCTGCCACTGGATCCATAAATTTTAAAAACTTTATCAAACCCTTTATTATCAATTGTTTGAAGTTGAAAAGAAATACTGATTCTCAAAATGGCACGATGTTAAATTATTGTTATTCCTAAAAGAAACTTGCAAAACGTATTTTATGTTCGTATATTTGACATCCCAAAACCAGAATCAGATCGAAAAGGCACGGACTGAAGGACATCCAATCTTAAAAATTGCGACACGGTAACAGCGACCATGAATTTTACTACCGAAGTCTTCAGTCGTGCGTATTTACGAATCATTTATAAGGCTTAAGAGAGCAGATCATTTGCATTGAACAGATCTGGCAATTTGAAGAAACTGTTTAACATATGGCCCCTGATCATCCTCATGATGATCGCCCCTGCCAGGAATATGATTGGCGGGGAGCTCGTGCACGCGCCCGCCGATAAACAGACAGGGATACAGACTGCCCTCATCCACAGTTCTGAAGGGAATGCCTCTTTTACTTTATATGAAAATACTTCGTTTACGCTCAGCAAGCTTACAACCCTCGCAGTAAAGGGCAACCTCAGGCTGCACAACGATATTCGCGGGGAAGGCCTTGTTGTGCTTAGCGGAAACTGCAGATCATTGCTGGATGCAAACGGGAATAGCATCCCGCGCTTAATGCTCATTAACCCCGCCGGTGCTGAATTATTGAGCCGGCTTAATATTTCAGGTGAACTGATCCTTGACCAAAGTGACCTGTTGCTGGGGAATTTCGACCTCATGCTGACAAGCCCCTTTGCCAGGATCACCACACTGGCTGGTGGACAGGTCGCATACAACGGCACAGGCCGAATTATCGGGCAGAGTTTGCAACCCCTTGCAAATAATGCTCCTGCAAACGATCGCGATCTGAATTCGCAGGTTCTCCTGGATCTGCCCGAAAATACAAATCCACTTCTTTATGGCACCCAGATCGTTTACTATATAAATACCGATTGCGAAACAACTTTCCTTTCGCCACCAAGTCCCCCTCCCGATTAAGATCGAACATTCCGTTCTGATCAGTGTTATACTTTTTATCATTATATGCCACATGAAAAAAGTGTAACCGATAATATGATTCAATTACAGGATTTTATATCCAATCAAATTCAAAATTTATAAAGAAATGAAAACAATCACAAAATTAAGTTTAGTCGTGCTGATGCTTTTCAGTACAACAATGTTGTTCAGCCAGGCGCTGATCACTGATGAAGAAACACCTGCAACCATTAATGGTAAAGCTATGCTTGAAATCAGGTCGACAGATTTGACTGCCCCTAAAGGTTTGCTGATACCCAGAGTAGAACTTGCTGTTGATGCAGGTGTTGTTATATTGCCAAATATGGAAACTGAAATTCCCGGTGGGCTTATGGTCTATAATGAAGGAAACAATGTTCCCAGAGGACTCTGGTATTATGATGATGTTGAAAACAGATGGATACTATATACAAGATCCGGTACGGTCTTTTCAGGTACCATAGATAATTATGGTGAGCTTTTTGAAGACCAGCCTAACGGCCCAGGTACTCAATATGGCCTGGCAAATACGCAATGGACAGGATGGACCTCTGCATCAGTGGGAAATACAAGTGATCAATTTGATTATGATATTTCTGCTTCTGCAACTGTTCCTGCTGATCCAGTTACTGTTGATTATCTCGGTATTGATGCAGCTGCGGCTATGGCAGGATATTCCGTCAACTTGTCAATGGTTGTAGAATCAATTTCCTCAGGTATTCCTTTCCTGGCCCAGTTATGGATTGCTGATTATGATGATCTTGGAAATTTTATAGAAGCTGTACCAATTGAGGGAGCTTTCGTAAAACATTATTTTCAAACAGGAGGTGAGTTTGCCACACTGGCCACAAGTGCATTAATCGATTTAGGGCCTAATGACAGGGTTGAATTGAGGATGAAAACAGATAATGCCTCAGAAACAATTGCTGTTTTAGGAGTTAACTTACGTCTGGCAAAGATTGGTGAAATACAAAGCACAAACTAAAAGGAATCAAGCCGGCCACTGCGCCGGCTTTTTTTATGCCTTCTTCACAGCTTCGAGCAGCATATCCATAATTTCCGTGGCTTTGCCCTGCAGGAAAATATCTGTAATACGGCTCGTATAATTCGAAGGTTCGGTATTTACTTCAATGATCTTTGCTCCGTTATCTTTGGCCAGCAGCGGTATCTGGCTGGCCGGCATGATCTCGCCGGTGGTGCCGATCACCAGGAAAACATCGGCATTCGTTGCTGCATCAATTGATGCCTTGTAAGCGATTACCGGTATCCCTTCGCCGAAAAAGATAAAGTCGGGTTTTAATAATCCCCCCGTGGCCGGATGCATGGGAGGGATGGCGTCGAGGTCGGCATGGGCTGCCGGGAGCCGTTCGCCTGTCTTGGTGCAGATCAGTTGCGTCGAATTTCCATGAAATTCATGCACAACGGCACAACCGGCTTCCTGATGCAGGCTGTCGATATTCTGGGTGATCACCTCCCTGAGCAGACCCATTTTTTCAAGTTCGGCAAGCACTTCATGAGCCCGGTTGGGCTTTGCTTCAAGAAAAGTATCATAAAAGATCTCCTTGATCACGCGCCACGATTCTTCGGGATGCAGCATAAATTGCCGGATATCGAATAGCCTGGGGTCATATTTATCCCATATGCCCCCATTGCCCCGGAAAGGAGGGATGCCACTCTCAACACTCACTCCCGCACCGGTAAACGCAACCAGGTGCTTTGACTTTCGTATCAGACTGGCAGCATGATCGATATTTTCCTGCAAATTGTTCATCTTATTGGGGTGGATTAAACTCTTTCGGCTTCGACCGGTGGTACATATAAAAAAGTAACCCGCTCATGAATAAGGGTATGCACACCGCAAGCACAATACCCATTTGAAGGGGCGATGGATTATAATAATATGACAAACCTACGATGAGGGTGATAAACATCAGCATGATGCCCCCTTCATATTCTTTATACCAGGCAAACAAAAACCCCAGGGCCAGAAATCCCAGCAATGCTGTGTCGGATGTAAGCTTTGGATTTTCAGTTGATGCAAGAAGTTCAGGGAAGATCACCGCGAAGAGGTAAATAACGTATACCATTAGCCCGGCTATACCGCTTATCCTTGCATAAGACCTGATTTGCTTATTTTCCTTGCTCATCATCCTTGTTTTTCATTTTTCGGTAAATATGTTCCGACCATAGCCCGAGCAATATGCCAAGCCCAACGCCCAGTCCGGCGCCGAAAGTGTAGTTATTGAAAAGGCTGCCACCGATCGCGGCACCAATGCCGATACCGATCACGATCCACATAAAAAATAAGGGTTTGCCTTTCATGATTTTACATTTTTGGTTCGAATCGTAAACTTACATAAAAATATAAAATACTTGAGCAAAGCAACAGCAATTTTATCAGGTTCGTATCCGGAAGACGCTGGCCATCCAGCATCTATTCTTTCATCAGGTGAACGTCCATCTGCGGGTATGGGAAATTTAATCCTTTCTGGCTGAAAGTCTTGTAAACCTTTTCGTTCATGTCGAAGAATACTCCCCAGTAGTCTGCCCCTTTGGCCCACACGCGTACCACAATATTTACAGAACTGTCGGCGAGTTGTGAAAGGGCGATAAAGGGCTCGGGCTCTTGCATGATGCGCTCGTCCGCATTGATCAGATCGAGCAGTACTTTCCTTGCATTATCATAATCGTCGCCATAAGCAATCCCAAAAGTAAAGTCAACCCTTCGTGTTTCCATGGTCGAGTAGTTTGTCAGCGAGGA
>JAVVEM010000020.1:45249-54824 GCA_032250805.1 Bacteroidales bacterium
GGCTCCAATGATCTTTGGACCATAAGAGTATATGTACTCAGTAAAAAGGTCCCAGTTGATTGTAAATAATAACATTTTTATTGCGTTTTAGTTAAACAAATTATTTTAAGGAAACAGTCTGTATAATTGATTGTTCACTATTACTTCAGCCACTTATCCAGCCAGCGATAAAAGGTTCGTTGCCATAATATGCCATTCTGCGGACTCAGCACCCAGTGGTTCTCATCAGGGAAATAAAGAAAAGCCGCCGGAACACCACGTAGCACAGCTGCATTGAATGCGCTCATGCCCTGTGTATAGGCGATACGGTAGTCCAGTTCGCCATGAATAACCAAAATGGGTGTATCCCACTTATCAATAAATTTATGGGGTGAGTTGGCATACGACTTCATGGCAATTTCATTGTCCTTTTCCCAGAAAGCACCACCCAGATCCCAGTTTGCGAACCACATCTCCTCAGTTTCGAGGTATTGCGATTCGAAGTTGAACATTCCGTCGTGGGCGATGAATGCTTTAAAGCGCTTGTCGTGGTTCCCGGCAAGCCAGAATACAGAGAATCCACCGTAGCTGGCACCAACGGCACCGAGGCGGGTTTCATCTACATAGGGCTCCAGCGCCACAGCATCGATTGCCGAAAGGTAGTCCTTCATATTTTGTCCGCCGTAGTCGCCGCTGATCTGTTCGTTCCATGCCTGTCCGAACCCGGGTACACCCCTGCGGTTGGGTGCAACAATAATATAATCATTTGCGGCCATCATCTGAAAATTCCATCGGTACGACCAGAACTGGCTTACCATGCTCTGCGGGCCTCCCTGGCAATACAGCAGGGCAGGGTATTTCTTTTCAGGGTCGAAATGGGGTGGGTAGATCACCCATGTGAGCATATCTTTGCCATCGGTGGTATTGATCCAGCGTTTTTCAACCTCGCCCATGGTGATCTGGTCAAGCAGTTCCTTATTCGTAAAGGAAATCTGCTGATCAGAGCCATCGTTAATATTTACTGCAAATATCTCAGTTGGCATCGACATAGACTGTCGCGTGGTGATCAGTTGTTCATTCACTACAGCCACAGAATTATAATTGTGTATGCCTTCGGTGATCTGCCTGAACGTTTTGCTGTCAAGGTTGAAGGCAAAGATCTCGTAAGAGCCGAGATGCGGGCTGATGAAGAAAATTTCTTCGTTTCCCGACCATGCCAGTCCGCCGGCATTCTGGTCGAAATCTTCCGAATGATTTGTTGCTTTTCCACTGGCTGCGTCATAAATGATCAGGCGTACTTTATCTGATTCATAACCATCGCGTTCCATGCTTTCCCAGGCGATCATACTGCCGTCGGGCGAAAATACCGGAGCCACATCAAAGCCCATCATGCCTTCGGAAATATTTTTGGTTTCACCGCTCTCAAGGTGATAAAGGTAGATGTCGGAATTGGTCGAAAGAGAATATTCTTTGCCGGTCATTTTCTTGCTTGTGTAGGCGATATATTTACTGTCGGGGCTCCAGCTTATCTGTTCCATGCCACCGAATGGGCTGAGGGGCGAGCCCCAGGGCTCACCATCCATGATATCTGTACCGCCTTTGATCGTTCCTGCGCCATAATCCGCAATAAAGATATGGCTGTATGAATCCACCCAATGGTCCCAGTGGCGGTACATCAGGTCGGTATTGATCCTGCCATTGGCTTCGGGAAGACCTTCATAGAGCTCTTCAAAGGGGTTGTTAATTTCCACATCCTTAATATACAATACCTTCGACATATCCGGAGCATAGCTAAATCCACCAATACCCCCTTCGATATCTGAAATGCGTTCCAAAGCACTTCCATCAGGATTGATCTCCCAGAGTTGAACGGTGCCTGAGGCAGAGGAGAGGAATCCGATCTTTTCCCCATCGGGCCTCCACAATGCATTGAATTCACTTTTCGGGCTTCTGCTTAGTTGCATCAGATTGCTGCCGTCGGGATCCATCAGGTATAATTCGCGGTTTCCCTTATTTTCTTCAATGCTGTAATAGCTAACTCCGAAAAGCAGCTTATTTCCGTCAGGGGAAACCTGCACATCGCTGAGCCTGCCATAGGCCCACAAAACTTCAGGCGTTTGCCGGTCGCCGGTAATTTCAGGCATTTGTTTTCCGATGACATTGGCAGTTGCATCCTGTTTTTGCGTGCAGCTTTCATCACAGGCATAAAAAAATACGGCGACGAATGCGATCAGTAGGAAATTTTTGAAGTGCATACGAATGATTTTTGGTTTATGTGAAGAATAAAATTCTACTTGTAAAAATCGCAAAGATATTGCAGAATTGCAAGCATTAATTTTTGCAATATCCGGCATTGAACAGTTCCCGCGTACAATGTGCCCTTGCCTCATGCCGGCATTATACACTGAATTAAGGGATATGATGCGTGAGACGTGAGTTGGGGAGATGGGGAGATGGGGAGTTGGAATGACGAATAATGAACATGAAATGATGACATAGAAGTTTTAAAATTTGCACTTTACAATTTACATTTTACACCGTACAGATTGTTGATGCCATATAATTTTCTGATTTGGAAAGGTCAGGCCAGAAACCAGTATCCAGAAACCAGTGACCAGGTTTGTTATTTGCTATTTCTTTTCGTGACGTCGTGTGCTCGTGTGCTCGTGAAGATTATTAACCACCGTGTCCTCGGGGCAAGCACTGAAACACTGAGGCCATGTGACACTATTGCTATAATGCTGCGCTCGGCTGTGGTTTTTTCATTCGGCATTCATCACCCGGCACCCGGCACTCGGCACTCAGAGAATTAGCTTCGCTGATTCTGCGCTGGGGGAGGCCAAACAACAAAAACCCGTCGCTCCCTGCGGTCGCTATCGGGTTTATTTTTTTCCTGCCTTCGCATTCAAGCAAGCTTGATGCCCGGCCTGAAAAAAATAAACCCGGCTCTTCCGAGCCGGGTTTTTGTTGTAGCGAGACCGAGAATTGAACTCGGGACCTCCGGGTTATGAATCCGACGCTCTAACCAACTGAGCTACCTCGCCGTTTTTAGCGGTTGCAAATATACAAATTTTGTTTTACCAGCGTTGGATGATTGGAAATATTCGTTCAACTTCTTTATTTAATATAGCAAGCAGCTCCTTGTCGGTAGGGGCAAACGGTGCCCCAAACCCATCAGGTTGTGTTCTTAACATGTGTCAGATCAGCCGGACACTTTCGCGGTAATTGATCTTCCTTTTTTTAAATTCTTCAAAAAGAAACTTAACGCATTCTGCTTTTTGTCCGAGGTATTCCGGAGGCGATATCCCCACATGCCTGTACATGCCGTTAAGTACCATCCTGGCGGCGATGGTGGCTGTATATCCTGTCGTACGGGCCATGCTGTGGATGCCGCTTTCAGGATCGTACTCATCATAAAGATCGTAGGTGATCATTGTCTTTCTCCCATCCCGTATACCTCTTACCATGACTTGCATCACCGTGATATCTGCTTCGCCATCTTCGAGTGTCCACTGTGGGAAAAGCAGGGCAGAAGTAAGATCTAGCGGCTTTACCATCGTGTGTCCCGCCTTTATCTGCTCAGTTGAAAAGAAACCTGCATCCCTGAGGATCTCCATCAATCTTGCATGCCCTGGATATCTTAGGGTTTTTTCCTCCATGTCGGGAGCGTTCATGGTACGAATGAGAGAACGCAGACCATCGCTGACAAAGGCTTCCAGGGTGCCGATTCCCTCAAAGTTGACAAACTCCCTTTCGCCAAGCGGGGCAACAGTTAATTGCTTTCCCTGTCTCACCACACGGGCTGGCCGGGTATATTCTTCCAAAACGTCGGCAGGGGAGAACACGGCCTTATATTCCCAGGGTAACTGACGATTTTTTGGGAGGCCACCAACCATGATCTTTACTTTCTCGGTGCTGTCGAGTTGTGATGAAGCAAAAGCAGTGAGTATATTGCTCATACCGGGAGCAACGCCAATGTCAGAAATGGCGGTTACTCCCTTTTCTTTCGCCAGTTCATCGAGCATGAAAAGATCTTCAGGAAAAAATGCAATATCAACTACGTTGCGCCCTGATTCAATAACCGTTTCAAGGGTTTTAAATCCCAGGTGACCAGGCACTGCATTGATGACCATATCCTGATCGCTGATCAACCTGCGAAGATTTTTTGTATCAGAAACATCGCTAACAATGCCTTTGATAGGAAATTTGTTGATTGCTTTCTTCAGCCGGTCCTCTTTAATATCCGTAAGACTGACCTCAAATTCCGCGGCCAGGTCCCTGGCCATTGGGCCGCCTACAAGGCCACTGCCCAAAACAATAATTTTCTTTTTACTCATATCGGATTCTTGTGTTTTTTTATCTGGGTGAATACTACTCCGGTGATAACGATCACCATTCCTGCAATCTTGCCAAAAGAGAACATCTCATCCAGGACAAAGTATGAGGTGATGGCCGTTATAACCGGGATCAGGTTGCTATATACATTGGCACGGCTTATGCCAAGATGCTTAATGGTGTATGTGAACAGGATAAAGGCCAGCGATGAGGCGAAAATAGCAAGAAACAAGAGCGAACTGATCAGCCTTCTGTCGGGTACAACTGCCAGGAAATTATCAAATTCCCACCCCAGAAACAGAGGAAGGAACAGAAATACGCCGATCAGGTTTTGCCAGGCAACGATCGATGAGGGTTTGTAATAAAGCGTGAGTTTTTTCAGAAGCACTGAATAGATGACCGCCGACCCAACGGCAAGAAACAGAAACAGCAGGCCGCCTGAGCTGAGGTTGAAACTAAGATCGGGGTTGATGATCATTACCATTACACCAAAAAATGAAATGATGATCCCGGCAAAATTTAGCATTGAAAGACGTTCACGGGCCATAAAATATGCGGCTACCGGCGTAAACAAAGGGATTGTGGCGATCATGATGGCCGTGATCGATGGCGTTGTAAGCTTTACTCCGTAATTCTCTCCGATAAAATAAAGAAAAGGATTAAAAAATGCGGAAGCAAGGAATAAGAGCAAATGCCTTGATTGCATTTTTTGTAAGCGCCCGAAGATCAACAAAAGTACCATGAGAAAAGACGCCGAGAGCACCAGCCGCAGAAATATAGTGGTTATGGGCGGATAATAAGTGAGCACGATGGAGGTCCAGATAAAGGATAAACCCCAGAAAAGCATTGCCAGGAATGCAGAAATGTATACGCGGGCAGCAGTTTTTTTGTCCAAGGCAAGGGCAGATTTAAAAAACAAAGATATCTCTTTTAAAGATCAGATAGCAGCATTGCGGATTCATATTTGACCTAAAAAGTCGACTGGCAGTCGAGGGGCGACAATCAATTAAAAAGCTGCAACTTGATCAAAAGTTGATGATTTGCCATGCCGGGCGGGTAGTGGGGGCGTTGCCTGCAATAAAACTCCGAAGCAAGCCCTGAAATATTCCACCTGGCCAAAGCCCTTCCGATAAGGGACTATACCCGTTTTCCCCTAAATATACCTGATACCAATATTTCTGATATCAGATATCAGATTTTTGATTTCTTTTTCCATATCTTGTAACATTCAAAAAAAAAATCAGTCACTTAAAAAACGCGAAACTTGAACCAGCGAAATATAAATATCCAGGATAACCTTATTGAAGGTGTGCGGAAAAATAGCCGGAAATCGCAGTTGCAATTATATAATATGTACTATAAAGCCATGTACAATACTGCATACAGAATACTTAAGGACAGCGCAGAAGCAGAAGATGTGATGCAGGAGTCCTTTATTGCCGCTTTTAGTAAGATAGATGATTATAAGGGGGATGCAAGCATTGGTGCCTGGCTGAAGCGTATCGTGGTTAACCGGGCCATCGATGAATTGAAAAAACGCAAGGAAATGATCTCTATTGAAGAATCGGAAATTCAAATTAGTGCAGAAGATTCTACCGAAAATTATCTTGAGGTACTTGCATGCAGAATAGATGAGATCAGAGAATGCATTGAACAGCTTGCCGACGACGACAGGTTGATCATCAGCATGTTCCTGCTCGAAGGCTATGATCATGAAGAGATCTCGCAGGTGTTGAATATATCGTATAATGCAAGCAGAACCCGGTATTCGAGAGCTAAACATCGCCTCAGGGAGTTGCTCAAACAAAACAGGATAAATGAACTTGTTAATTAATTGCCATGACTGTACTTGAAGATAAGATCAGGAAAAATAAAACGCATTACGACGTGCATGAACCTGCCGAAGGTCATGAGGCTCGTTTTGCTGCAAGGCTCGATGCCAGATTTCATAGTGACATGAAAAAAAAGTCAGTCGCCTACATCGTCATGCGGTATGCCGCCGGAGTGCTCATTGTTGCAGCCGTTGCAGCACTACTGCTGTTTCAGTACAGCGATAATTCATCTGTAGCCAATGCCGGCCCGATGGAAGAAGAGCTGAACGTTATGATTGAACATTATAACAGGCTGGCCGATCAGAAACTGGACGAAATATCTGCCTGTACACAGTCGGATGAGGAAGCTGAACGGGTAAATGATATGGCCGAAGAACAGCTGCAAAGCCTCGAAGAAGATGCTCAGGAACTAAAGGAAAAGCTCGGGGAAGATGTGTCTGACGAAAGGGTTTACGGAGCACTGGTAAATAATTACCGCACACGGATAAAAATACTCAACAACATCATCACAAATATTTGTCAAATGTAGAATTTTAAAAAAACCGGAAAAAATGAAAAAAATGTACAAGATCAACAGTTTATTCTTTTTGCTGGCAATGATGCTTTTTTCATTGCAGGCAAGTGCCGAAGAGCACAAAAAAACCTTTAGCGAGTCGTACCAGGTAAATGCCGGTGCAGAGGTGATTATTTCCAATGAATACGGAAATGTTAACGTATCAACATGGGCAGAAAACAAGGTAACTGTCGACATCACCGTTACAATAAAGGCAAAATCACAGGAAAAGGCCGAAAAGGCCATGGAAAAAGTTGACGTGAGCATCAGCGGAAATGCTTCATTGGTTAAAGCCATCACTACAGTAAAAGATGGACTGAATTGTAAAAATTGTGAATTTCAGATCAATTGCGATGTGAAAATGCCGGCAAGCAATCAGCTCGAACTTAAAAATTCATTTGGGAATACCCGTGTTGGCGATCTTTCAGGAAGTGCCGACCTTACGGTGAGATATGGCAACCTGAATCTTGGAAAACTTGAGAATAAAGAGAACAAGATCGATATTAAGTTTGGCGATGCAGAGATCGCCTACCTGAAAGCTGCCGAACTAAAAATGGCTTATGGCGCGCTCGAAATCGGTAAAGCAGAATACCTTGACCTCTATGCACGCTTTACTTCTTTTGAGGTGGGTGAAGTTTCAGAACTGCTGATCGATGCCGAATATGAAAGTTCGGAGATTGGCAGTGTTGACGTGATCCGCGGCAAGACAAACTTTCATGGCTTTGAGATTGACGAACTCTTCGACAAAATGGATTTGATCTCTACCTACGGTGAGATCAGTGTAAAGCGGGTGTCAGGCGGGTTTTCGCTTATCGACATCTCAAACCAGTTTGGCGAAATAGAGCTTGGCATCAGCAGTTCGGCCAGCTATAGCCTGGTAGCTGAAAGCAGCTTTGGCGACATTGATTTTCCCGAATCGCGTGCTGAAGTGATGCACTTCAAGGAAGAGCACTTTAAATCTTCGGTGGAGGCATTCATAGGCAACGATAAGTCGGGTAAGGCCAGGGTGATCATTAAATCAAAGAATGGCAATATCGATATTCGTTAAAAAAAGTTTAAAACATTAAAACAAAAAATTATGAAAACCATGAGAACGATCACATTAATGATAACTATCCTCATTTTGGCCGGAACCGGACTGATGGCATCCTGTATCCCCATCGACGGATTAAAGGGAGATGGCGATGTTATAAAAGAGGAAAGAAAAGTTTCAGGCTTCACTTCGCTGGAGGTTGGCGGAGCCTTTACGGTTTATCTGTCGCAGGGCAGTAAGGAAACCCTGACTATAGAAGCAGATAAAAACCTGATGGAATTTATTAAGACCAGGGTGAAAGGCGACCGGCTGGAGATCTACACCGATGGCCGGAAAATTAATAAATTTACCAAAATGAATATCTACCTTACTTTTAAAGAGCTTGAGATGATGGATTTCAGTGGTGCAACAAAAATTATTGGTGAAGGCATGATGCAGTTTGGCGATCTGAGCCTCAATGTTAGCGGGGCTTCAGAAATTACACTGAATATGGAGCTTGGTATGCTCACAGCCGATTATAGTGGAGCCAGTAATGTAGAACTGTCGGGTAAGGCGAAATCGGTTCTCTTCGATTGTTCGGGTGCGAGCCAGATCGATGCGTATGAATTTGTTGCCGGGCATGGCGAATTGGAAGCCAGCGGAGCCTCCCGGGTAAGGGTAAATGTCACTGACATGCTTGATGCCGAAGTTTCAGGCGCGGCAAGCGTAAAATATAAGGGTTCACCAAAACTCACATCGGAGGTTTCAGGGGCAGGAAGCCTGCGATCATATTAACAAAATCATAGATAATCAATCCCTTATAAACAGGGAGCTGTCGGGATGTTTCCACGATGGCTCCCTGTTTTGCTTACAGCTGGTTTATAAAACAGAAACAAACAAAAACTGTACAAGATTGTTTGTGTTTTCAGATCGAAAAATAATGGCATTCAATTTGCACTTAATAAGCAGCGAAACATAATATCGCACAAAACGTACAATATTAATTATTAAATCGATCTTTACTTTTTTGTTCTTTGACATCCTGTTGGAAAATATCAGAATTTCGGTGGTTGGCCGCGTTTATTCACTGTTTACTGGCGAATAAACATAAAAGATGCCTGGTTTAGGCTTGTTTTAATAAGCCGGAAACATAAAAGTTTTTCTTGTAAACCATTCTGAATTTTCTTAATATTTGGACAAACCTGAATTTTCCCATTTTAGGAAAAACCCGGATCTAATGTTCCAAAATGAGAAAACCTTAGTATTTTGTTATTTTCCATGGATGATGAGATGCAAATTATTTTATTTGCACAAAAAAGTGAAAAACGATTACGAATACGAAAACATGAAGGATATGAAGAAGCAAATACAATTGTTGGGAGGCTTGATGGTTTTTATCGCGCTTCTGACCATAAACAGTACGGCATTTGCTGATTTTGTGATCAAGGGTGGCGGTACCGTTGTTGTTATGAACGGCACCAGCCTCACCTCAAACACCAATGTTACGATCGAATCTTCGGGCACACTTGATAACAGCGGTACGGTTACATTAAATGCAAACTTTACCAATAACGGGATCGCCGACCTTGGCACGGGGTCAATCGTCCTGTCGGGGACTGCAATGCAGGAATTTGGCGGGAGCTCAGTTTCTGAAATTGACCACCTTACTGTGAACAATACCGGTCCCGGTGTTACCCTGAGCGGTAGCCTGAGGGTCGACAATTCATTCACCCTGACGGATGGACTGGTGGATATGGCCGATTACAGCCTCACCCTCGGGCCCTCCATTTCAGAGGTGCTCGGAACCCCCTCCGTTAATAACATGATCGTTACCAACGGCCTTGGCGAACTCAGAAAAGAGTTT
>JAVVEM010000020.1:54924-56320 GCA_032250805.1 Bacteroidales bacterium
CCCGAATGGTTTGTTTACGATCCCGTTGACGATGCCGGAAATACCATTACCTTCGAAGCCTTAAATAAGGGAGGTGATATTACAGGGGTTGAGTTTCAGTACCTGGCTGGTTTGAAAGTATTTTTGCAGGGAGCGTATGATGCAAACGAGAATCTAATGAGAGCTGAAATTACTGACGATCTGCCATTAAATGCCTCTGAAGCCTATTCTCATCTTAGTTATAGTGGATTAGAAACTGTGGATATAATTCCTGCTGACGTTGTTGATTGGGTGCTTGTTGAACTACGAGATGCAGTTGATGCTTCTTCAGCAACTGCCTCAACAACTGTTGATATTGTTGCTGGTTTTATTAAGAAAGACGGCTCTATCGTTTCTGTTGATGGGGTTAGTGGATTGCCTTTTAAATCGACACTCAATAATAATCCCTATTTTGTCATTCATCATAGAAATCATTTGTCAGTGATGACAGCTTCATCCCCAATAAAGCCAAAAAGTACTTATGAATTTGATTTTACTGATGCAGCAACTAAAGCTTTCAGTTATGGATCAAAACCTGCCCTAATCAGCATTGATACAAGTCCAGATGTATATGGACTGTTTGCTGGTGATGCAATAAACGACGGCCTAATATCATATGGTGATCGTCAACCTGTTCGTGATCTCATAGATAATTCGATCACCACCGGATATCATAATGCAGATACTAATATGGATGGTCTAATATCATATGGGGATGAGCAATTAATTAGTGATAATATTAAAAATGCTAAGCAACTTCCATATTAAATAATTACTTTTGAAGTTTACAAAAAGAAATTGAAATGAAAAAGATATTCTTACTACTAATACTCGGCATATTCACATTAGGTAATGTCTACAGCGAACCAACAGCTTCAATCGCGGTTGAAAATCCGCGTATCATTGGAAACAATTTTTACGTAGACATTTATTTTATGCGCACGAATGATGCTGCTGAATGGTATCCATTAAATCAACCTTGGAATTATCCTTTTGCTCATTATTCTGAATCTTCCTGGGTATTTGAAGTTAATGTTTCAGCTTTTAGTGCTGCAAGCATCACTTATGAAAATCCTACTTATATTCAGGGGAATTATATTACAACAGTGGCTATTGAACCAGGTCCTGGCAATGTGAATGTTACATCTGATTATGATGCTTTAAATCCATCGGCCCAAGCACCCAATTTGCCGGAGGATGTTTGGTTACATATGTATACCGTAGAATTAACCATAGCGTCAAGTTTATTAACTTCTGGTATTTCTTGGGATGAATTGGCTACAGGCCTTATTAGTTCAGGGTCAGGGAGTACTAGTGTTACAGAATCTCATTTCGACTCCGACTGCGACATCGCACTGAATACGAATTGTTGGACGGG
>JAVVEM010000020.1:56420-58189 GCA_032250805.1 Bacteroidales bacterium
CCGGAACCCTATCTTCAGCTTTTATTCCTGAAGGCACGATCAATTACAATGCATATGCCCTCGAAGCCGGACATATTGAAGTGCACCGTACACTGTATTACGAAAATACCGACCTCGACTATTATCACCACCAGGTGGCAGCTCCGGTTGGCGGCGTAACACTCGGCGACTGGAATATGATCGACAAATATTCATATGCCTACGAATTGCTTCCTGACCAGTCGTGGTTTAACATCTATGAACCCACAAGGCCGACAAATCCAGGATACGGATTTATTCTTAGCCTGTATGGCAATTCAGGATTTGCCACTTCAACCCAGCCCGTTATTTTTTACGACAACCTCGTACTGGGTAGCGTAAATCCCGCGATCAACCCTGGCGATAGCATCGTTTCTCTTATCGGGAATCCCTATACTGCACCCATAAGCTGGGATTACATGATCGCCGATGGAACCAACAATATGGAAGATGTTGTTTACGTTTGGGATCCTGCAGGAGGAAACTATGTGCAATATGTATCCACGGAAGGTGGAGCCGGAAACCAGAGTGCCCGGTATATCCAACCCGGACAGGCCTTTTTCGTGGAAGCAAAAGACAATGCTCCGGTATTCAGTATCACACCCGGAGCCCGGACCACCAATATTGAACCGTATCTGAAGAGCGCACCTCAGAACTCATTAAGGTTATACACCGCAGGTGGCAACTCTACCTATGATGAAACTTATATCAGGTTTGTAGGTGCCGACGTAAGCGGCGGATATGATTCAGATTATGATGCCAAAGAATGGCCAAGCTCTTATGGCGAAGATGCCACCGAGATCTATACGGTTGGTACTGATGGCCAATACATGGCCATCGACAGCAGACCGCTCACTCCTGAACTGATGAGTGTTCCGCTGAGTTTTAAACCGGCTGTTGAGGCAGAATATACCCTTGCTGTTGATGTAGAATCAATGCAGTCGTTCAGCCCGGGTACAGAAATATTCCTCGAAGATACACACATCCCCGGCCAGGCATGGATCGATTTAAGGGAGTTTCCCGAATATACATTCAATGCGGTACCGCAGGATGAGTATGCACGCTTTATCGTTCATTTCCAGATCAAAGACTTTGGTATTGATGAACTGGCTGAAAAACCAATCAGTATTTTCGGCGAACGTACGGATGCCATTGTTAAAAATAACAGCGGACAACGGATCAACGAGATACAGGTTTATGATATAGCAGGAAACCTGATGTCGGTGAAAGCAGGCATTACCAGTGAAGTGACCAGGATGTTTGTAAGCAGCAATACCGGATATTATGTGATCAAAGTGATCACCGATAAGGCTGTTTATTCAGAAAAAGTTCTGATAACTAAATAAGAAACCAAATTAATTTAACTTATATAAGGCAAATGAACATGATTGCGATAATGAAAAAATCAATAGGGGTAGTAATATTGATCTTTATCTTTCTTGTTGCAGCTTCTGTAATGGTTCACGCATCTCCTCCAACACCTCCCGGCCCTGTGCCAGGAACCAATGAAACATATATTGGCGGAGTGCCAATTGCAGGTGGCGTCTTGATTTTGATTGCACTTGCCTTGGGCTATGGTGCACGTAAACTCTATAACGCACGTAAGAGAAGGATTAGCGAATAGATTGTCTTGATAAATTACGATAAAAGCTGGCTGTTAAATCTTTAATGGCCAGTTTTCCTGTTTTACCCAATTGTTCCATAATGCTATAACCCCGGCCACGAATACCCTGCCGCGTAGCGGTTATTTA
>JAVVEM010000021.1:0-57916 GCA_032250805.1 Bacteroidales bacterium
CCATTTAACCATTTAACCATTTAATCTTAATTATATAGCCTACCTTTACAACACCTACTTTGGCTTGAAAACAAAACACTATAACATACCCGTTTTTATACCCGAACTGGCCTGCCCGTTTCGCTGCATCTATTGCGACCAACATAAGATAACCGGCCAGGTTGATATGCCCCAACCGGAAGATGTAAGGATGATTATTGACCAACACCTGTCAACTTTTCCAAAACGTAAAAAAGAGATCGAAACCGGTTTTTTCGGAGGGAACTTTACCGGCATTCCCGTTCAGGAGCAGGAAGCTTATCTGAAGGTTGCTCATGAATATCTTCTGGACGGAAAGATCCAGGGCATAAGGCTCTCAACCCGCCCCGACTACATCGATGAACAGGTGATTGCACTGCTCAGAAAATATCATGTAAGCACGGTCGAGCTCGGAGCACAATCGATGGTTGAAGAAGTACTTGTTGAAAGCAGCCGCGGACATACTGTTGCGGATACTGTCAGGGCGGCCCGATTGATCAAAAAAGGCGGCATGCGACTCGGACTGCAAATGATGATCGGACTACCCGGCGATACCGCCCAACATGACCTGGCCACAGCAAGGGCTTTTGTCGATCTGAAAGCTGACGATACGCGTATTTATCCAACACTTGTTATCAGGGGCACGGCACTTGAAAAGTTGTATCGCGATAAAAAATACCTTCCTCTCACGATGGAGGAGGCCGTGAAAAGATCGGCCGAAGTATACAGGATATTTGAAACAGCAGGCCTTCGGGTAATTCGTATCGGCCTGCATCCTTCAGAAGGACTTACCGTGGGAAACCACCTGGTGGCCGGGCCCTTCCATGTAGCTTTCAGGGAACTGGTGATGACCCTGCTGTGGGCAGAACAATTTGCTCCCCTGATGAAGAAAACCACTTACAAAAAGCTCGAAATTCATGTTGCCCCCGAGCAGTTTAATTTTGCCATCGGCTACGCCGCGAAAAATAAAAAAGCCCTGTTACAGTTTTATGATCATGTAATCTTTATGCGCGACGACACCCTGAAAAACCGAACATACCATGCTTATTATCATTGATAAAAAAATTCCGGATCCTGCCAAGGAAAAACTTGCCTCATTCGGAACACTCCTTGAGCTCGAAACCCGGGGGATCACCTATGAGGCCATTGCCGGCCATCCTGATATATTTTTTCACCAGTCACCGCGTCATTTATTCGTGGCGCCCAACCTGCCGTTTCATTATATTGAAATGCTGCAGCAGGAAGATATTGATTTCATTCCCGGCGAACAGGCTGTAGGTAAACAATACCCTGCCTCTTCGGCCTATAATGCTGTTTCGACAGATAAGCTGCTGATCCATAATTTTCGCAATACCGATGCATCCATCACCCGCCTGCTCGAAAATACACAACTGATCCATGTCGATCAGGGATACACGCGTTGCAACCTGCTGGCTCTCGACGATCAGCACTTCATTACTTCTGATGAAGGCATTGCAGGAGTGCTGGAACGCTACGACAAGACCTGCCTGAAGGTAAGGCCAGAAGGGATAATACTGGAAGGTTTCGAACATGGATTCTGGGGCGGATGTTGCGGGATCTATCATAATAAAGTATTTATCCTTGGCACACTTGCCGATCATCCCGACAGGCAGGAGATTGAAGATTTTATTACGGCACGCGGTCATTATATCATTGAACTCTATGATGGGCCCCTCTTCGACGGGGGCAGTATTATATTTCTTGAACATGATAAATATTGATAAATTTATTTTCCGGTGAGATGGCATATTGCAGCCGAAGCAAGGTTTTACTATGGGCTTGCCAACATCATCAACAAGGATTTTTTATGGCCCGAAAACTATAAGGAATCAAACATTTTTGGCATGATCAATATAGGGGTGGATCTGCCTTTCAAAGCATCAGACTGAAATATTTATTAATTTCGCAAATCTATCAGGGCTTCGGGACTTTCATTAATATATGCTGGCCCGGAACCCCAAAAAATATAATATATGCTCAGAACACATACCTGCGGGGAATTAAGAAGCGAACATATTAATGCCGAAGTAAGGCTTAGCGGCTGGGTGCAACGAATACGTGACAAAGGTGCCCTGGTATGGATCGACTTGCGCGACCGTTACGGCATCACACAGTTATTTTTTAAGGAAGAAGATACCGACAAAGCCCTGCTTGATAAGGTGCGTTCGCTGGGGCGTGAATATGTGATTGAAGCCACGGGCAAAGTGATTGAAAGGGAGTCGAAAAATCCCAATATGCCCACAGGCGATATTGAGATCAGGGTTAGCGGGCTGAAGGTTTTGAATACATCAGCCGTACCTCCCTTCACCATTGAAGATGAAACTGACGGTGGCGAAGAGCTGAGGATGAAATATCGCTACCTCGACCTGAGGAGAGCCCCGATAAGGAAAAACCTTGAACTGCGTCATCGCCTGTCGATCGCTGTCAGAAACTACCTCGACAAGCAGGATTTCTTTGAAATAGAAACTCCATACCTGATAAAATCGACACCTGAAGGTGCCCGCGATTTTGTCGTTCCCTCAAGGATGAACCAGGGTGAGTTTTATGCGCTGCCGCAATCACCCCAGACCTTCAAGCAGCTCCTGATGATTGCCGGTTATGATCGCTACTACCAACTGGTAAAATGTTTCAGGGATGAAGATCTTCGTGCCGACCGCCAGCCTGAGTTTACACAGATTGATTGCGAAATGGCTTTTGTAACACAGGATGACGTGCTCAACACCTTCATGGGCATGACCAAACATCTGTTTAAAGAGGTGAAGGGCATTGAAGTGGATGATTTCCCCCGTATGTCGTACCATGAAGCCATGCAACGTTTTGGATCGGATAAACCCGATATCCGGTTCGGGATGGAATTTGTAGAATTGAATGAGGTGGCGCAGGGCAAAGGATTTAATGTATTCGACAGTGCCCAACTTGTTGTTGGGATATGTGCGCCCGGCTGTGCCGAATATTCGCGTAAACAGCTCGATGCCCTTACCGATTTCGTGAAAAAACCGCAGATCGGCGCCAAAGGACTGGTGTATGTAAAGTGTAATCCCGACGGGACATTTAAATCATCTGTCGATAAATTCTTTGGCCAGGATGAACTTGGTGCATGGGCCGGAAAGGCCGGTGCTGAGCCTGGCGACCTTTTGCTCGTACTTTCAGGGGAGGATGAAACCACACGCAAACAATTATGCGAATTGCGCCTTGAGATGGGAAAACAACTGGGCTTGCGCGATCCGAAAGTGTTCAAACCCCTGTGGGTTGTCGACTTTCCCTTGCTCGAATGGGATGAGGAAACTCAACGTTTTTATGCCATGCATCATCCTTTTACTTCGCCGAGGGAAGAAGACCTCGAACTGCTTAAAACAGATCCCGGCAAGGTGCGGGCAAATGCCTACGACCTGGTGATCAATGGGGTTGAGATTGGGGGAGGATCAATAAGGATCCACAATAAAGGGTTGCAGAAGCAGATGTTCAGCGTGCTGGGGTTCACTGATGAAGAAGCCCAGGAGCAGTTTGGATTTTTGATGAATGCTTTCGAATATGGTGCGCCGCCCCACGGAGGGATCGCACTTGGGTTTGACCGTTTGGTGGCTTTATTTGGCGGACAGGATTCTATCCGCGATTTTATTGCTTTTCCTAAAAACAATGCGGGCCGCGACGTGATGATCGATTCACCTTCTGCCATCGACCAAAAGCAACTCGAAGAGTTGGGGCTTAAGATCGATATCAAGGGAAAAAAATAAAGCCACTAAACGCTTATTCAGCTTTTCAATTCCATGAATAACTGCTTATTCAATGCTTTGCCAGATTAATTTCGGGATGTCGGTATTATCCAGGTTTCCGGAAAAATGTGCCCCGTGAACGCCAATTGCGTAAACAGGAACAGCCACGCATGTGTGCGACATGCTTGTCCATGCCAGGCCTGCATGCCGTGCCAGACTTGTTGTGGCATGAACGGTTATGCTACTGTAATTGCCATATTCATTTTTTACGTTTTGCCCGTATTCGCTGAATAATATCTTTAGCTCAGCCTGTTCTTCATCAGTAAGAGGAACGGATGCATTCTCATTGCCCAGGCCAAAATGACTTTCGAGAAGTTCGCGCATTTTTCTATATCCCTTTTCGTTTTTGGGGCTGTTTTCCAACTCGTTGTGAAGCAGAGTATTGAAGTTTTCTCCTGACATATCCTGATGGGCAAGAAATGTAAAATCGCTTTCATATTGCATTGATTTTTCGCCCAAAGCAAGGCCACCGGTTTCATGGTCGGCAGTAACAACGATCAGCGTCTCATCAGGGTGTTGCACATAAAAATTTATGGCTTGTTCAACAGCTTCCGAAAAGGCTATCACTTCATGGACCGTTGCACTGATATCATTGGCATGACAAAGCCAATCGATCTTTCCGCCTTCCACCATCATAAAAAAACCATTGTCATTATCGAGATATTCTATGGCTTTGCGGGTGATCTCGGCCAGGGTGATATAATCATCAGGCTGGTCGATGGCGTAAAGCATGGAGGCTCCCTCGGCGAGGCCGGGATTAACAAAGATCACTTTCTCATCATCAGGCCTTAATGCCCTGAACCCGGCCTTGCTGTCGATGTAATTAAACCCGTTTTCCTTTGCCAGGTCGGGCAGATACACTTTTTTGCCATTGAGTTCTCCTTCTGCCTGCTTAAAGCCTCCGCCCCCGAAAAAGTCGAAATCGCTTCTGGTCAGATCAAGCCCGATCTCGAAATACATGCTCCTGTTGCGCTGGTTTGCATAAAACACGGCTGGCGTGGCATGATCGATCGACACGCTGCTGATGATGCCTGTTTTCATGCCCCTGGTTTTTGCTTTTCTGGCAATACTCTCATAAGGTATAGTTCCCGATGTATCCATGGAGATCCTGCCAATGGCCGTCTTGTGGCCGGTAGCCAATGCTGTGCCTGCAGCAGCCGATCCGGTAATTAAACGGTTGGCAGCATGGGTCGTGCTGATACCACTGTATGGAAATTTCCGAAAATTTAAGGCTTCGTAATCACCCGGCACATTTGCTGCCAGAAAAGCTTCGGTGGCAATAACCTGTGCCAGTCCCATGCCGTCGCCAATAAAATAAAAAACATATTTCGCCCCGGGCTGCTCAGGCTGAACCTGACACGAAGCAAATATGAAAAAGCCAATTAAACCTAAGGCAATAAAACGGATATACTTCATCACTGTAAAAATATGTATTTAACCATGATACAAAGGTAGGTTTTTAACAAATTTCTCCTGATCTTGTTGATCAATAAAAATAAAGTGCCAAAGCTGTTCTTGCCAATAGTTTAATTTTGTACCCATGAATTCGCAAAAACATTTTGTAAACGATATTGAGATCATGTCGCCGGTGGGTTCCATGGAATCATTAATGGCAGCCATTCAGGCCGGTGCGGGCTCGGTATATTTTGGTATCGGGAAATTAAATATGCGTTCGCGCTCCTCGAAAAATTTCACCCTCGACGATCTTCAGGAGATCACGCGCATTTGCGGTGAACATGGAGTACGGTCGTACATTACCGTGAATACAGTGATCTACGACAACGAGATCGCTGAAATGAAACAGCTTATTGATGCCGCGGCGAATTGCGGTGTAAGCGCCATCATTGCATCCGATCAATCGGTTATATCCTATGCCCGCGAAAAAGGAGTGGAGGTGCATATGTCGACACAAACAAATATCACCAATCTTGAAGCGGTGAAATTTTATGCACACTTTGCCGATGTGATGGTAACAGCACGTGAACTGTCGCTCGATCAGGTGAAAGCCATCACCGACGGCATCGAAGAGCACAACATTACAGGTCCTGGTGGCGAAAAAGTAAAAATCGAGATCTTTGTCCATGGCGCCTTGTGCATGGCGGTATCCGGAAAGTGCTACCTCAGCCTCGACAACATGAACTATTCGGCCAACAGGGGCGCCTGCATGCAACTCTGCCGAAGAGGTTATATTGTGAAAGATAAGGATACCGGCCTCGAGCTCGAAGTGGACAATGAATACATCATGTCGCCAAAAGATCTTAAAACAATTGATTTTCTTGACAAAATCCTTGATGCGGGGGTGCGTGTGCTAAAGATCGAAGGCCGGGGCCGCTCGCCCGAATATGTGAAAACGGTTACACGCTGTTATCGCGAGGCCGTAGAAGCTTATGTTGCCGGCGTTTTTACCGAAGAGAAGATCGCACAATGGAACAATGATCTTGGCAGTGTGTATAACCGCGGTTTCTGGGATGGATATTACCTTGGCCGTAAGTTGGGCGAATGGTCGGAACAGTATGGCTCACAAGCTTCAAAAAAGAAGATCTATGTGGGAAAGGTGGCCAATTTTTATTCAAAGATCGGGGTGGCCGAAATTATTGTTGAAGCCACTCCACTGGAAAAAGGCGACGATATTTATATTATCGGACCTACAACCGGAGTGTACCACGGAAGCATTGAAGAGATCAGGGTGGATGAAAAAAATACCGGCAGGGCCATGCAGGGTGAAGTATGTTCCATTCCGCTTACCGGTCTTGTGCGCAGATCAGACAAATTATATAAGATTGTTGACAGTTTATAATACCTTAGGCCTCAGAGGGTACTGAAGTTTCTGATTTTTCCGGTAAATTTTTTTTAAAAATAATTGCATTTATAGGGTAACCTTTGGCCTCTTTTCCGTATTAATAAGTGAATCAGTTAACATTTAGGTTAATTTTTTCATTTTGATAATTTTTAAGATTTGGGTTGGAGAGCAAATGGTCTTTGCTCTCCTTTTTTTTGTCAAAATAATATTTTGCTCACCCGATAATCCATAATATTGTGTAAATTCGTTTTGAAGTGTTCAGGCATAATTTCCATACTCATACACATTATTGCGATGGCTCCGATGCCCCTGAAGCATATATCCGCGCTGCCTTGAGCGAAGGTTTGCAATCGCTGGGGTTTTCGGGCCATGCTCCGGTTCCGCTCGAAAACCACTTTGCCATCAGGGATGAAGGATCATTAAAAAAATACTGCGACGAGATCAGGCAGTTAAAAGAAAAATATGCCGGAAAAATAAACATTTATCTTGGGCTGGAGGCCGACTATATACCCGGTGTTTGTTGTGATTTTAATCTTTTAAGGAACAAAAACAGACTGGAATATATTATCGGATCGGTTCACCTGGTAAAGAATGACGAAAATAGGCTTTGGTTTATTGATGGCCCCCGCAGGGAGAGCTGGGAAAAAGGATTGAAAATTGATTATGGCGGAGATATTAAAAAAGCGGTTACAGCATATTTTCAGCAGGTATCGATGATGGTGCATACCCAAAAACCTGATGTTATCGGTCATCTCGACAAGATAAAGATGCATAACAAGGATCAGTATTTCCGCGAAGATGAACCCTGGTACAAAAGGCTTATAGCAGAAGTGCTTGACGATATTGCTGCCAGCGGCTGCATTGTTGAGGTGAACAGCAGGGGCCTGTATAAGAAGCGATCCGACAGTTTATTCCCCGGGGTGGAGATATTAATGGAAATGAAGGAACACAATATTCCGGCAACCATAAGCTCTGATGCACACAGGCCCGAAGAAGTGGGTAAATTTCTAAATAGAGCTGCAATGAGCCTTATTTATGCAGGTTATCGCGAAGTGTATATATTTGAGCAGGGTGAGTGGAAAGCCATCCCCCTGAAGGATGATTAGCCTGCCGATTTAAGTATGCGGACCCAGTTGCTGATCCTTTCGTCGGAGAGTTCGGCCTGGTGATCATCATCAAGCGCCAGTCCGATAAAATGGCCGTCTTTAAATGATTTCGAATCGGTATATTCATATCCTTCATCGGGCCAGGCACCAATGATCTCCGCACCGACCGATACCAATTCATCGCGGATGATGACCATGCTGTCTACGAAATTATCGGGGTAGAGCACCTGGTCGCCGAGGCCATAAATTGCTGCTGTTTTACCACTCAGGTCAACTTTTTTTAGTTCATCGAAAAAGGCGTACCACTTGCTTTTATGGGTATCTTTCCAATTATCGGCCCCAACGGTTGAACCTCCGAAGATTAAAAGATCATAATCAGTAAGCAATTGCACATCTACTCCGGTAATGGTAAACACATCAATGTTTTCTTCGTTAAAAAGACCGGCAATCTTCTTTGCGGTGTTTTCAACATTTCCTTTCTTAGGCCAGTAGATCAGGGCTGTTTTTTTCATTCTATGTTTTTTTTGCTCTGTTAAACGTCAGTCAATTTTTGGATATGTGGCACAAAATTAAAGAATATAACAATAGGGCAGGCTTACTTATCAGGCGAATGCTTATTTTCTGAAAAAGTTATTTTCAATGAATATCCTGCACAGGCTTGCAATGGTATCTTCGATTTTATGAAACTCCATCCCGCTCAGGTCAGTAAATTTCTTATTGCTGTAAAAATACTTACGCATGGCAGTGCCTGCCGTTTCTTTTGTTATGATGGGCGATTTTCCGCTAAGCATACTTTTAACCCTGAAAAAATTCCAGGCCAGTACAGCCATGGGTTTATTTACTTTAATAAATGGCCTGCGTTTTCCCAGGCCATCGGCAATCATGCCAAGTACTTCTTTATAGCTAAGGTTTTCGGCAGAGACAATAAACTTTTCATTTACCACATCACTTTCCATTAAAATGATCTGGGCTCTGGCAACATCCCTCACATCAACAAAGCCATTAATACCGCTAGTATAAAAGGGAAGCCCTTTCAGTATGGTGTTAAAAAGCTGCATGCTTCCGTTGTTTATGTCGGCCATTCCGAGGATTACCGACGGAAGAAGGATCACTGTTCTGAGCCCTTCGGCTGTGCCGCGCCAAACTTCTCTTTCGCCATTAAACTTACTAATAGAATAGTATGAGTTGTTTTTTGAAGTAACCCAGGCGGTTGTCTCATTTGTTACATCATCATCAGCGGCCCTTCCCAGGGCTGCTATTGAGCTCAGGTGGCACAATTTTTTTACCTTTTTATGCAAGGCGGCATTGACAACATTGGCAGTTCCTTCAACATTTACTTTTTGCATCATCTCCCTGTCACCGGGACTGAACGAAACCACTGCGGCATTATGGTATACCTGCTCAACACCCTCCATGGCATCTTCAAGGGAATAAACATCCAGCACATCCCCCTCAACCCATTCAATCATGTTTAATTGTTCGGTGGGGTTTTTAGCATATGCATTGAATACATGCTGCACGAAATCCTTTTTGCTTTTGCTTCTTTGCAGTGCCCTTACATTTTTGCCCTGCGATGTTAATTCCTGCAGCAGGTGCGAACCTACCAGTCCTGTGCCTCCGGTAACCAAAATCATGGCATAAAGATAAGGATATATTGGTCTGCCGGGAAAAGGAACTGAAAAGCTTTTAAGATTAGCCCGTCAATTGCTTCAGATAATATCGGGCAGCACCGGATCGTGATTGCCGGGCAGCTTGATCTGGTCCAGGTCAATTCGCGGGATGATCAGAGGTACAATTGATTCGACAGGCCTGTACAGATAGGATTCTTCTTTAACTTCGGGTTTTATCAAGGATGAATCGTGGTCGAAACCGTTCAGGAAATAGAGGACAACACTTAATGCCAGAGCACACTTCAGCAGTCCGAAAATACCACCTGCCAGCCTGTTCAGAAAGCCAAGTGCTATAATGTTGATTAATTTATGAATGATCTTTCCCAGTATATAAACCACAACGGCAACAATGATGAAGGTAACGGCAAATGATATAATATACAGGTATTGTTGGCCGATCTCAAAATTTTCGCGCAGGTAATCTTCAGCATAAAATGAAAAATGCAGGGCAACAAATATTCCAAGTATCAGTGCTGCAAGTGAGGCCAGTTCGATCACGAAACCATTTCTGAATCCTTTATAGGTAAACCATAACAGGGGAATGGCAAGCACAATATCAAGCCAGTTCATTGCTTAATTCTTTTGGTAAGTTCGGTTGCAAAAATAAATTCATCCAGTTCTTTATTGCCTGAGTCCAGAACCTTATCCTTATCCCCTTCCCACCAGAGGTTTCCTTTGTAAAGAAAGGCGATCTTGTCGCCGATATTGAGTACAGAATTCATATCATGTGTATTGACAATGGTGGTCATCTTAAATTCATGGGTTAATTCGCTGATAAGATTATCGATAGTATCGGCAGTCAAGGGGTCGAGACCGGAGTTGGGCTCATCGCAGAAAAGGTATTTAGGATTGAGGGAAATGGCTCGTGCAATAGCCACCCGCTTTGTCATGCCTCCGCTCAGCTCAGAAGGCATAAGATTGTTCACATCAGTAAGGTTAACGCGCTCAAGGCAGAAATTGACCCTTTCGAGTTTTTCTTTAAAACTCTTTTTCGTGAACATATTCAGGGGGTACATTATATTTTCCTGCACGGTCATCGAATCAAAAAGCGCTCCTCCCTGGAAAAGCATTCCCAATTCCTTTCTGACATTTCTTTTTTCTTTTATTTTCATGGACGAATAGATACGTCCGTCGTAGTCTACTTCACCGGTATCAATATCATGAAGCCCAACAATGCATTTCATGAGGACGGTTTTTCCTGATCCGCTCTGGCCGATGATAAGATTGGTTTTCCCGGGTTCGAACTGAACACTGATATTTTTCAGCACCTGGTTTTGCCCAAACGATTTCGATATGTTTCGTACTTCGATCATGTCAGTAATAATTGGGTAAGCAGGAGGTTAAAAATGATAATCAGTATGCTGCTGTAAACCACGGCTTTGGTGCTGGATCGTCCTACTTCCAGCGCACCTCCCGAGATGCGGTATCCATGATAAGATGACACGGTAACGATCAGATAGGCAAAAACAACGGTCTTGATCAATGCATATGTGATGGTAAAAGGGTCGAACCACATGCGTATTCCCTGTATAAAATCTTCGGATGATATCAGTCCGGAAGTGATGCAGGCCAGCCATCCCCCCAGTATTCCAAGAAACATGCTGATAACAATCAGGAAAGGGTTAAAGATCATTCCGGCCATAACCTTAGGGAAGATGAGATAATTGGCCGAATTCACGCCCATGATCTGCAAGGCATCGATTTGCTCTGTAACACGCATTGTACCAATTTCTGAAGCGATCCTGGAGCCCACTTTTCCGGCAAGAATAAGGCTGATCACGGTAGGGGCAAATTCAAGTATTATCGATTGCCGGGTGGTATATCCTACCGTATAGGCAGGAATGAGGGGCGAATCAATATTAAAAGCTGTTTGCAGAGCCACCACAGCACCCATAAAAACAGATATGATGGCCACTATGCCAAGAGAATCCACGCCCAGCCCCTGAAACTCTACCATAAGTTGTTTCCAGAAGATCCTTCCCTTGTCGGGGCGGCGAAAAACCTGCCACATCAATATAAAATAATCGCCAAAATCCCTGATCATATGTCGCAATAATTTATGCTAAGTTAAGCATTTCCTTTATTCATTAAATATTTTCCGGTTAGTTTAACCGGATATAATTCTATACATGGCCTGTAACTTATGTTGGTTGCATGATATATATCCGTTTGCAATTTTTATCCTTAACTTTGCAGTATGTTTCGATACCTACATATAACGAAACGATCGTGCAGGCTATTTTTCTTTCTGGGAATTATCTGCATATTATTTTCCTCTTGTGCCAGTAGCAGAAGCAGTTACGGCGGAAGAAAATATCATAAAAGATGTGGCGATTGCCCATCATGGTCATATCATGAAGTGAAGGTTTCGGAAATGGATTATCAGTATGGAACAATATAGGGCGATCCTCGAAAAATACCTTCCCAACAATTCGGTCGACCCCGTAATGATGTGGTTACAACAATATAAAACCCATCTGAAAATTACGCGGGGCAGAACCTCAAAACTTGGCGATTACCGGCCACCTCAAAATGGTAAGGGACACCAGATATCGGTCAATCACGATTTGAATAAATATGCGTTTCTGATAACACTGGTACATGAGTTTGCCCATCTTGTCATTTGGGAAAAGTACCACAACAAAGTTAAACCGCATGGAAGGGAATGGAAGCAAACATACCGCGAGATGATGTCACCATTCATGGAAAACGGGACTTTCCCTGACGACATCCGCTCAGTACTCAGGTCATATTTAAGCAAATCATATGCTTCAAGCAGCAGCGATCTTCAACTTAGCCGTACACTGCAGCGATATGACAAAAAAACGATGCTCACGCTTGAGCAACTCGGGGAGGGAAGCATCTTTCAATTATATAACGGCCGAACATTTATTAAGGGACCCCTTCTCAGAAAGAGGTACCGCTGCACGAGCCTCGACAACAAGCGTATTTATCTTATCAGTCCGCTTGCACAGATTGTTTTTGTCGATTCCGGGGCTTAATGGCGCCTGTTATAATTACTTTTAATACATTTGTATCCCCTATTCAGGAAAACCGGAATTATGAAATCAAATAAAAACAATTATTGCGTGATCATGGCTGGTGGCATTGGTGCACGTTTCTGGCCCATGAGCCGCAGTTCTCATCCCAAACAATTTATCGATATCCTTGGCACAGGCAACACCCTTATCCAGCAAACCTTTAAACGGCTTACAAGGATATGCCCCGCCGAAAATATTCTGATCGTTACAAATGGAATATATAAGGAACTGGTCATGAGCCAGCTTCCGGAAATATCGGAAGATCAGGTGTTATGTGAGCCAATGCGCAGGAATACTGCCCCCTGTATTGCCTATGCCAATTATAAGATCCAGAAGAAAAACCCTGAAGCAAACATTGTGGTTGCACCCTCTGATCATATTATTTTAAACGAGGATGCCTTTGTTAAGGCATTACAATCGGCTCTGGCCGCAGCTTCTGAAAATGATTGGTTGCTTACACTGGGCATAAACCCTTCACGCCCCGACACAGGATACGGATACATTCAATACCTTGAAGGTACACCCTATCCCGGCGATGATCAGATCAGGAAAGTGAAAACCTTTACTGAAAAACCCAACCTCGAACTTGCACAAACATTCTTGGAAAGCGGCGATTTTCTCTGGAATTCGGGTATATTTATCTGGTCACTGAAAAGCATTATGAAATCTTTCAGGGACAACCTCCCAGAAGTAGATGAGCTTTTTAGCAAAGGCATCGAAATTTATGACACAGTGGGAGAAGATGATTTTATAAATGAAACCTATACTGTATGCCGCAATATTTCTATCGACTACGGGGTGATGGAAAAAGCCGCCAATGTGTATGTACGCGTTTCCGACTTTGGATGGTCGGACCTCGGAACCTGGAAATCGCTCCATGATGTTAAATCAAAGGATGAGCATAATAATGCCATCAGTGGCAATAATGTGATTACCTATAATACCGATAATTGCATTATCAGTGTTCCACAGGATAAACTGGTTGTCATTAATGGATTGTCAGACTTTATTGTGGTGGAAGATGAAGGCGCCCTTCTGATCTGCAAAAAATCCGATGAACAGCAGATCAGGCAGATCGTTAATGACCTGAAGATTGAAAAGGGTGATAAGTACGTATAGGTTGATGATTTTGGGATGAACAGATCATCCGCAAGCTGTTTAAACCTCAGCGGAAAATTATTTTATTTAACAAAAAATCAATCGTTCAATTTAACATAAGTGTTTAACAATAAATTAATTAAGATGAAAAAACTTCTTTACATTTTGATCAGCTTTCTGTTGCTGGCTGCCCCGAAAGCGAAAGCTGATGAGGGTATGTGGATTCCTTTACTGATCGACCGGCTGAACTATGTCGATATGCAGGAAATGGGGTTGAACCTGACTCCTGAAGAGATATACAGTATTAACAATTCGAGCCTTAAGGATGCTATCGTGATCTTTGGCGGTGGTTGTACCGGCGAAATTATTTCAAACGAAGGTCTTCTGCTTACCAATCATCACTGTGGCTATGGAATAATTCAATCGCACAGTACCGTTGAGCATGACTATCTTTCTGATGGTTTCTGGTCCACGAGCCGCGAAGAGGAACTTGCGAACCCCGGTTTAAGCGTGCGTTTTTTGCAGCGGATTGAGGATGTGAGTGAACGTGTGCTCTCTGAACTGAATGACGACATGACTGAAGAGGAGAGAACTGAAAAAGTAAATGAGATCAGCAGCAAGATTGAAGCTAAAGCAAAAGAAGATACACATTATACGGCTTCGGTGCGAAGCTTTTTCAGGGGGAATGAATATTACCTGTTTGTTTATGAGATATTCAGAGATGTGCGCCTTGTAGGTGCCCCGCCATCATCCATCGGCAAATTTGGTGCTGATACCGATAACTGGATGTGGCCCCGTCATACCGGCGATTTTTCCCTGTTCAGGGTATACAGCGCACCTGATGGATCTCCTGCCGATTATAACGAAGAAAACATCCCCCTGAAGCCAAAACATTTTTTACCTGTTTCGGTAAAAGGCGTTGAAAGGGGCGATTTCGCCATGATCATGGGCTATCCGGGAAGCACCGACAGGTACCTTACTTCCTATGGAGTAAAACTTGCTGTTGAAGAATCCAATATGACCATTGTGAAAATCAGGGAGGAAAAACTGGCAATCATGCGCCAAGGTATGGATGCCGATGATGAAGTGAGGATTAAATATGCATCGAAATATGCCGGTACTGCCAACTACTGGAAATATTTTATTGGCCAGACAAAGGGGCTGAAGCGACTTAAAGTATATGATAAAAAAGTTAAGCTCGAAGACCGATTTACCAAATGGGTAAATTCCAGTCCGGAAAGAAAAGCAAAATACGGCGAAGCACTTGCCGATATTGAAAAGGCATACGACATTTTAAAGGAATATAACCTCTCAAGGTGGTATTACCGCGAAGCAATTTCGCGCGGCAGTGAGATCCTCGGCTTCTCGGCCCGCTTCGGGACTTTATACAAATTGCTGGACGAGGATGCTGAGCAGGAAAAGATCGATAAGGCTATCGAACGCCTTAAATCAACCACCGAAAGGCATTTTAAAAATTATAATACTTCAATTGACCGGAATATGCTGGCCTCGATGATGAACATGTATTATATGAATGTTCCGCCCGAACAACAATCTGAAATGCTTATTAAGCTTGCACAAAAGAATGACGGTGACTTTAGCGGATGGGCTGCAGAAGTATTTGAAAAAAGCATTTTTTCAAGCCCCGAAAAGGCATATGAATTTTTGGAAAACCCCAAAGCAAAAAAAATTGCCAAAGACCCTGCCTATGAAGTAATGAAAGCGTTCAGCGATAAATATTCGGAACTTAGCAGCAGGATGGACGAAGCGGATGCTTACCTTTCGAGGGGAAACAGGCTTTTTATTGCAGGACTGCGTGAGATGGATCCCGACAAGGTGTTCTATCCCGATGCCAATTTCACGATGCGCTTAACCTACGGATCGGTGCTCGACTACTATCCGGCCGATGCCATCCGCTATGAGTATTATACTACCCTCGACGGGGTGATGGAAAAGGAAGATCCTGACAATTGGGAATTTGTTGTTCCGGATAAATTGAAGGAACTCTATAAAAATAAAGATTACGGTATTTACAGCGAGGGCGATATCATGCCGGTTTGTTTCCTCACAAACCATGATATTACAGGAGGAAATTCAGGCAGTCCTGTCATTAACGGCAACGGTGAACTGATCGGATTGGCCTTCGACGGCAACTGGGAAGCCATGAGTGGCGATATTGCTTTTGAACCGGCACTGCAGCGCACCATCAATGTTGATATTCGTTATGTGTTGTTTATTATTGATAAGTTTGCCGGAGCTCAGAATATCATCGACGAATTAACGATAGTAAAGTAAAGCCGCAGAGTTTTTCATAAACAAATATATGGCGAAGGAGATCGAAAGGAAGTTCCTTGTGTTGAATGATTCCTTTAAGGAAGGTCTTGTTCCGGTTTATATACGCCAGGGATTTATCAGCACAGATAAAAACAGGGTGATCAGGGTGAGGATAGCAGGAACCCGGGCTTCCCTTACCCTCAAAACCGGCGTGACCGGAATTACACGCAATGAATATGAGTATGCAATACCGCTTGAGGATGCCCGGGAGATCCTCGATCGCATGTGCTCCGGTTTTGTTATTGAAAAATACCGTTACCTGGTTGAACATGAAAACCATAAATGGGAAGTGGATGTGTTTATGGGAGAAAATAAAGGCCTTGTCATAGCAGAAATTGAACTGAAAACAGAGCACGAGAAGTTCAAAAAACCAAATTGGCTTGGCGATGAAGTTACGCATGATGAGCGATATTACAACGCAATGCTTGTAAAGCATCCATTCGCTGATTGGTAGCCGTTGCAGCAGCAAATGCCCTGATTGGCCGGAAAGCTGATCATAATACCCCTTCATATGACGCAAGCAGAGATCAAGGAAAAGTACAGACAATTGTTTACGGATTATTCCAATGAGCTGGAACAGGTTACGGCCCGGATAAAGCAAATTGGTATGATAAGGCTGTTCTTCTTTCTTGCATGGATTATTGCCATTTTTTTCTGTACAAGGTTTTCGTGGGCAGTATTGGGGCCAGTTCTGGGCGGAGGCATCATTATTTTTGGCCTTCTGGTAAGGATACACGGAAAACTGCACAAACGAAAAAATGTCCTGGAACAACTGATCATGATCAACCTGCAAGAGGAAAATTCGATGGAATGGAATTTTTCAGATCATGATGACGGATCAGAATATTTGAACGGGAATCATCTTTTTTCGCATGATCTCGACCTCTTTGGCAAAGGAAGTTTATTTCAGTACATCAACCGCAGTTCTACAAAAAGAGGGAAAAACAAACTGGCCGCAGAGCTGTCGGGCATTTCGAAATCCAAAAACCTGATCATAGAAAAACAGGAAGCCATTGCTGAACTGGCTTCTCTGTTCGGGTGGAGGCAGGATTTCAGGGTAAGGGGGATGATGGTGGAAGAACAAGCCGGCGATATACCTGGATTAACAGACTGGGTATCCTTAAAACCCGACTTTAAAGGAATATTTTTCAGGATCCTTTTAATTGTGGTTCCGCTGATAAATCTCGCCATGTTTATCCTGCTTGTGATGAATGTGATCAGTTTCTGGCATTTTATGGCTTATCTTGTGATTCCACTTGCACTTTCAGGAATTAAACACCGTACGGTGAATAAAAAACACAATCTGCTCAGCGGTAAGTTCCCTGTACTGAAAAAATACAGCAGCCTGTTCGATATGATCGAATCACAGTCGTTTTCATCCCGGAAATTGCAGAATAGCAGACAGACATTAATAAGTAATGGCTTGAGTGCCGGCAGGGCCGTAAAACAACTGGCACGGATAACCAATGCCTTTGATACGAGATTGAACCTGCTGGCCGGTTTTTTGATGAATATATTTTTTTTATGGGATATCCGGCAATCGGTCAGGCTTGAAAAATGGAAAGAAAAATACAAAAGCTATTTGCCGGGCTGGTTTGAGGTGATAGGCGAAGTAGATGCCCTGGTTTCGTTTGCAGGATATGCATATAATAATCCTGATTTCATATTCCCGGATATCGTGGAAGGCGACGAGATGTATCTGAAAGCCGAACAGTTAGGGCATCCGCTGATACACGCCGGGAAAAGAGTGTGTAATGATTACCGGGTAAACGGATGGGGGCAGTTTACCATTTTAACAGGGGCAAATATGGCAGGGAAAAGCACCTTCCTGCGTACAGTTGGTGTGAATATAATCCTGGCAGGCTGCGGAGCTCCGGTATGTGCTGTGAACATGCAGGTAAGCCCTGTTGATATGGTTACCAGTATACACACCATCGACTCGCTTGCCAATAACGAATCGTACTTTTATGCTGAATTAAAGCGGTTGAAGATGATCATCGATATGCTTAAAAAAGGCAACAGGGTTTTTATCATCCTCGACGAGATTTTGAAGGGAACCAATTCCAGGGATAAGCAAAGTGGCTCAAAAGCCCTTGTTGAACAACTCATTTCGCTGAAGGCTGCAGGTATTATTGCCACACATGATCTGTCGCTGGGTGAGCTCGAAAAGCGATTCCCCGATCATATTAAAAACCAATGCTTTGAAGTGATCATCGATAAAGACCGGCTCGACTATGATTACATTTTAAAAGAGGGGATAGCCCAAAACATGAATGCCACAATATTAATGGAAAGGATGGGGATTACGGTAAGCTGACCTTCGGAGATGTTCGCGGCCTGCCGTGCCGGTACTTTTTCCAATTAGCATTAACTTTGCAATAAAAAGATTATCAGTGATCATTTTCGACGACGAATATTTTATGCGTGAAGCCTTAAAGGAAGCTGAAAAGGCGAATGAACTGGGCGAGGTTCCTGTGGGAGCGGTCATCGTTTCCAACCAACGCATCATTGCCAGGGCACACAATCTTACCGAAAAGCTAAATGATGTTACGGCTCATGCCGAGATGCAGGCATTTACGGCTGCGTCAGAATACTTGGGTGGAAAATTCCTCGACGACTGCGTTTTGTATGTAAGCCTTGAGCCCTGTTTGATGTGCGCCGGTGCTGCATACTGGAGCCGGATAAGCCGCCTGGTTTATGGCGCCAAAGACGAGAAAAGGGGCTTCAGCCTGCTTGGCAAACCGGTGCTGCACCCACAAACAGTCGTTAACAGTGGCGTATTGGAGGAAGAATGTTCGCGTTTGCTAATAGATTTTTTTAAGACAAAACGGAATCAATAAGCCCTGCCGGCAATAGCCGGTTTATTATTAACTTCGCATGAATTCTTCATCATGACCCGCATCAGCAAAGAAACCATCGATAAGATCATGGACACCGTCCGCATTGAGGAGGTGATAGGGGAATTTGTGAACCTGAAAAAGAGTGGACAGAATTTCAAGGGTTTCAGCCCCTTTGTTGATGAAAAAAATCCTTCTTTCTTTGTTTCCCCGGCCAAAAATATCTTTAAATGCTTTAGCTCGAATAAAGGCGGCAGTGTGGTGACTTTCCTCATGGAGCATGAGCATTATACTTATCCCGAAGCATTGCGGTTCCTGGCAAAACGCTATGGGATTGAGATTGAGGAAGAGGACCAGAGCCCGGAAGAAAAAGAAAAGCTGGATGAACGCGAAGCGCTCTTTCAGGTGAACACCGTGGCACAGAAATTTTTTGCCGATCAGCTTTTAAATACCGATGAAGGAAAATCAGTTGGCCTTTCCTATTTCAGTGAACGGGAGTATAATAAGGAGATCATCGAAAAATTTGGCCTCGGCTACAGTCCAAATAAATGGGAT
This sequence comes from Bacteroidales bacterium, assembly GCA_032250805.1. Lineage (GTDB taxonomy): Bacteria > Bacteroidota > Bacteroidia > Bacteroidales > B18-G4 > B18-G4. The sequence continues at coordinate 19,254 of JAVVEM010000021.1, forward strand.
GCCCTCACCCTGCATTGCCTGGAAAAAGGCTATAAACCGGAGTATCTGGTAAAAACCGGCCTGACGATTGAAAAAGAAGAAGGGAAGCGTTACGACCGCTTCCGCAGCAGGGTTATCTTTCCTATTCATAACCTTTCGGGCAGGGTAGTGGGGTTTGGCGGACGTATCCTCACCCGGGAAGAGAACAAACCCAAATATGTTAACTCTCCTGAGTCGGAGATCTACAACAAAAGCAATGTACTTTACGGCCTTAACCTGGCCAAATCAGAAATTATCAGGCAGGATAAGTGTTACCTTGTCGAGGGTTATACCGACGTGATCTCTATGTACAAGGCGGGATTTGAAAATGTGGTTTCGAGTTCCGGCACGGCTTTAACGGTTGAGCAGATAAGACTGATCAAACGCTTTACAAAGAATATAACCATCCTCTACGATGGCGATGAAGCCGGCATAATGGCATCCTTTCGCGGAATTGATCTTATTCTTGAGCAGGGGCTGAACGTAAAGATCATCATGTTTCCGCCCGAAGAAGATCCCGACTCCTATGTCAGAAATCACCGTACAGCCGAAATAAAGGAATTTTTTGCACAGGAAAAAGATTTTATCCGGTTCAAGACAGGCCTGCTGTTGGAAAGTACAAAGGACGATCCGGTTAAAAAAGCCACCTTGATCAGAGAGATCGTAGAAACCATTTCGCTCATCCCCGACAGCATATACCGTAACGTTTACATTAAGGAATGCAGCAGCTTGCTCGACACCCCTGAACAGGTATTGGTGAATGAGCTGAACAGGATCTTCAGAAAAAAATTCAGGAAAGAACAGCAACAGGAAGAGCCTCAATATGTTTCTGAAATCACTGAAACAAAGATCCCCCCAACGGGCGATGTAGATTATACCAACAGCGAATTTCAGGAAAGGGAAATTATCAGGTTGCTCATGCAATACGGCACCGACCATTTTATTATTCATCACGAGACTGAGATCGCTCCCGGCATGAAACGCAGCAAGGAGCTAAGCGTGCAGGTTGGGAAATATCTGGTAACGGCAATCAGGGCCGATGATCTGGTGTTTAACAATCCAATATACCAGATGATCTTTGATGAGTATTATAAATTGCTTATGCAGGGAGAAACACCTGATGAGAAAAACTTTATTAATCATGAAATGGAACAGGTAAGGGCCACTGCGGCAGATCTGCTGAGTTCGCCCTACACCCTGAGCGAGAACTGGGAAAAGAAAAAGATCATCGTATCGAGGGAGTCGGGCAATCTTAACACGCTTGTTGATAGTTCCCTGCTCTCATTTAAGATCAAAAAAATAGAGTTACAGATCAGCAGGCTGCAGGAAAAGATCAAATCAGAAGATTCGAAAGCGGATATTGAATTTCTTTTAAAGGAGATGACAGACCTGAAGAATATCAGCCGCAAATTCAATCATGACCTTAGCCGGATCATTACGCACTAATAGCAGGGATATAAAAACACAAGAGGAACGCCTCTTTCGAAACGCTCCCCTCCACGATCCGGTTGCCGAAGCTTCCGGTTCATGCCAGGTTACTGTTATTTCGACCAGTGCTTTTGATTCCTTTACCTCGCGGTTCCGTTCACTCTGCACCTGAGCTTTGTTTTCCTGCACCCTTGCGGGCTTTGGTCCACTTGGCCCCTGCCTTTACCCGTTTTTTTGTTTTGCTCTGCCTCCACCTTGCGGCTTTAGCGTTGCGTTACTTTTTCGGACTCCAGCCGGCCCTTTATCGCTCACCTGGTAGAACAAATATACTCAAATGTGGCCTGTCATGTCAAGCGATTTATGTGTTTTCATATTAACAAACAATGAACAGCGATTATCAACAATTGTTAATAAATGCGATTAACTATTTCACAGTGATCCTAACACCCTCAGAATGACTGGCAAACTCGGGGGCATACATACACTGTATTGTTGTGATGCCGTTTGAAAAATTGCCTTTTTGCGTTACATTAAGTGTATACTCAAATACCCAGGTGCCTTTCTGAAGGTATGCGAAGAAGAAATTTACCGAAGCATCGCGAATGCTTTCGTAATATCCCAGTCCTCCCTGCCAGCGATACCCCGACAAATAATTTTCAGGCTCAAGTGCCGCCGCACGCATATCTTTTAAATGCACAAACTCCATATCACGGTCAACACTGATCTCAATCCTCGACACCAGCTTATCGCCGGTTTCAAGCACATCGCCCTCCTGTACAGCTTCCAATACGGGGCCTTCGGGTGTGTTGATCTTCACAAACAGGCTTTTTTCTATATGCAGGGGAGATGCGTGTTTTGTTATTTTGTCGAGATCTTCGAAATATTGCCAGTAAACTGCTCCCCAGGCGATGCCTTCATTGGATTTTGTTACCCTGACGACGGCCATATCCTCACTAATTTCATTTCCTGACCACTGATGTCGAAAATAACCGGTTCCTGCCTCTGCTTGTGAAGCGCCGGGCTCACGGGGCTGTATCTCTTCTGACCCGACCTGAATGCGTACTTTACCCTCTTCAGCAATCAGGTTTTCTCCTCTCATCAGCAACGCATAGCAGGCATCGGCAGTAGCCCTGCTGGTTTCCCATTCGTTGGTTTGTTTGTTTTTCAACAACCAGGTTTTCATGAGTTCGACTGACTCCCTGTCGCGGAGTATTTCTTCAAAGGCTTCGATCAGCAAGGCCTGTGTTTCGATCGGAGCTTCGTGCCAGTAATATCCGGCATCCCTGCGCCAGTACATTCCCATCTCATCATCGTAAAGGGCATGTTCCCTGATTGATTTCATAATAAGGCTGGCTGTGCCGGTTTTGTCCAGGCGATGCATCAAAAGTGCGATCATCCCCTGAAGGTATTTATCCTGGTCAAGCCAGTATTTTTGGGCCTGCTCACTGAAATACCCGAAAGCTTCTTCATATTTCCCTGCGATAGCATACTCCTGCAGAAAGAAACTCCGGGCATACAGGTAATGTATCATGGTATGACTGATATATTTATTGTTCAGATAATCGTCATGCGATTCTTTAATCCGTTGATAGTCCTCCAGCATGCGTTCGTCCGTGTATTCGATGCCTTTGGTCAGCATCGTGGTAATATCCCTGTTATTTTTGTTTAAAGCACCAAGTTTGAGCATTTTGCCAAAACCGGCAATGATATATTGTGTTACAAAGCGATTGTCCCTCCCTCCTTCAAACCAGGGCCATCCACCGCTGCTTAATTGTTTCTGCTGAAGGGTATTCAATGCGGTTTGCATAGAATTTTCCATGTTGTTAACGTCGAAAAGCAGGGCAATTCTCTGTTTGCGTTCTGTTTCATTTTGGGCCTGCAATACCCATGGGCTTTCTTCCAGTAAGGCATTTTTCAGGTCCTGGTTCTTTTCCAGCTTTGACAAGAGGGCATCAGGTGTATCCTGTTTCCAGCTTTCGAAAATGGTTTTGATCTTTGGCTGTTGCTGAATAATGTGCGAGGCAAGGCCATTGGCATAAATCCTGTTAAACACCTGTTCGGAGCATTCGTGGGGATATTCCATCAGGGCTGGCAGTGCCTGAACGGCATACCATGCCGGATTGGAGGTAAATTCAAGCGTATAGCTGTGATGGCTCAAAGTGTTGCTCAAATTTTGAAGATCAGCCAGCTTTTTGAAAACAAACTCCTTGCTTTCATTGCCTTTAACCGGCAGGGGCATTGATTCGGTTACGAGCATCCTGTTTGTCAATACCGGCACCATCACCTCTTCTCCGTCACTGTAATTTCCTGATTGGGCCGTAACACGACAGATCAGGGGGCCGGCGTTCAGCGGAATGTTCAGCTTCCAGCTAACCAGGCTTGTGTTTCCTTTTGAAGCCGTGAACGCTTTTGTTGACTGATCATTGCCGTAACTATCATCGACAGGCTGCATGCTTATGGCATCAAAGAGTTGCAGCTTTGCTTCACCTTTTAGCTCTTTTTCAGAGAAGTTTACAACCCTGGCGCTGAACCATATCTCATCGCCTTCCCTGAAAAAACGGGCATGGTTGGGTATGATCATCAGTTCTTTTTGGGTTATCAGTTCTTTGGTGATCAGCCCTGAGCTGAGATCCTGTGTGTGCGCAAGCCCCATCATTTTCCATCTGGTCAGAGCTTCGGGAATGGTAAAACTGATGACCACATCCCCGTTTTCATTGGTCCTGAGATCGGGGAAGAAAAAGGCTGTTTCCTGTAAATTTCTCCTGACGGGAATATGGTCTTCTTTTTCAGTCTGCTCTGTAACAGGTGGCAACTCAACGTCGCCATTTTGCTCTTTTAGCTGAACCGTTTCTTCGTCAGCGGTCATTACATGCACAACCGATGCATCTGCATCGATGGCCATGCCTGCCCTGCTTTGCCGCATATCGCGATTGCCTTTGTAATACAGCCAACCTCTGCTGTAAACTCCCGACCAGATCAATTCCTTGTAGGTTCTGCTTTTAGGGTAAGCAAGTTGCTGACCGGGTGTTAAAACCCATCCTGAAACAGTGACAAAAGCATGATCTGTATTCCAGAATTTTGGATTATATCTGTAATTGTAAAGATTGAGTGTCCATTTGTGGGGCCGGAAGGCATCCAAAGAAGCATCGTACATGCCTGCAAGCATTTCGGCGGCAACACGATCACCATTTTCTGTCCTTATTCTGATATTCCATTTTTCTTCCTGTCCGGGACTAAGTTTGTTTCGAAAGGATTCAAAGGCAAGATCTAGCTTTTTATTTGTATAGGGCACATTGATTACAGCCGTATTGCTGTAATTTTTATTATTGAAGACAAACCCCATGCTTATGCCAATGCCTTCGCGATCTTCTTCGCGCACCGCGATCATTATCCTTCGCTGCTGATTGCTTAAGTTCATCCATTCGTGAGTTATCAGACCATTTTTATTGCTTACTTCAAAGTGTATGTGAGCATCTTTAAATGATGTCCCGATCAGTAATTCAACAGTATCGCCTGGTTTGGCCGTATTTTCTGTTAATACAAACCAATTGGCGGCAGGGGTTGGCGGACTGCCGGCAGAGGGAGCATAAACCCTGAAGTATTTTACGATCTCAACTTCTCCGCCAAAACGGTCGGTTGCAGAAAGAATGGCCTTATATTGCCCCCGGGGCCACTGCGCAAGCTGGTCGAGCACCAGTTCATTTTTTTCTCCGGTATTGATGACAGACTGATGGTGGATTTCAGATATTTTCCATGTATCAGGCTTGTCCTCATCTTTATAGGCAAAATCGGGAAATTTTTGTCTGAATTCACTTTCCGTAAGAAGTAAAACATCGGGGCGTTCCCATTCACGGTCTTTATATACACTTTTGGGGGCCTGTAGTTTCATGATATTCACCGATACTGTTGAAGGCTCTTCTTCTCCGTTCAGGTTTGTTGACACTACCTTAAAGGTGTTTTCATCATCTGCATTCAGGAGTTCCGGGATTTCAAGTTCGAGCAGCAAAGCCTTTTCCGACACTGAAACTGATTTCTGGCCCGAATGTGTTTCGCCGCTGATGTCGGTTACGTCGACATATACTGTATAGGTAAAGACGGGCTTATACTTTGAAATACCTGCCTGACCGGGAATTGCCCTGAAATGAACTGTAAAACTACCCGTTTCATCGGTTTGTGTTTCGCCTGAACCGATCTCGGCTTCCTGCGTTTGCGGATAATATCTTTCCCGGTATGGGATGTAGGGAAAATATGCATTTCGCACAATTCTGTATTTAACACCGGCATGATCAACAGGCTGTCCGGAATAAGCCATGGCTTTGCCGCTCAGGATAATTTCCGAATTCAGTTTATAGCTTCCTTTTACAGGATCAAATATGATTTCAAACTCAGGTCTTTTGTATTCTTCAACCATTATACTCACCCCACCCGATTCATTCCTGATCTGCATGGATCCTGTTAATTTTCCTACAGGTGCCTGAAACGATCCTTTAACCGAACCATATTCGTTTGTGAACAGGTCGAGAGAAGCAATTTTCTGATAATTTGCATCGAGGAATTCTACTGTTGTTGATTCATTTTTTAATATTTTGTATTCTTTCCCGTTTTGCTCCATTACAATTCCCTTGAAATATATTGTTTGTCCGGGACGGTATATTGAACGGTCGGTAAAGAAATGTGTTTTTCTAATGGTTTTTTCAGCACTTTTATAAGGGGCCGAACTGTGGAATGTTCCGGGCGACAAAAAACGGTCACCTTCATTTACAAATTCAATAACAAGGCGTCTTGATTTTTCTTCCCTGACGGGGATTACAAAAGCGCCCTCTTCATCGCTGATATAGCTGCCGCTTTTAACCATCCGGGATTCCCTTACGGCATGGTCATATTCTTCCTGGTAAACATTTGCATTAACACCGGCCAAATGCCCGCCGGTCCTTCTGTCGACAACATAAAACAAGAGGTTTCCGTCATCACCGTATTTATTCATATAAGCAATGCCGGTAACCCAGAAACTATTAAAGCATCTAACGTGCCGGTTGGCTTCAAAAGCAGCATCGTCGGAGATGAGTAAGCCATAAAACCCTTCGGGAAGGGGAGGAATGGCCAGTTCAGTAATGTGTTGATGGTGATCGTTGTCAACAGGCAATTCAACCGACCATTGCTTTACGGGCCGGGTATTGCGGTAACGTTCCATCTTTTCCTCCGCGCGTTGATTTCGATTCGTATTGCGTTCTTCGAAAGCATTCAGGGGAATGATCCTGATGTAAAGATGTGAAACATTCTTAAATGAAACCGAAGCAAGCATATCTTGTTCGGGGAGGTTGGCATATTCCATTGTCGACCGGAGAGATTTTTGCATGATCTGGCTCAATAAATATTTGCAATGCGATGCTCCGTATGAATCAGGAAATTCATTGAGTGCATTCTTGCAATATTGGGCTGCAATAATAAGGTCGCGGCGGTGATCATCCGACTCGAGGGGTTTAAATTGTGTTGCTGATTGTACATATAGGCCTGCAATCCGGAAATAGACTTCTGTTACCGGTTCCTTTCCGATCAGCAACGATTCCATTTGCTCAAGGGTGTGCAAATAAACCTTATCCTTATCACTGAAAGTAGCATGTTCATGCACAAATTCCAATCGCTTCAGATCGAGATCGACGAGCGCAGCAATATCTTCATCCTTAAGATGAAATGCGATCAGGTCTCTGAACAGGACGAGTGCATGATATTTCAACGATAAAGGTTCTTTTTCTTCAAATTCCATTTTTACAAACGACTCAGCAATATCCATCATTTGCGGATCATCGACCTCAAAACGCACCGCCGGCCGGCCCGCCATGAATTCATCGTTCATGTAGAAATCAAGGGCATGATGGGCCAGAATGTCGTAGAGTGTTGGCCTGAAAATGCATAGGCTGTCGCCATCCTTCAATATTCCGGCATAATCCAGGGCTTTGGCTGATTGAAGTATAGCAGGGTTTTGCAATGCTTTTCCGTATTCTTCAAAGATCTTTTCAAGGAAATGCCGCTGCCCCCAGGTTTCAATGTCTTCGGGGGCTTCTCCACTTATGTTTGTCCGGGATAAAATACGGTATCTGTTGGCCGTATAGTAACCCATATAAAGGTCGGCAAGCAGGGCATGCACAAGCTGTTTTTCCGGCGATGAAAACGAAGGCAATTCATGGTATATTTCAGCAATGCCTTTTTGGAAATAATCCTCTTCAAACTTTGAATTCAGCCGAATGCGGTATTCAAGGGCCCTGATCTTTTGCACGTCCCTCTTTTCAGCATCAGCCTGTGCATAGATTTGTTCTGATTTTTCGATGGCCGAACGTACCTGGCCCAGATTTTCCAGTTTATGCACTTGCGCCCAGGCGGTGTCATAATTCCATTTTTCCTGGCTGAACAACAAAGGATTGTAGGCAAACATGAATAAAACGGTCGTGATTATACATTTTATGGCTGTTGTTTTCATAATAAAGCATTTAAATTATTCAGATGGCAATTGAATACATAGCCATTATTTTATTTCAAAGGTAATACACACCGGATCAAAACTGATAATTAAATAGTTAAGAATTAGTGCGGGCAGTGTTTGGCAGTTGTTTACAGCTTAATGGGATCAATTAGTCCAGTTTGGCATCCATAGGGTATTTAAGCCCTTCAATCTTTATCAGTTCTATTTTTACCGATCCTACGATCACGCTTGACTTTCCGAGTACCGGTACCTTATTTTTGTCGTCGGTTACCCACAGCACCATCGGGTATGGTTCCTGGAATATTTCTCCCTGGGCCACCATAGGTTTAAATTTCAGGCAGCGGAATTTGCCAAGTTTTGTTTCAACGTTCTCTTTGCCCAGGTAAATGATCTTGCTTACATAGGCCGAATCGTCGAGAAAGAAATCAAGCTGATATTCCTGACCTTCCTCAATATCACTCAAATCGAGTTTCCGCATATAATAAAATGCTGAAACGATATCTTTTATTCCCGGTGTAATTGTTTTTACTTTCCGTCGGCTTTTGGCAATGCCGTTTTCATGGTCGAAATCCACCTCATCCTCGTATTTATATGATCCTTCGTGTGTACGTCTGATAAAATGATAGGGAATGAGACTTTCTTCATCTGCAAATGATTCAAAACGGTCATCCACTTTAAAAAACCAGTTAAACAGGCCCACAGATCTGCCGATAACTTCAAAATGAAAGGTATTTCTGCCATTGAACTGCCTCACATCATCTTTAATGCTTATAAGGCCGATACCGGCCGATATTCCTGAAGTGATCCATGAATCGTAATATACCCTGTATTTTCCCCATTCACCCCGCTGAAAAGGGATCTCCTCAACGTATTTTACACTGTCCTGACCCATCAGAACAGCCGGAACAATGAGAATAAAGGTGCTGATATAAACAATAAGTATTCTGAACATATTGCGTATTTTGAAGTGTTGGTTCAAAAAGCATTCCAAAAAGAAGAAAGTGTGTTAAAATAACTTAAACAACAATGTTGATGATCCTTTTGGGGACGACGATCACTTTTTTAGGGGGTTTCCCTTCGAGCCATTTTTGGGCTTCTTCGGCGCTGAGAACGGCTTTTTCGATATCCTCTTTACTCATATCAAGCGGAAAAGTGATTTTAAACCTCAGTTTCCCGTTAAATGAAACGGGGTAAAGGAAAGTATCTTCAACAAGGTATTTTTCTTCCCAGGCAGGATATTTACTGTAGGAAATGCTACCCTTATTGCCGAGCAATTGCCATAATTCTTCGGCAATATGCGGTGCATAAGGAGAAATCAGTTTTGCCAGTGGTTCGAGGATGTTTTTTTTGTTACAACCAAGGTCTGACAGTTCGTTTACGCAGATCATAAAGGTACTTACGGCTGTGTTGAATGAAAATCGTTCAATATCTTCCCTTACTTTTTTAATCGTCCGGTGCAGGACTTTTAACTCTTCAACGGAGGCTTCCTCTTCGCTGACAAAAAATTTGCCCTCCCGGTCGTGGTAAAGGCGCCACAGTTTCCTGATAAACCGGAATACACCTTCAATGCCTTTGGTATCCCAGGGTTTATGATGTTCGAGCGGACCAAGGAACATTTCATAAATTCGCAGGGTATCGGCACCATATTTTTCGATCAGGCTGTCGGGGTTTTGCACATTGTGTTTCGACTTCGACATTTTTTCAATTTCCCATCCACACACATATTTCCCGTTTTCAAGTATAAATTCGGCATCATTGAATTCGGAACGCCATTTTTTAAAGGCATCAATATCGAGAATATCATTTCCCACCATTTCAATATCAACATGAATGGGGGTGGTTTCATAATCATCGATAAGGTTACGCGAAACAAAGGTATTGCTTCCCTTGAGCCTGTATACAAAGCTTGATCTTCCCTGTATCTTGCCCTGGTTTATAAGTTTTTTAAACGGTTCTTCTTTACAGGCGAGGCCGATATCGTATAGGAACATGCTCCAGAAACGGGCATAGATCAGGTGCCCTGAGGCATGTTCGTCACCGCCGATATACAGGTCTACATCCTGCCAGTATTGATTGGCTTCTTTTGAAAAATATTCGTCATTGTTATGGGGGTCCATGTAGCGGTAATAATATCCACTTGAGCCGGCAAATCCGGGCATGGTATTGGTTTCGAGCGGATACCCATCTTTGTTTACCCAGTTTTTTGCCCTCGCAAGCGGTGGATCGCCACTTTCTGTAGGAAGATATTTATCCACATCGGGGAGTTCGAGCGGGAGTTCATTCACATCCAGGGCATAGGGCATACCATTTTTATAATAGACCGGGAATGGTTCACCCCAGTATCTTTGCCTGCTGAATATGGCATCGCGGAGCCTGTAATTTATGGTTCCGTAGCCGATACTATCTTTTTTCAGTTTATCGATCACGGCAGCTATACCTTCCTTTACTTCCATTCCGGTGATAAAGCCTGAGTTGATCATCACCCCTTCTTTGGCATCATACGAATCGTTCCAGCTTAAGGGATCGCCGGCTTCTTCGCCGGGCTGTTTCACTACCTGGATAATCGGGATATTAAAATGCCGGGCAAAAGCAAAGTCCCTGCTATCGTGGGCAGGAACGGCCATAATTGCTCCGGTTCCATATCCCATCAACACATAGTCGGCTACCCAAACCGGTATTTCTTTACCATTTACGGGGTTGATCCCATAAGCACCGGTAAATACGCCTGTAATATTTTTTACTTCAGCAGTACGGTCGCGTTCTGATCTGTTTTTGGCCTTTTCAATATAATCCATCACCTCCTGTTTTTGTTCGTTTGTGGTGATTTCTTCAACCCACTCATGTTCGGGGGCCAGAACCATAAATGTAGCCCCCCAGAGGGTATCGGGGCGGGTAGTGAATACTTCGAGCGTTTTATTGTGGCCTTTAACCCTGAAATTAACCGATGCTCCCTCCGACCTGCCAATCCAGTTTTTCTGCATTTCGACCAGCGACTCCGTCCAGCTTATCTTATCCAGTCCGTTGAGTAATCGCCCGGCGTATGCAGTAATACGGAGCGACCATTGTTTCATCAGTTTTCGTTCAACGGGATGGCCGCCACGTTCCGAAACACCGTCTTTTACTTCATCATTGGCAAGCACGGTACCCAATTCGGGGCACCAGTTTACCCAGGTATCTGAAAGATATGCCAGGCGATAATTCATCAGGAGTTCCTGTTGTTCTTTTTCCGTCATGTTATTCCATTCACTGGCAGAGAAGGGCGGGCATTCGTTACAGGCTGCGTCGATGCCGGAATTGCCTTCGACAGAAAATATCTTTACAAGATCAGCAATAGCTTCGGCCTTGTCGGATTTGTTGTTGTACCAGTGTTCAAATAGCTGGATGAAAGTCCATTGGGTCCATTTATAATATTGCGGGTCGCATGTCCTTACTTCACGGTTCCAATCATACGAAAAACCAAGCTGGTCGAGTTGCCTCCGGTAGCGTTCAATATTTTTATAGGTTGTGATCTGAGGATGCGTACCTGTTTGTATGGCATACTGCTCGGCTGGCAATCCATAAGCATCGAAGCCCATGGGATGCAATACATTATATCCCCTGTGACGCATATAACGGGAATAAATATCAGAGGCAATATATCCCAGCGGGTGGCCTACGTGCAATCCTGCTCCTGACGGATAGGGAAACATATCGAGCACATAATATTTTGGTTTTTCCGACTGATTGGGTGCTGCAAAAGTGTTGTTTTCCTGCCAGTAGGCCTGCCATTTCTTTTCGGTCTCCTTAAAATTATATTCCATCTGAAAAATATACTGTTTGGGGTATGTTGATTTCAATCATATGCAAAGATGTATTTGCGATTGCGAAATTAGGAAAAAGATGGCAATCAGGCAGGTTTACAATAAATAAATGAATAAGCCCGAAGCAACTGCCGAAGTATCGGATCCGGTAATCTTTCAAACCAGTGGAAGCAAACAGCGGAGTATTATACTCATTTATTCGGGGGGCGAAGTGCGGCGGGATCCGTTCAATTTAAGCATGCTAATGCAATTGTTGCTGAAATTTGAGTTTTATGAATAAAAACCAATATTATCATAAGTACAGGCATTATACGTTTAAAAAACATAAATTTGCAGGGAGGCAGTCGTGCCGGATCAAAACTATTTTCTATGAGCAAAAGAGATGAACGATACCAGCGAAGAAAGCTACAATCATCGAAGGCAACGGCACTGATCAGTATTACACTGGTTCTTTTTATGCTTGGATTGTTGGGATTTATTGTGCTTCATGCGCAAAAACTTTCTGAATACGTACGTGAGAATATTGGGTTTTCCATTATAATGAAAGAAAATGTGCGTGAAGCAGGCATTGTGCAGTTACAAAAAGTGCTGGATGCATCTCCCTTTGTGAAATCGACGGAATATATCACCCCTGAACAGGCAGCAGAAGAATTGAAGGAAGACCTTGGAGAAGATTTCATCGGGTTTCTGGGATACAATCCCCTATTGCCCTCTATCGAACTTAAATTAAAAGCCAGTTACACCACCCTCGACAGCCTGCAGGTGATCGAAGATAAATTGCTTGCCAACCCGGATGTGAAAGAGGTGTATTACCAGAAAGACCTTGTTCATCTCATCAACAGGAACATTCGCCGCATTAGCCTGGTTCTGCTGGGATTCAGTGCCCTGTTGCTCGTTATTGCCATCGCGCTGATCAATAATACGATCCGATTGTCGGTTTATTCCAAGCGTTTTATCATTAAAACGATGCAGCTGGTGGGGGCAACGGGTGGATTTATTCGCAGGCCTTTTCTCTGGCGTGGAGTCATGCAGGGGCTGTATGCTTCATTTATTGCCATCATTTTTCTCGGGCTGATCCTGTATTTTTCGCAAAAGGAGTTGCCTGAACTTGTTAATCTGCAGGATATTGGCCTAATATTGACCCTTTTCGTATTTGTGCTGGCATCAGGTGTTCTGCTGACATATTTTTCTACCTGGTTTGCCGTTAAAAAATATTTGCGGGCACAGGCCGATCAGTTATATTATTAGGTTAATTTTTGTTAATCCTTTAATCGCTTTCTATTTTTATCATAAATTTGAAAAAAAATAATTACACAGCTATGGCGACCAAAAAAAAGCAAGTGTCGAAAAAGCCCTCCTCTGCGAATGTTAAACCAGCAAAGGATTTATCAGGGGTACGTACAAAACCTGCTGATGATTCATCGCTGGCCTTTGCCTTTGGAAAAGAGAATTATCGCTTGTTGCTTATCGGACTATTCGTGATCATGCTTGGATTTTTGCTGATGATCGGAGGCGGATCTGACGACCCGAATGTTTTTAGTGAAGACATTTTTAGTTTTCGCCGGATGACACTGGCACCAATCCTGGTTCTGGCCGGATACATTATTGAGATCTTTGCCATCATGAAAAAACCAAAGGACTAAACGCTTTATCTATTCATGAGCTGGCTCGAAGCACTGATCCTTGGAATTGTACAGGGCTTAACGGAATTTCTTCCTGTAAGCAGCAGCGGACATCTTGAATTAGGAAAGGCTATTCTTGGCGTAAATGCCGAAAAGAGCCTGATCTTTACCGTTGTGGTACATGGAGCAACCGTTCTCAGCACAGTTGTGGTTTTCTATAAAGACATTCTGAATCTGCTCAAAGGATTACTTGCCTTTAAATGGAATGAAGAAACTGCTTATATCCTGAAAATATTTTTTTCGATGATCCCCGTCATCATTCTCGGTCTTTTCTTTAAAATCGAAATTGAAGAATTTTTTACAGGCAATGTGATGTTTGTCGGGTTTATGCTGATCATTACTTCCCTGCTTTTATTTTCAACCTATATTGTGCAGAAAAATGAACGTAAGATTAATTTTTTCGACTCACTGCTGATGGGCATCGCCCAGGCATTTGCCGTATTGCCCGGCATTAGCAGGTCGGGGGCTACAATCGCTACCGGCTTGCTCCTTGGAAATAAAAAAGCCAATGTGGCCAGGTTCTCCTTTTTAATGGTCCTCATTCCAATTATTGGTGCGAATGTTAAAGATATTTATGACGGAAGTGCCGGGGCAGCCAACGGTATAGGCCTTTTACCCCTTGGTGTGGGGTTCTTAGCCGCTTTTATATCTGGATTGCTGGCCTGTAAATGGATGATCGGCATTGTTAAAAAGGGGAAACTGATTTATTTTGCAATCTATTGCTTTCTCATCGGCAGTGTTGCCATAATATATACCATATTTACCTCACCCTAAGTAAGTGCAATCTTCACAAACATATGATTTTTCAGGCGGTGAGGTGCTCCTGATCGATAAACCTTCGGGATGGACATCATTCGATGTGGTGAACAAGATCAGGTATATGATCAGATTTGAGGCAGGAATAAAAAAGATTAAGGTTGGCCATGCCGGCACCCTCGACCCGCTGGCTACCGGACTGCTCCTGGTTTGTGTTGGCAATGCCACAAAACGCATTCATGAATTTACCGGACTCGACAAAGAGTACACCGGCACATTTTTTATAGGAGCAACAACACCCTCTTTTGACCTTGAGACAGAGACCGATCAGCAATTTGCCACAGCGCATATCACCAGTGAACAGATTAAAAAGGCTGCCGAAGCATTTACGGGCCCAATTCAGCAGGTGCCCCCTGCCTATTCGGCCATTAAGATTAACGGAACAAGGTCGTACCGGCATGCACGGAAAAACCGGAATGTGAATATCCCTGCCCGCGATGTTATTATTCATGAGTTTGAAATCCTCAGTGCCGGCATCCCCGAAACTTCTTTCAGGGTGCTGTGCAGTAAAGGCACCTACATCAGATCGCTGGCCAACGATTTTGGGAAATACTTAAACAGCGGAGCTTATTTGCAGTCATTACGCAGGACCAGGATAGGCCCGTATCATATTGATCAGGCCATGACCCTGGATACCTTCAAACAGCAAATTTCAAACACAGATACAATACTTTAATCAGGATTGAACTTTTTAATTGTGGATTTGTTTAGCTAAAAGCCTTGGAAATACTTATTTATAAAGGGAAAGTTTGACAAAGAGGGCAAAATACCGTATCTTTGCAAATTCATTTCCAGATGACTAAATTAAACAGCAAATAATGAAATTATCCCAATTCAGATTTCATTTACCTTCTGAACTGATTGCCAGCCATCCCCCCGAAAACAGGGATGAGTCAAAGATGATGGTGTTGAATAGAAAAGACGGTTCTATTGAACACAGATCTTTCCCGAATATTCTCGAATATTTTAGTGATGGCGATGTCTTTGTCATTAACAATACCAAGGTTTTCCCGGCACGCCTCCATGGAACCAAAGAAAAAACAGGGGCCGAAATAGAGGTGTTTTTATTGCGCGAATTGAATAGCGAAACACGGCTATGGGATGTACTTGTTGATCCTGCCAGGAAAATCAGGATCGGGAATAAACTTTATTTCGGAGAAGATGAAGCTCTTGTTGCCGAGGTTATCGACAATACCACTTCACGCGGACGTACATTACGCTTTCTTTTTGATGGCTCGTACGATGATTTTAAGCAAACCATTTACAGCCTTGGCGAAACCCCTTTGCCCAAAATACATAAGCGAAGTGTGGTTCCTGAGGATGAAGCCAGATACCAGACCATTTATGCCAAACACGAAGGTGCAGTTGCTGCTCCCACTGCAGGCCTGCATTTCAGTCGTGAGCTCATGAAAAGGCTCGAACTGCTTGGGGTATCTTTTGCCGAGATCACCCTGCATGCCGGATTGGGTAATTTCAGGACCATTGAAGTAGAAGACCTTACCAAGCATAAAATGGACTCGGAAGAAGTGATCATCGACGAACAAAATGCCAGCATCGTCAATCTGGCAAAAGAAAAACGTAATAAGATATGTGCCGTTGGCACCACTTCGATGAAAGCTCTTGAAACATCCGTTTCCATCACCGGCAAAATAAAACCATACAATGGGTGGACAAACAAATTTATTTTCCCACCCTATGAGTTTAGTGTTGCAGATGCAATGATCACCAATCTTCATCTGCCGCAATCATCAATGATGATGATGGTAGCTGCATATGCCGGTTATGATTTCCTGATGAAGGCATATAAAGAAGCCGTTGAAAAGAAATACAAATTCTTTACCTACGGTGATGCCATGCTCATTATTTAGCCATGGCTCAGAAATATGTTATCATTACGGCAGGTGGTAGAGGTTCCCGCATGGGTGCTGCCATTCCCAAGCAATTTTTAATCCTGAATGGTTTACCCGTTATCATGCACAGCATCAATGCTTTCCTTGATCATTCTGCAGATATTAAAGTCATTGTGGCATTGCCGCAGGAATACTTTAATACCTGGAAGACACTTTGTTCGGAATATGATTTTAAAGCCAACCATCAGCTCTGTGCCGGTGGAGAAACACGCTTTCAATCGGTTAAAAACGGATTATCGCTTGTTGACAATGAAGGAATTGTTGCGGTTCATGATGCTGTGCGCCCCCTGGTATCGCCTGCGCTCATCAAAAAATGCTTTATAGAAACATCGGAAAAAGGAAATGCTGTTCCGGTTGTACACCTGAAAGATTCTGTCAGGGAAGTAAACGCCAATGATAACAAACCCATTCAGAGAGAAAGGCTCAGGCTTGTGCAAACACCTCAGGTTTTTATGGCAGGGATCCTGAAAAAGGCCTATCAACAGGAAAACAATATTGCATTTACCGACGATGCAAGCGTTGCTGAATCGCAGGGGGTGAAGATCAACCTGATTGAAGGCGATGACAAAAATATCAAGATCACAACCCCTGACGATCTCATCATTGCTGAAGCATTAATGAAAGAAAAAACCTGATGAGAAGTTATCTCCCCTTCCATTTATATGCCAGTATATTTCCTGCCAGGCCCATGATGCTGATAAAAGGGAAATAGAGAAACTGCATTAACGGAAACCATTTCATGAGGTGGCGCTGCCGGGCAAATCCGCTTATATCCCATAGTAGCTTAAAGTCGACAAAGCTTTTAAGCAGGAAAAGGACCCCAAATACATAAAAAAACAGGGGATTGAAAAACCCCGCGATGACTGCCAGAATAATGGCCATATTAAGCAGCAGAACCGTCAGGGCCGTAAAAATCATAAAGGGATCGCGGTAAGCATGACTTTTTGATACCCAACGGATGCGCTGGTGAATAAATTCGCGAATTCCGGAAACACCTTCTGTTAAAACAATGGCTTCTTTTTCTTTCAGAAAGGCAATGGCTTTTCCTGAAAAAGCTTTTTTAAATTTCTCGAGCAAAAATATATCATCCCCCCCGGGAATATGTTCGTTCCCCTTAAATCCTGATACTTGCTCAAAGGCAGCTTTTTCGTAGGCAAGGTTGGCCCCATTGCACATGATGGGTTGATTTATTGAGATGGCTCCGGCTGCTGATGCAACAAGGCTGAGCAGTTCAATGGCCTGAAACTTACCGGTGAAGCCTTTAGGGTTTGTGACCACCACCGGTCCGGCTATCATTTTATATTTATTGTAGGCATAAGCCTTTGCGATGGCCTCCAGCCAATGATTGCAGGGTATGCAATCGGCATCAGTAGTAACAATAAGGGTTCCGTACGCTTCACGGATCCCTGCTGTTATCGCATTTTTTTTGCCGCTTAGCCCTTCTTTAAGATGGATCAGCTTTATGCGCTCCCCGGGGTCATTTTCCTTTACCATGTGCGGGGTTTTGTCATTAGAATGATCATTTACTATGATCACCTCATATTTATCCTCCGGATATCTCTGCCCGAGCAGTTGTTTTATCAGCCGGCCTATATGTTTTTGTTCGTTCCGGGCAGCAACAATCACACTGATCGAAGGGAAAGGCCCGGAAACAGGGGGATAGTGTTTAATTTTTCGCCATCCAAAATAAAACCACATAATCAGCAGCGAATATACCAACCCTGTCAGCACCAAAACGATAAGGAAAATTACTGTGCTATTCATTTGCTGATTTCCTGAAAAACTTAAGGTTAAACACAAAAACTGCCCCAATCAGGGCCGGAATGGCCAGGTTAATGATCCATAAGGCAGTTGAAGCTGCAACAATACCTGTATTCATATTTGTTGGCATATCCAGTGGATTCCCGTAATATACTCCGATTAAAAACAGGGCTACCGAACTTCGGATACCCAGTTCGGTAATAGCTACAGTAGGAATCATGGTCATTACAAAGAAAATTACGGCAATGATCACCATTGCGGGTAAAAAATGCATATTTACTCCGAAAAGTTTTAGCAACAAATACATCTGAAAGGAAAAAATGACAAAGCGTAAAAAACTGAGCATAATGATACCCAGAAGTTCATGAATAGTATAAGCCGAGAGGATATGGATATATGAAATCAATCTTTTCATGAGTTTCCCTTTAAACCTGCCGGCCAGTGACGAAAGCAATGAGATGTTTAAAAAAAGGAGGATAACCAGCACATTTATTCCTACCAACATTACTGCCCCTCCCCAAAGAAAATAATCATAAACATAAGCCGGGATACTGAAATAACTGAGCAGCGTTTCGGGATATGCCAAAAACATAATGTAAATGCATGTTGTACCCACTGTAAACGTCACCAGGAGCTGGCTCATGCTCCCAAGGATTGTAATAAAAATGCCTTCAATGCGGTTTGCCTTCTCAAGGATGAATACCCGTCCGAAGTAATCTCCTATACGGTTGGGTGTGAATGAACTTACGGCAATACCTGTCAGCACAGCCTCAAAAGATCGCAGCCAGTTGATGCGCTCGATCTTATTGATAAGAAAATTCCATTTGATGGCTTCTGTGCCCCAGTTAAGCAACATGAGCAAAAGCAGAAGGAGGATAACATAAATTGAGCGGCTGCTGCTAAAACTGTTTATTAACAGATCGAATATTTCATTAAGGTTTCTTTTGTAAAATACCTGCTGATAGATGAAACCATAAGTCGCAAAGATTATCAGAAACCTGATCAGATAGTTGTATGTTTTGCGTACTTTTGTTTTCATCAGGTATACCTAAAACAAGCTGTTTTTTGAACAAAGACCGTATCATATTAGGCATCGACCCCGGCACCAATATTATGGGATATGGTTTAATTCACCATAAAAGTAATAAAATCGAATTAATCACGATGGGGGTGCTCAAGCTGGGCAAATTTCCCGATCACGGGCTAAAATTAAAAATGATTTTCGAGCGCACCTCTGCTTTGATCTCCGAGTACAAGCCTGATGAGCTGGCCATTGAAGCGCCATTTTTCGGCAAGAACATACAATCCATGCTTAAGCTGGGCAGGGCCCAGGGTGTGGCAATGGCTGCCGCACTGCATCTTGAGGTACCCATTTTTGAGTATTCCCCACGAAAGATAAAACAATCAATAACCGGTAAGGGAAACGCTTCAAAGGAGCAGGTTGCAGGAATGCTTACCACCTTACTCTCCATTCACGACCCTCCTGAATACATGGATGCCACTGACGGACTGGCGGTTGCTGTTTGTCATTATTTTCAACGAAAACCCACAGCCAATGGCGAACATTACAACAACTGGAAAAGTTTTATCTCCAAAAATCCGGATAAGATAAAATAGATCATATTCAAATGAATTTACTTATCTGCATAGTGGAAATGCAGATCATTGCCGGCATTTTACATCCCGCACTCAAAAGTCTTTTGTACTTTTACACAAAGTTTAATTATGAATATTGCTGCACTGGTTTCCGGTGGTGTTGACAGTTCGGTCGCTATACCTATCCTGATTGAGCAGGGTTTCAGACCCGTGATCTTTTACATAAAGATCGCCATGGAGGATGAGCCTGGTTATTTGGATTGTCCTTCTGAAGAGGACATAGAGATCACAAGCTGGATTGCCCGGAAGTATGGGCTTGAAATGGAGATTGTTGACCTGCAGAAGGAATACTGGGAGCGGGTGGTAAGCTATACCATCGAAACAGTAAAGCAAGGGCTTACGCCCAATCCTGATGTGATGTGTAACCGCCTGATCAAGTTTGGCAGTTTTGAGGATCGGTTTGGAAAGGACTTTGACAAGATCGCCACCGGACATTACGCTTCGGTGATAGAAGATTCGGGCCAGTTTTACCTGGGCACCGCCAGGGACCGCATAAAGGATCAGAGCTATTTTTTGGGCAGAATAACATATTCGCAGCTATCAAAAACCATGTTCCCCCTCCATGATATGTTGAAGAAAGAGGTCAGGAGCATGGCCGAAAAAATGAAACTTCCGAGTGCCCATCGCCCCGACAGCCAGGGCATTTGTTTCCTGGGCAAGATCAACTACAATGATTTTATCAGGAAATATGTTGGCGAAAAGCCCGGTGAGATCATTGAGCTTGAAACCGGGAAAGCCTGGGGTGAACACAAAGGTTTGTGGTTTCACACCATTGGCCAGCGAAAAGGCCTGGGCTTAAGCCAGGGCCCATGGTTTGTGGTAAAAAAGGACCTGAAAAAAAATATCCTTTACATTTCGAACGGTTATGACCCTGTGGCCCAGTATAGCAAAAAAATAGTACTCTCTGATTTTCGTTTCATCAACGAAAACAAATCTCCCGCCCTTGAAACACCATTAAACATTACCTTTAAGATCAGACACCAGCCTGAATTCAGCAAGGGAATATTGCAAAAGTCAGAAAATTTGCATATCATTGATGCAAAGGAAGCAATATCGGGGGTGGCCCCGGGGCAGTTTGGTGTTGTATATGATGCAGACATGCATATTTGCCTGGGTAGTGGAATCATTACATGATCAGAAAACAAATAATCAATTGCGTTATGGAGAATTTTGAAATATATAACCCTGTTAAGGCATACTTTGGAAAGGATGTGATCAATAAACTCTCTACCGAAATTACAAATTACGGAAAGCGGATATTGCTTATTTATGGTAAGGGGTCGATCAAAAAAAACGGGATCTATGATACCATTTTGGAAGAAATTAACCTTGCTGAAGCTGAGGTCTTTGAATTTTCAGGGATCAAGCCCAATCCGGTAATTGAGGATGTCAGGGCTGCCATTTCACTCGGAAAAAGTAAGAATGTTGACATTGTCCTTGCCGTTGGCGGGGGTAGTGTAATCGATTCTGCCAAAGCGATTGCCGTTGGCATTACTACTGATTATGATATCTGGGATTATGTAAAAGGAAAGTACAAAGCAGAAAAAGCTGTGCCTGTTCTGGCCGTGCTCACCCTGGCAGCTACAGGCACCGAGATGAATCGTTTTGCTGTTTTGCAGCACAACGGTTCCAATGAAAAGACCGGGTTTGGATATCAACCGATGTATCCATCAGTTTCTTTTCTTGATCCTTCGTATACCATTAGTGTTCCGGCCAATTATACGGCTTTTGGAATTGCCGACCTGATCGCCCATGCACTTGAAGCTTATTTTGGCAAGGGCGATGCCAGTTTATCAGATCGCTTTGTTTTTGGTATCATTAAGGAGGCTCTTGAGTACGGACCTCAGTTAATGGAAAAACTGGATGATTATGATTTACGTGCGCGCATCATGTATGCAGCCACCATGGCGCTCAACAACCTTACCATGTATGGAAGGGTTTCGGGCGATTGGTGCGTTCATGGTATTGGCCATGTTTTATCGGTACTTTATGATGTACCACACGGCGCTTCACTTTCCATTATCTTTCCGGCATGGATGCGATTGCATCAGGACAGGGCCCGCGACAGGATAACAGCACTTGGAGAAAATCTTTTTGCTGTTTCAACAGTTGAAGAAACCGTGGCATCATTTGAGGAATTTTTTGAGCGCATTGGTAGCCCGGTCAGATTATCAAAAACCTCATACGGGGATTATAATAAGGAAAGGATCCTTGAGGTTCTGAAAGAAAAGAAAGTTGAAGGTGCACATCATAAATTTTCGGAAGAAGATTATCACACCCTGCTCGATTATTTATGGTAAGTAATTATTCTTTGAGCACTTTCATCAGTACCATTTTCCCATTCTCCAATACTATTCTGCAGAAATAGATGCCCGGATTAAAGTTGCGCGTGTCTATTCTTTTCTCACATTTTCCCTGACAAAGAATGGTTTCCTCATAGATCATATTTCCAATAATATCAGCAATGCCCACTGATCTTATACCAACCTCCGAATTGATCAACAGAAAATGCTTGCATGGATTGGGGTATACACTAAGGGTTTTCGTGTTAAGATCTTCAATTCCAACCATTACGGTGATATAATCAATTTTTGATATTGAGTCTGTTCCCCCCGGGCCAAGTGTTTTCAGGCTAACGGTATAATTGCCTGAATTTTGATATGTATGCCCGGGGTGCTGTATGCCGGATGTTTCGCCATCACCGAAATACCATGTGTAAGAAGTAACAGGTCCCTGTGATTCATCAGTAAAGCTAACCAGCAGCGGAAAATTTCCTGAAGTAGGGTCACCGCTGAAATCAGCAACCGGTGGCAGATCAGAAACTGTGATATAGTCTGTTTTCACTTCAAGATCATTTCCACCCGGTCCCGTGACGCTGAGGCTTACTGTGTACGTTCCAGGGATTTGATAAAGATGGGCGGGATTTTGCACCAATGAACTTGCCCCATCACCAAAATTCCACGACCAGGTGTTCACCGAATCAGTTGACAAATCAATAAATGTTACGGCCAGGGGAGTTGTTCCGGATGTTGGCGTTCCGACAAAACCTGCAGTTGGTGGTGCATAATGAACATCGATATAATCCGTTTTTGTATGTGTGTCGCTACCGCCCGGGCCGGTTGCTGTGAGAGCTACCGTATATAATCCGGGATTAGTGTATTCATGCTGCGGATGCTGAAGATTGGATGAATTCCCGTCACCAAAATCCCAGAGCCACATATTTACGCTATCAACAGAGAGATCGGTAAAGGAAACTGTTAACGGTGCGATACCGCTTGTTGTATCAGCCGTAAAGTCTGCTATCGGAACCATATACGGGCTATAAAGGTCTGATTGCCATACCCCTCTTCCGTACGTAGCGGCATAGATCTTGCTGTCGTCGGGATTGGAATTGTTATAGTATATTTCAAGCTCAGTAACAACCACATTGGGAAGCCCGGAATGAAATGTTTGCCAGTTGTCGCCATCACGTTTCACGAATACTCCTGCATCGGTGGCGGCATATAATTCAATTCCCGGGGCATATTGTTTGTTTTGGATAACACACATCACCGGTATTTGGGGCAGGCCAGCTGAAATATTGCTCCATGAAGTACCCCCGTTGGTTGTTTCGTAAACGCCATCAGAATTATATTCACCCATAGAAACCCAAACATGATCAGGATCATCATCTTTCACTGAAATATAAGTAATATTTGATAAACTCACCGGGAGGTTGGAGGTAATGTCGTTCCATGATTGAGTGGAGCCGCCGCCAGTTGTGGTGCGGTAAATATTACCCAATGTAGCTGCATAAATGTACGAAGGATTACTGGCCGAGATGGCCATATTCCTGAAGTCGCCGGAACTGCCCTGGTTTGATATCTGTGTCCAGTTGTTTCCCTGGTCGCTTGTTTTCCAAACATCCTCATAACCAACATAGAGTGTTTGATTGCTGGTGGGATCCATCAGGTAAGGTGTACACCATGCTCCGCTGCCTGGCAATGCGTTTGTAATATTTGTTGAATTCCCCCAATAGTTGGTGGTTTTGTATATACTGCCGTAGTATAGTGCACCATATTGGGTATTCTGGTTGGTGTAATCGATAATGCATTCAAATCCATCGCCGCCGATCACATCGTTCCAGGTTCCGCTGAGCCTGGCTTTTGTTCCATTATCCTGAAGGCCGATGATCACCTCCCCTGCATTGGTTTGTCCAACGCCCAGGCGGTATATTTGCGAAATGACCATACCTGAGGAAAGGTGCGACCAGTTTCCTCCTCCATTTGTGGTTTTATAGAGTCCTCCATCATTGCATTCAAAGAGTGTGGAGCTGTTTCCCTGGAAGGCCAGAAAGTGTTTATCGGCATGCACATTTTGTGCATTGCTGGGTGGTCCGCAGCCTGTCCAGTGATTCACTATATTAAATGATAATCCTCCATCCGTTGATTTCCATGTATTTATGCCTCCCAGGAAAAGTATGTTGGCGTTATTTGGATCAGCGGCAATACACAGGTCGTAGAATCCCTGACCATTGGAGCCGCTTCCGTCGCAAGCCCAGCCCAGAAGGTTTATGCTACTGAATATGGTGGAAAATGAAGAGCCACTGTTTACTGATTTATCCACGCCCTGGAGTGCTCCGCTGCTGTTTGCAGTAACTGCGTATACCCATGTGGGTTGATTTGCACTTACAGCAAGTTCGGTGCGTTGTCCGGAATATGTTGCCACCATTGTCCAGTTTGCACCGGAATCAACCGAGCGGTATATGAAAGTGTTGGGAGATCCTTTTGTTGAGCCGTAGATCGTTGTGGGGTCACCCGGTTTGAACTCCATATCGATAAATGCCATTGTAGTGAGCAATGTCTTGCTTGCCCATGCATCAGTTGTTTTATAAACTCCCTGTGTAGTTGCGGCATACATGGTTTGGTTGGCTGAGTTTGGATCCATCAGCAATCTGTTCAGTCTGACTTTCTGACTGGCTGAAAAACTCAAACTGGTGTTTGTCCATGTTGCTCCGCCATCGCTTGATTTGAGTATGCCTACACTGTTATTATCGCTGTTTTGCTGACCTCCCAACGACCACAGGGCACCCACGTCGCGATCGCCTGTTGCGATATAGAGAATATCGGGACCCGTAACAGGGTCAACAACGAGGATATCACTAACTCCCAATACCGGGACAGTATCATTTAAAACGGTCCAGTTAGCGCCATCGTTCGTTGTATGCCATATGCCACCTGATGCAGCTCCGGCATAATATTCTGTTGTACTGCCGGGCACAAAAGCAACACAATTCAGGCGACCAAGCCCGGCATATCCTCCGGGAGATGAATCCGGACCTAATGATGTCCAGTTTCCCGAATTACTGCTGTTTTCTGCCGGCATGGAAAACCAGGCATCAAGAGTGCTCATGTCGGGAAATTCACCTGTTTGGGGATCCACCCTGATTTCCCAGTACCATTCCCAACGTTTAAATTGTTTATAATAGGGCGCTTTTACCCGTTCACCATGAAGGGTATAGTATCCATTTTTAACATTAAAAGGCTCCCAGTAGTCGTAAAATGCATTGCGGATCTCAAAAAAACCCAGTGTGCCGTTTTCCAGCTTTTCTTTGGGAAGGTTTTGTGTCCATTCCTGCGCTAAAGAACAGGAAAGGCAAAAAAAGACAAAGGAAACAATCAGTACAAAATGCTTCATGCCTTAATGCATTTGGTTGTTTATAGACCTTATAGAGATGAATCAACTTGTATACGCATAATATGCATATAAGTTACTCTAACTACAAATATACTGCAGATAAATACAAACAAAGAAAAAATAAAAGAAGATATGTTCTTTACCGCAATAAGGCAATCCACTTTGATCTAGTCTTCTTCTGATTGTTCTTCGTATTCTTTCAGAAGTTTATCCTGGATATCGGGTGGTACCTGTGCATATTCGGCATAGGTCATTTCGTAGGATGCACGACCACTGGTGAGCGAACTGAGTGCAGTTGAATACCGGTTCATTTCGGCAAGAGGCACGCGGGCATTGATGGTGCCTCCTTCCATGCCCATGATAATGGCACGGCGACCCTGCAGGTCAGTCATTACGGCTCCCATTTTATCTTCCGGAACCATAACTGTAACATCGTAGATAGGTTCCATGATCTTCGGGCCGGCTTCTTTAAATGCAAGGCTGAATGCATTACGTCCGGCAAGTTTAAAGGAGATCTCATTGGAGTCGACCGAATGCATCTTGCCATCATACACCATCACCCTGATGTCGCGGGCATAGGATCCTGTAAGCGGTCCACGTTCCATCCGTTCCATAACACCTTTGAGGATGGCCGGAAGGAACCTGGTATCGATTGCACCGCCGACGATACAGTTATAAAAGATAAGTTTGCCGCCCCATTCCAGATCGATTTCATCCTTGCCCCTGACGTTCACGCTTACTTCTGTATCCCCTTTAATGATGCTGAGGGGATTAACCGATGACATTTTGATTTGCTGCTTTAATTTGAACTTGGAAGGTTCGGGCATCCCCTCAATGTATGGTTCAATAAGCATATATACTTCACCAAACTGCCCCGAACCGCCTGATTGCTTTTTGTGGAGGTAGTTGGCTTGAGAGACTCTGGTAATGGTTTCCCTGTATGGGATTTTCGGTGTTTCGAAGCTAATCAGGATTTTGTACTGATGTTCGAGGTGCCATTTGAGGATATTCAGGTGCAATTCCCCTTGTCCTTCCACGATCAGCTGGCGTAATTCTTTTGAATGGCCTGCGATAATTGTTGGATCAGAGCGGTGCATCTCGTTGAGTGCCAGGCCCAGTTTTTCATCATCGGCCTGATTTTGGGCTTTTATTGCTGCCCGGTATTTGGGATTCGGAAATACAATGGGCTCGATGGCATCATCGGCATTCTTCATCGAATTGATGGTATTGTTGGTGTGTGTATTTTTAAGCTTAATGGTGGCAAAGATATCGCCGGCAATGACTTTATCAACTTTTTCGCGGTTCTTTCCACAAAAGGCAAACATCTGTGAAATTCTTTCCTTTGTAGAATTCTGCGCGTTAATGAGATCCATGCCCTCGGTAATTTCGCCGGCATAGAGCTTCATAAATGATACTTCGCCAAGATGCGATTCCATTGTAGTTTTAAAAACGAAAGCCGAAGTTGGGTCAGCGGGATTACAGTTAAGCTCTTTTCCTTTTTTAGTCTTTACCGGGGGCATCTCATTGGGTGCGGGCGCATTGTTTACGATAAATTCAAGCAAGCGGTCAACACCCATATCATGCTTTGCATTGATGCACATTACGGGGAAGAATCCGCGGTTGATCAGGCCTGCTTTGATACCACCGATCATTTCTTCTTCGGTAAGTGTACCGTTTTCGAAGAATTTTTCCATAAGGGCCTCATCGCTGGCTGCAAGGTCTTCGATCATTGCTGCCTGCAATTCTTCAGCTTTGGCTTTTTCATCGTCGGGAAGATCAAGGATCTCGGCTTTTCCACCATCTTCTGCATACTTAAACATCTTCATTTTCAGAAGATCGATGAAAGAATTAAATCCTATTCCGGTATTCACCGGGTATTGAACTACAGTAATGCCGGCACCGAAATTCGATTTCATTTGAGAAAGCGTTTCATCGAAGTTCGAATTCTCATGTTCGAGATGATTAATGGCAAAGATGACTGGTTTGTCGTTGTTTTTTGCATGGCGCCAGGCAATTTCAGTTCCTACTTCAACACCATTTTGCGCATTAACAACCATAACGGCAGTATCGGCTACTTTCAGCGTTGAAATAACCTCTCCGACAAAATCATCGAAACCGGGAGTATCGATCACATTGATCTTCTTATTCTGATAGAGGGTATAGAGTACAGTTGAGGATATTGAATTCTGACGTTCGAGTTCAATTTCCCTGTAATCTGAGGCCGTATTTTTATCGTCAATGCTTCCCCTTCTGTTTATCACTCCACCTTCAAAGAGCATACTCTCTGCAAGTGTGGTTTTCCCTGATTTCGCACCGCCAATAATGGCAATGTTTTTAATTTCGCTGGTTTGATAAGCCTTCATATGGTTTGAGCTGTCTTAAGATTAATACCAAATTGCATAAAAATGGCTGCAAAGCTATAAAAATCTGGCAAATAATAAAAATAACTGCCTGAAATAATTGCCGGTACAAGAGAGGTAATTATCTGAAGTTGGCATGATATGCCGGCAGATCAGATAGAGCGGAGCATTGTATTGGCTTTCAGCCAACCATCTTCATTGAGCCTGGCTCCTGTTGTTTCAATAATATTTCCGGCCAGTATGGCCCCTGCTTTACCACATTTTTCAAGTGACCATCCCTGGCTCAATCCATAAAGGAAACCAGCGGCAAAGATATCGCCGGCACCATTGGTATCGATCACCCTGGCTTTTATTGCATCGATATAATGTTTACGATACCCGCTTTTAACAATTGATCCGTTTTTACCGGTTTTTACCACAGCGATATCGCAAAGTGCTGCAAGATCATCCACGGCAGCTTCAGGTTCTTTTCCGGTGAATGCCCTGGCTTCTTCTTCGTTGGCAAATACAATGTCGACATAATCGCTAACAATATATTTCAAAAAATCAAGGTTTTCCTCAACCACATTATAACTTGCCATATCGAGCGAGATCAGCAATCCGTTTTCTTTTGCCAGGATAACAGCTTTTTCGAGCAGGGCATTGTTTGAAACCATATAGCCTTCAATGTGCATGTAATCATGCCCCATGAAGTGTTCGGCCAGGATATCTTCTGCCAGGAGTTCAACCGCCGCTCCAAGATGTGTGGCAAAGGTTCTTTCCTTGTCGGGGCTGATCAGAGCCAAAGCCCTTCCCGAATGCGTATCGCTTAACAGAAGTATTGGCTTGATATTGCTCTTTAAGAGTTCTTCCTTAAAAATGTTCCCGTAATCATCTTTTCCTATTTTGCCGATAAAGCTTGTTTCTACACCAAGTTTTGCCAGTCCGTATATTGTATTTGCTGCAGAACCTCCCGAGGCAAACGACAATTCAAGGTGTTTGCATGCTTCCCTGATTGCTCCTGATTTCTCGATATTCACAAGCTGCATGCTTCCCTTCGGCAATTCAAGCGTGTCAAGAAGGACATCATCATCAATAAAAACGATGATATCAACAAGGGCATTTCCTATTCCGATGATCTTCGACATTTTCCGCATTTCTTGTCAGAAATTTGATTCTTTTACAGACTGCAAAGGTATATAATCCATTCTTTATTTATGTGAATGCATCTAATTTTTAAAAGAACGCAGATATAAAATAAAAGTCATTCGATAAATGGTATATTTGTTCGATCAAAAAAGCAGACATGTTTGATAGTCATAATCAGGCTTTCCGAAAGAAAACCCTGCGCAAGGATATTACCAGTTACCTAAAAGGTGAGAATCCCGAATTGCCGGAAATCCAACACTTTATTTATTCATTTATTGAAGGTTCTATCACCCCTACTCTTCTTTTTGATGTTTCAGGCGAACTTATCATAGCGAATCAGTCATTTATTGACTTGTGGGATACTGATAGCAGACAGGATCTGGCATCATTCAATATTTTTTCCGACAGACAACTTAAAGATGCAGGTATCATGCCTATGATTGAGCAGGCTTTTCGCGGACAGATCCCTGAAAGTGTTGAATTGTTTTATGATCCCGCGCTGTCGTCATTGCCGGGACGACCGAGATGGATCAGGGCAAAGGCATATCCCTTGCGTGCCTCAAATGGTTCAGTAAATTTTGTTACTGTTCTCATGGAAGATATCACGGAACAGAAATTTGCTGAAGATAAAGCAACTCATTATCTGGAAACGCTGAAGAGTTTTATGAATTCTGTAAATGATGCCCTGGTGATTTATGATGATCAGCTAAATTTTGTTGAGATCAATGATTTAGCGCTTCAACAGATAAAAAAAACACGTTCGGAGGTTCTTGGTAAAAATATCCGGGAAATTATACCGGGAATAGAAACAACGCAACGGTATCGCCATTATCTTAACGTACTTGAAAGCGGAAAACCCTATGAGGAGGAAGTTGACGATCATCCTTTCACTCCGGAAAAAGTTTTGCTGATCAAGGCCTTCAAAACCATCAATGGAATGGGTATCATTACTTCTGATATCACGGGTACGCGAAAAGCATTGCAGAATGAACTCAGGCAACGAAGGGAAATGGAGATCCTCCGCGATTCGGCAATGGATTTTGTAGAATTGAGTCACAGCGACGATCTCTTTGCCTTAACAGCTCAAAAGCTAAGCAATATTTGCGAAGGGTCAACTGTAATTATCAATATGCTGGATGAATCAACCGGCAGAATCGTGATTAAAGGAATAGCCGGGTATGCTGAACAATGCGCTGAAGCGAGTAAACTTATCGGGGCTTCACTTTTGGGAAAAAGCTTTCCCAATTATGATCATGATTCGCTGTCAAAAACCGGCAAGCTCGAGCTCATTTCAAAAAGCCTTTGTGAGATTGTGGGTGGTGAAATTCCTGAAAGCGTTTGTAAGCAGATTGAAAAGCAACTGAACATTTCAAAGATATATACCATTGGATTTACCCGTAAAGAAAATTTATATGGCAATGCACTCATTCTGACCAGTGATACTGAACTCGGGCTTAATTCACAACTTATTGAAACATTCATTAATCAGCTTTCTATAGCCTTATATCGTTTCAGAAGCGAAAAAGCTTATCACGACAGTGAGTTGCGCTTTAAAATGACTTTCGGGACAAGCCCCGATGCTGTAAATATCAACCGGCTGAAGGATGGTAAATATATTGATGTCAATGAGGGCTTTACTGCGGTAACAGGATATACGAGAGAAGAGATCATCGGAAGTTCCTCCCTGGAAAAAGACATCTGGGCCGACCGTAATGACAGAAATTTTCTTATAAAAGAGCTCAATGAACGTGGATTTGTAAAGAACCTGGAGGCTGGTTTTGTTGTAAAAGACGGCAGCAAAAAAGTAGGACTGATGTCGGCCAGTAAATTTACAAAAGATGGTGAAGACTATATTATTTCAATAACCAGGGATATCACCGATCGTTTCGAATATGAAGAGAAGCTTAAAGAAGCGCGCAAGAAGGCAGAAGAATCAGACAGGCTGAAGACAGCTTTTCTGGCCAACATCTCTCATGAAGTTCGCACACCGATGAATGCCATTCTGGGCTTTTCAGACTTACTTATGAACCCGAACACATCAGAGAAGAACAGGAATGAGTACATCTCTCACATTCATAAAAGCAGCCATAATCTGCTAAGCATCATCAATGATATTATTGATTTTTCAATGATAGAAACAGGGCAGTTGCAGATATATAACAGTGAATGTTCGGTGAATAATATACTGGACGACCTGCTGGCCACATTCAGGCAATATAAGCATATGGTAGGAAAAGAACATCTGGATATTCGTTTGGCTGAGAAACTGATGGATGACAATTCTTTTATTCGATCCGATGAGGAAAGGATCAAACAGCTCATGTCGAATCTCATCGGAAATGCGATTAAATATACTGAAAAAGGAAGTGTTCAATTCGGATGCAGGATACTGTCAGAGGGGGAGGATATGGATAAGCTTCAGTTTTTTGTTATCGATACTGGTATTGGCATCCCGGTCGACAAGCACGAAGTGATCTTTGAACGTTTCAGGCAACTTGATGATTCCAATACAAGGAAATACGGGGGCAATGGATTGGGATTATCCATAACAAAACAAATCGCCGGCTTGCTCGATGGGGATATAAGCCTGGAATCAACACCAGGAAAAGGATCCTCATTTTATTTTACTCTTCCTTATGTCCCTGTTTCCAGGCCCGTTCCTCAATCTTCAAATGAGAAAGATATTCCGCTATTTGACTGGAAAGACAAGAAGGTTATTGTAGCTGAAGACGTGATGACGAATTTTATTCTTATTAAAAGTATGCTTGAAGAGACTTCAGTAAATATCAGCTGGGCAAGGCATGGGGAAGAGGTTTTAAGTTTTATGCGTTCGGGTATTCACTTTGATATGATCCTGATGGATGTGCGCATGCCTAAAATGAATGGTTATGAAGCAACATGGGAGATCAGGAAAATGAATCCGTCAATTCCGGTCATTGCCCTGTCGGCCAATGCTCTTCAATCAGATGTTGATACAAGCCTAAGGAATGGATGCAATGATCATATTACAAAACCTGTAAAGCGGGAAGTCCTTTTGAGTACGATGGCAAAGTTCTTTGATCAGAAGGGATAATTCAACAAGGTGATCTTTCAGGGTACTTATCTTGGTATAGAAGCAATATCCTTCAGGGCTTCTATGGCTGCATCAATATGTGCTTCAGTATTGAACGGGCCCATGCTCAGCCTCACCGTGCCATGAATATCAATAGTGCCAATACCCTCATGTACCAGTGGAGCACACTGCAAACCTGTACGGCAGGCGATATTGTAATCAACATCGAGCAGGGTTCCAACATCTCCCGAGTCGAATTTGTCAATATTAAGGCTTAGTACGGCATTGCGGTTGGCAGAACCGTTTGCGCAATAAAGGGTAATATTTTCAATATCCTGCAAGCCGGCTTTGAGCTTTTCCCATAGTTTCATTTCCTCACTGTGAATTTTTTCAATCCCTTTTTCAAGTACCCATTTTATTCCGGAATAAAGGCCTGCCACGCCCAGGGTGTTCAGAGTGCCACATTCCATGCGGTAAGGAAATTCGGTAAGATGGGTTTTCTGGGCCGACCTTACACCGGTTCCCCCAAAACGAGTTCCTTTTACAGGAAGGTTTTCCATAATATACGAGCCTCCGATTCCGGTGGGGCCCATCAGGCATTTGTGTCCGGTAAAGGCCAGGGCATCAATCCCCAGTTCTATCATGTCGATGGGCACGACACCAGCACTTTGACTGGCATCAACAACAAAGTAAACCCCTGCCTGCCTACAGATTCGACCAATTTCCCTAATGGGCTGAACGGTACCAATCACATTGGAGCTATGGTTTACCACAACCATTTTTGTATTCCTTTTTATGGCTTTTCTGATATCATCAGGATCAACATAACCATTTTTATCGAAAGGTACATGGGTTATTTCGGCAACACCATTGAGTTCGAGGTGATGTAAAGGCCTGAGCACGGAATTATGCTCCAGCATAGTTGTTATGATATGATCGCCCTTTTCGGCCAAACCCATGATGATCATATTGAGAGAGTCGCTGGCGTTATAGCTGAATGTTAATCTGTTGGGATCGTCGCCATTAAAAAGCTCACATAAAGTCTTCCTGGCGTTATGAACAATTTCTTCAGTTTCGATAGCTGCATCAAAACCTGAGCGTCCGGGGCTTACCCCATGGTTCCGGTAGAAATTATCCATAAATGCATAAACCATTTCCGGCTTCGGATAGGATGTGGCTGAATTATCAAGATAGATCAGTTTACTCATGTTGTGAATCCTCTATTTAATATCTGTTTTATTAAGTACAATGGCATCGGCAACGATTTCTGCCAGTGTTTTGATCTTCACGTTCAGTTTATAGGCTGCATTGGTCTGGATCAGTTGATCGACGCAGTTGTGGCAAGGGGTAACCACCACTGTTGCACCGGTTTTTTTTATCTGTTCTGCCTTGAGGCCGGCAATGCCCATTCTGCGTTCGTTGTATTCGCTCATCGACAACTGCCCGCCGCCACCTCCGCAGCAAAGGTTATCCATTCCATGAGGGGTCATTTCTACAAAGTTGCTTACGCACTTGCTGAGGATGTAGCGTTGTTCCTCATAAACCCCTCCGCCCCTGGTGAGATTACAGGGATCGTGGAGCGTCACCATTTCTTTGTTCAGCTCAGGGTCGACGGTTATTCGGCCATCGCGGATATATTCTGCCACAAGTTCAATCGAAGTATCTGCCTGAAATGGGAATGCTTTCCCGAGATAATTGGGGGCTTCCCAGCGAAATGATCTTGAGCCGTGTCCACATTCGGCAAGAATACATCTTTTGGCATTGAGTTTTTCCATTTCATCGTACAGGCGTTTACCGATCACCTGGCCTTCTTCCAGATTGCCCGAGAAGTAAGCATAGTTGGTTACATCGTACATGCGTGTGGAAAGAGTCCAGCTTTCGCCGGCAGCGTAAAACACCTTTGCCATTGCAGAGATGGATAGGGGGAAAAACTTGGGCTCACGGGGATTGAGGGTATACAAAATATCTTTGTCCTTTTCGTCAAGGGGAATTATCGCTTTGTCGTCGTCAACTTCAAACTGCAGGTCTTCCTCAAGCCATTTCAGGGTATCGACAAATTCTTCAACGGGGATACCCATATTATTTCCTGTTGTGATGGCAGCATTTACGGTTTTTTGCAGGGTTTCGGGTACGTAGCCCATTTCTGCGAGCATAGCGCGCCCGGTCCTGACCATGAATTCAATATCTACCCCAACAGAGCAATGTTTATTGCAGCGGCCGCACATGGTACAGGAGCCATAGAGCAGGTCAACCATTTCCTCTATCATTTGATTGTCGATCCTGCGCGCTTTGGTGAGCCAGGGAAAATACTTTCCGGCAGGGGTATAATAACGGCGGTAGACAGAGGAAACGATATCGACTTTTTTTGCGGGTACAAAGTGTTCGTTTGGGTTCAATCTGTAATACACACAACTATCGGCACATAAGCCACAATGTACACAGGAATTGACATGGGTAAGCAGCTTACTGCCTGTATCGCGATCAAATACCCCCAGTCCTTTTTGTATCTTATCTGCAGTTGGCTTTTCCATGTTTTACTTTTTGACGGGTTTGGGGGGCCATACTCCCCGCCATCCGTAAAAATATCCAAGGTGATAACGGGCTGCGAAAAAATAAATGGCATGTTTCAGCTTTCCCAGGGGGAAATAAAGCAGCAGCAGTGCAGTTGCCGTAAAGTACCATATCCGGGCATCGTTAAATAACAGCACCAATGCAGTTGTTAACTGGAAGAGCGTTACCAGAATGTTTGAGATATAATCATCAGGGTTTGAAAGGCTTCGAAGCTCTTTTTTGCTTATTCGTTTTAAAAGGATAGCGATTCCGCTGATAACCGAAATGATAAGCCATCCGGCCATGCCCATGGTGAGCCATCCTGCGATTGAGACATTCGTTAATATGATAAAAAACAGGATGATTGCGAGGAAAGTTCCAAGATGATAAATGATCCCTGCCGTATAAGTGGGCATGTGGAGGTAGGCCGATTCTTTCAGCTTTGGACTCATGGCTCCGGTAAATGAATACAGCACCGCTTTGCCGGTGTTCCCGGCCTTACGGGCATATTCCGGAGGATTTCCCAGCCTGATGACAGAATAAGTGTGATATATACAATTAAGTATGCATATAGTCAGGGAAATTAAAACGAAGTATTCATACCAGGGCATAACAATATGTTTTATACACAACCGTCGGGCTTGGGTAAGCCGGCTACCCTGCAGGCACCACGAGCGGGCCCCAGGGGAAAAAGTTCATAAATCTCCCTTAAACGGATTCCGCTTTCCTGGCATATGGTGCGCACCATGGGGGCCATGCCTTTTTCTTCCCAGTTCCTGCGGATGATATTTACAATGGCCCAGTGTTTTTCATTCATTTCTTCAATACCATCGTATTTTGCAATCAGGCTGGCTACCTCCTTATTCCATATATTGGGATCGGAAAGGAAACCGTCGCCATCAACATCAAAAGATCTGCCTTCAATTTCAATTAGTGTCATAAGTATTGGTTGTTTTAGTCAATTTTTTCTTCTTCAAATTTATCGATGATCTCATCAACACTGAGCGTAGTGTCGGGGAGAACAAAATCAGGGCAAAAACTCAGCGTTTTTTTTGTAATGAATCGTTTACAGTTACCCCAGGTTTCTTCGGTTTGTCTGCACCATGTATTCATGTATTCCTTTTTCTTTTCTTTATCGGCTACCACAAGATCGGTGGTTACCATTCTGCATGTGTTTATATTCGGGCAAAAGTAATCCTTCATGAGCGGTAAATTTGGAGGGCGAAAATTATAAAAAATTCGCCATCTACATACCTTCATATGTTTAGATTTCAGTAATATATAATCTTTATAAATAATGGTGCTTTGTACCAGGTATCAGGTAATACGTAAAACGTATTTTGTATTGGGTATAGAGAAAATGCTTGCTGGATACAGGATGTTGCATTCCGGATCATTACCAATACCCGGGTCGGATGCTTTCAACTAATTCGACTTAAGAATTTTTGAGCAGTAAACATTCTTCCCTGCTTTCATCCTGATCAGATATGTGCTCGGCGGTAAATCGTTACCGTTCAAGGTAAACTGATGCTCGCCGGGATCCAGGGTCTTTTTTTCGAGTGTACGGAGATGTTTGCCTTGCAGGGAATAAATATCGATAAGTACATCACTTTTGTGTGAAAGGGAAAAAGTTATTGTTGTGCGTTGCGAGAAAGGATTGGGGTGAACCTGCAGGAGATCATTCTGATGATTACTTTCTGTTTTAATTCCGCCGACGCATTGCAATACCTTTGATGACCAAACCTGCCAGTGCCCGTTTCTGAATGATTCCCATACCAGATAATCATACCAGCACCAGGAATTATACCCTTCACCCTGAAAAAAAGCAGGGTTTTTATTTGGCGTGCCAGTGTTGGTGAAGTTAAGAAACTCATCCCCCCATCCCGCCATATATATCTCATCAACACTATCCTCCGGATATTGCACTGCAACCCAGGCCATGTACCATTCTTCCACGCCAAGTACAATGCCCATGATGGCCGGGTTGAAAGGTGTTGACTTGCTCAGATCATAGACATGCTGATTTCCCCAGTTCGTAACAATTACTTTCCATACAGTATCCATTTTCAGGCTCCAGCATTCGTTGCCATAATAACTCATCCAGGTAGGATTTTTACTGTCGGTACTGTCGTAAAAAACTGAAGGTGGCTCCCACTGGTTGTTCGAGTGATGTGTCTGCATGATATAAGTGCCTGAGCTGTCGGTCTTTTCGTACATTATTTTATGTTCAAAATAGCCTGCTGCGGCAACAGGTGCACGGCAGCTGTTAGAGTCGATCAGCATGGTTTCCGAGAAACCATAACCATTATCGCTGACAAAAAATCTTGAATACAAGCGGCCATTGTTGATCCATGCGATAGTATTGACCAAAGATTGGGAGGCATCAGTGAATTCATTTCTTCCGGTTGATAATTGCTCATCATCGCCGGGCATAGCAGCAAAAACCTCTCCTTCAGTAAAGCTGCCATCCGGCAGAAAGACCTTGTAATATATGTCTTTATCGCCATTTTGGTCAGTTTCATAAAAGAGGTAAAACAATGTATCCGTATAATAGTTATCATGCATGATCCGTGGCCGTGTATAGTGGATCCCCGAATCTGAGAGGACTATCTGTGGAGGTTCACTGTCGAGGATGTTATCCATCCAGATCTCTGTACTTACAGAATCAGTAGACCTGTCCCAGAATAAAAACAATGCCTGCTGATTATTGTAATGGGTTCTTTGAAGAAATGGATTGCAGTTATCGGCCAGTGAATCTGTGAGCGGAACATGCCCTGTCCATTCCCAGAAGTTCTGTGACTGGGTGGTAAAGCAGCTGGCATTAATAATAAGAACTAAGATGAGGAAAGTGCGGATCTTCATAATCCCTGGCTTTTAATATGAATATGCGTTTTAAATGTCACGACCATACGAAGATACGAAAATATAAAACGAATTTCCAGAGAAGCTGCCAGAAGCTTACTGCTTTCAGAACCTCAGCGAGAGACAACTCAATCCCCCATCCAGCTTTCTGAATTCCGATATGTCAAGTTCTATGGTTTCGTATCCTGTATTCCTTATATTTTTTAATGTGATTGGAAAGCCCTGCGGTACCAGAACCATGCCGTTGACCCATAATGAATTGGCTGCATAAGCTTCATGGTTGGGAACCGGAATGATGTTGCGATGCCTGAACTCCGGATGCATCCTGAATGTATCGACAGCCAGGAAGGTATTGTTTTCCAGGTAAGAGATCCCGGTTTTCAGGTGAAGCATTCCCGGCACCTCTACGAGGGATGCAGTTATGCCATGATGTTCGAGAATTTGAAGGAGCTGTCGGGCACCCTCGCGATTGGTTCTTTCTGAAATGCCGATGTAAAAATGTTCTCCTGCCATCATCACATCCCCGGCTTCGAGGGTGCCGGGTTCATGGATGGTAAAGATGTTCTCATAATATGAACCAACTGCCCTATGCACTTCATTTATTTCGCCCAGGCGGGATTCAGCTCCAGGCCGGGTAGTTATGGCAATGTACCTGGTGAGCAGCGCAGTATCTTCAACAAAAGTGCTGTCGGGGTATTCTTCGTCGGGGGGGAGTACTGTTACTTCCAGCCTACAGATCTCCAATGCTCTGACATATTCATGATGCTGACGTAAAGCCAGGGAGTAATCAGGCTTGCCCAGGCCGGCAGAGCTTAACCCTTCTGTGAAGTTCTTACAGGGTTTACGAACAATGGCGTGTGAAAAACGCATGGGATAAAGTTACGTTAATTCCGGATTCGGGATACAAGATACACGATCCCGGATAATTTTATATATACTGTTGATGTCTAAAGAAGAATTTGTGGATATAAAGATTTCAATGGTCATAATTTCAGAAAACTGGCACTGGATGAGAAAGCTGAGCAGGCAAAACTTAAGCATATAATTCATCAATTGTGAACCTAAGACAGGCAATTTTGTTATAAGCTTATCTTAAAATTAAAAATTTTAAAAAGAATGCATAAACGAGTAAAAACCATCATTGCCTGTCTTTTTATTTCTTTTGCAGTGCTTCCCGTTCAATTGGATGCTCAGGATGAACAGCACGGTGATCACGATCATAACGCTTACAGGAACGAGATCGGCGCCGGCCCGGGCATTTCCTATTTCAGCCACCACGATGAATTTCTTCCTTCAGGACATATTGAAACGGGATATGAATTTGAGGCCGGGCAGGTGCATTTTGGCCCTGTGTTGGAATATTCAATAGCTGGGGAAGAGCAGCATTTTATGTTTGGTTTGCATTTGGGTGTGCCGTTTTGATTCATCGCCAGCCTCCAGCCCCTGCTGCGGGTTGCAGGCAAACTCATAATCTATTGATTCCTAA
>JAVVEM010000101.1:0-2111 GCA_032250805.1 Bacteroidales bacterium
TCGACTTGCATGTATTAAGCCTGCCGCTAGCGTTCATCCTGAGCCAGGATCAAACTCTTCGTTGTAAAAAAGTCTGTAAAATGTTCTCAAGATCTGTTATTCGCTCAATTAATTGAGGGATATTTGCTACTTCTTAGGCTGATTTCAATATTTTCAAAGAACTAATTCCATTCCTTTATTAGAAAAGGGTTTGCAAAGATAATACACTTTTGTTAAACCACAAAGATATTTATTATCTTTTTTGATAAACCCACTTGACTTTTTAAAGAACTATCGCTCGAAAGCGGCTGCAAAAATACAAACATTAATTTTAATAAAACAAGAAATAAATGAAAAAAAATTAAAGTATTTTTTAATGACCTGATAACCCATTGTTTATAATGAAATTTTATCGGGTAAATACCCACTCATCTCCCCCGGATAACTGGTCGTTGAAGGAATAACCGTCTTCATCAAATAATTTGATGCCCTCAGGATCCTCCAGTTTGTTCTGAATGATATAACGTGCCATCATCCCGCGAGCCTTTTTCCCGAACATGCTTAGAAAACGATACTCACCATTGCGGTACTCCTTAAAAACAGGCGTAATCACCCTCAGCTTGTGGTCCTTTAAGTTTAATGCTTTTGAATATTCAGCCGAAGCCAGGTCGACAAGAATACCGCTTCCTTCTGTTTGTATTAATGATTCCAAAGAACGATTCAATTGCTTATTCCAGTACTCGTAAAGGTTCTTATACTTCCCCACCTGTAATTTTGTTGCAAATTCAAGACGATATGGCATGATCAGGTCAAGCGGACGCAACATTCCATATAAACCGCTGAGTATCCTTAAGTGATCCTGCGCCCATTCGTGATCAGATATCTTAAGCTCCCGGGCCCGCAAACCATTGTAAACATCTCCTTTGTATGCAAGTATGGCCTGCCTGCCCTCTGGGATACGGTCCGAAAGACTCCATTGCTGATACCTGTCGTGGTTCAGATAGGCCAGCTTAGACGAAATGCCTAAAAGACTGCCCAGATCATTGACCGTTAATTTTTTCATTTTTTCGGCGATCCGGGTCGCCTCCCGCCCAAATTCCGGCATGCTGTGCAGCGAGGATGGGCCCGGAGTGGAAAAGTCGAGCGTTTTTGCAGGTGATAAAATGATGATCATACTACATTATTTTATTTCTACATATAATAATATTGATGCGTTTTTGTTCACTGTAAATTTTATACAATATATATAATGCGTAAATACCGAAGGAAAAGCCTTGAAAATGACATTGATAAAAACCTTAATCCCACATGAACGGATTGCTTCGGTAGGGGTGGTAATAGCTTCCCATATATGGGTTGTTGCCCTGGTAAAATTCGGCACCTACATCGATAAACATGTTTTCGTGCGGCGAAATCCGCAAATTCATCATCAGGCCCTTGCCGTCATAAGCGGGCCCTGGCACCTCGTCAGGGGCGCCGTGACCGATCGGGAACTCCTTATAGGCTGTTCCAGACAGCACCACTTTCGGGCTGATGACATAATCACCACTTACATAAAGCATGCCCTGGGTGATGTTACCCGAAAAACTGCTGAAACCATAAGGCGAATACATCAGGGTGTTTCTGTATTCACTGTTGGCCAGACTTATTCCGCCCCGCAGCGTGAACTTCTTACCAAGCCTGTATTTCAGCTCGGGCCGGGCGAAAGTAGTAAAGGCATAAGCCTTCCTGAAATTCGTGGCAAAAGAGGTCCCTAGCTGAACACTCACATCCATTTTCTTATCGCCACTAATTATGGTGGATGATGTTGGTGGATTTATCCCTGTACCAACAAACATTGGGCTGTTATTCCTTTGCAGGAAAGGGTTATATGCATTTTGTTCCTGCGCGAATAGCTGCATGCTGATGGCAAGGGTTAATATGATGGCCAACATAAGTTTCATGGTACAAATTTAAAGATTTTTATGCAATTTTGGGGGGCGACCTTGTGAATTTTTCAATTCTCTGCGACGGCCATCTGGAAATTGACAACAACCTGGTTGAAAATGCCATCAGGCCTCTGGCGATTGGTTGTAAAAATTACCTGTTTGCCGGATCGCATGAAGCAGCCAGGCGTGCTGCCATGTTCTACT
>JAVVEM010000022.1:0-55564 GCA_032250805.1 Bacteroidales bacterium
CTAACCCCCTCTAATGAGTGCCGAGTTCCGAGTGCCGAGTGTTGATTGCCGAATGAATAAAGTTCCATGTTCCCTGTTCAGTGTTCATAATTTCTTTCTCCCCATCCCTCCATCCCAGTCCCATGCACCATTTATCATGCGTCATATGCCATCTGAAAAACATGAAACATGCAAAATGCCCAATGCCGAATGGAAAATGAATATCCCCCATCTCATGCACAAGGCCAAATAACCAACCGCCGCACGGATGAAACCCATTATTGGGCTTCAGGATGTTGGTTGTCAATTCAAACAGATCATATCTATTGTGCAAGTGCAAAAAATATTATTTTCAGTTATTTCAATATCTTTAACAAAAAAAAATTGCCGGGGCCAGCTGGATCATCTATGACTGAACATCGCCGGCAGATTAACTAAATATCCATCATGATCATTCCATTTTTATTGGTTGTTCTTGGATTTGCCCTACTTATAATGGGCGCAAGCTGGCTTGTTAGCGGGGCTTCATCATTGGCCCGAAAATTCAGGGTTTCTGAACTGGCAA
The DNA here is from genome assembly GCA_032250805.1 of Bacteroidales bacterium. Classification (GTDB taxonomy): domain Bacteria; phylum Bacteroidota; class Bacteroidia; order Bacteroidales; family B18-G4; genus B18-G4. The sequence goes on from JAVVEM010000022.1 coordinate 545, forward strand.
TTGGGCTGACCATTGTTGCATTTGGCACTTCGGCACCTGAATTGGTTGTGAATATCGTCGCTTCAGCGAATGGGTTTTCCGACATTGTCCTCGGGAATATAATCGGAAGTAATAATTTTAACCTGTTTATCATTCTTGGATTGTCAGGAATTATTTTACCTGTGGTGGTGCAGTCATCAACAGCATGGAAAGAGATCCCGTTGTCACTGATCGTAGCACTGGCATTTTTATTGCTGGCAAATAATTTTTTTATTTCTGATGAACCTGTCCTGTCCCGGCTTGATGGCGGCATTCTTTTTATCCTGTTCCTGTTCTTTTTGTATTATGTTTTTACCCAAATGAGAAAGGAAGAAAAAAAGAATACGGACCCGGTCGGGAAGTCTGCAATTTTTATCACTGGCCTCATAATACTGGGATTATCAGGATTAATATTCGGTGGCCAGCTCGTGGTCATGAATAGCATTAAGATTGCTGCAAACCTGGGAATAAGCGAGAAAGTAATTGGTTTAACTATTGTTGCAGCAGGGACTTCTTTGCCTGAACTGGTAACATCCGTTGTCGCAGCATTGAAAAGGAAAAGTGATCTGGCCATTGGAAATGTTATTGGTTCTAATATTTTTAATATCCTGCTGATATTGCCGGTAAGCACCTTCATTCATCCCATTCCTTACAGCAAGGCTTTTAATACTGATATTTATATTCTCATAGGGGGAACGGCTTTTCTTATACTATCCATGATCACTGGAAAAAGGAAAAGACTCGACCGCTGGGAAGCAATGATAATGCTGGGGTTTTTTCTTATTTACACCATTTTTATCGTAATGAATGAGATGTAAATGAATATCCGCTACGCGGAAAGAGAAGAACATGTTTTGTTATTTGGTTTCAGTGCTTCAGTGCTTCAGTGTTTCAGTGCTTCAGTGTTTCAGTGTTTCAGTGTTTCAGTGTTTTCGCATCCACCGAAGCCTCGGGGGTTTCAGGGCAACGACAACACGAACTCACGAACTCACGAGCACACGACAAGAAATAACAAATAACAAATAACAAATAACGAATAACAAATCTGCTGGTATCTGGTTAAGACATTATTCTAATTCTTTCAATGCACCTCACCACTAACCCCCTCTAATGAGTGCCGAGTTCCGAGTGCCGAGTTCCGAGTGCCGAGTGTTGATTGCCAAATAACCAACCGCTACGCGTAAGGGTGGGAATCAAATATCTGATCTCTGATTTCATTTGTATCCATCGTGTATTTGAGGTCATCTTCATGATATTTGTTATCTTTGGCCTCCTGTAATTTCCGATTATCAACTTGTAAAAATCATCATTATGACACTTCTATCAGTACCCGGAATAGGCCTGTTCTTTGTAATCGTACTTTTCCTTTTTGCCATCTTATTGCCCCTGTTTGCATTGATCGATATTATTCGAAATGAATTTACCGGAAACAATAAGTTGATCTGGGTCATTGTTGTACTTCTTTTTCCCTACCTGGGAGCCATTCTGTATTTTATCTTCGGTGGCAGCCAGAAGATCAGAAGATGGTAGGAAATTCTGGATGCTGTGCCTGGAACCTTCAGGTGATGAAGGCCAAATGCCAGGATCAATGGTCGGGCAATGTACTTAGGGGCTTTGTGCAGGATGTTTTGGCGCAGTAGGATGTTTCCTGTCTTCAAGCATTTTTTTCATGAAATAATCCCGGAGGCGATGCGGAAGCCATTGCCCCAGGCGCAAGCGTGGATTGTTGTTTACAAGATAGTAACGGCGGGGATTTTCCTTATACAAGGCTTTTACAACCGATTTTGCAACTTTTTCGGGCGGTACGATGCGAAGGATCTGCTGAGGTGCGATTTTGGCAAAACGCAGCAGGGCTTCACGATAAATGCTTTCGCCAATGCGTCCTTTCATCGCTTCCAGGTCGTTAAGAAAAGCTGTGTTAATGGCGCCCGGCCGCACAATGCTTAGCAATACTCCCTTTAATGCCAGTTCGTTGCGCATGCTCACACTCAGCGCTTCCAGGGCGAGCTTACTGGCAGCATATGGATGAAAGGCTGCAGGCAGGCGGATGCTTTCACTGCTGATAATTACCACCCGGCCATGTGTTTCTGTAAGATGTGGCAGAAAAGCACGCAGGGTATTCACGGCACCAAAAGTGTTTACAGCGAAAAGTTTGTCGAGATGATCCTTTGGTTTCTCACTCACAGGAAAGAAATCCGATATACCGGCATTGTTCACAATTCCCCAGACCCTTATTCCGCGGTCTTCCAGGTTCTTTTTGGTTCTTCCGATGGCATTTTCATCGGTCACATCCAACGGCATGTATATCACTCCATCAGGTATGTCGCCAGCTGTAGCCAGGTCGGTGGCGATGATCTCATGCCCGGGAAAAGTTTTTTGGCAGGCAGAAACAATGGCGCTTCCCAGCCCGCCCAGGGCGCCTGTAATGAGTATGGCTTGTTTCATGAGGTGCAAAGATATGGATTAGCTGTTTTTATAGACAGCAATAACTTTCTGGCCCTGGCTTTTTAATGATCTGAGGCTGGAGTCGAAATCTCTGGTGAAGCCCAGAATAAAGCCGCCACCACCACTGCCGCAGAGCTTCAGGCTGTATAATTTGTTGTCGAGGCCGGCTTTCCATATGCTCAGCACCGACTCGGGGATCATGGGGCGCAAATAGGTATACTGGAATGCAGAGAGCTCATCGAGGGCCGGAAAAAATACAGCGGTTTGTCCTTCCAGCAGGGCATGGATACATTTGTCGTTTATCGGAATAAGGTTTTCCCTGATGAGGCGGTCGTAGCCCGTGTCCTGGCATTTTTCCAGAAACAGGTTAACCAGCGGCTGTGTAATGCCTGGTTTTTCGGTATCTATCAGGAAGATGGCTCCTTCGCGCGGGAATTTGCTGCGCGGGATGCCTACCACATATATGCCGCGTTCGCTATTGATCAGCAAAGGGTATTTGAGGTAGCAATTGAGAGGATCGATGCCACTGCTTATACCGTGGAAATAGCCTTCCATCTGGGCAAAGATATCTTTCAGCCGGTGTACTTCCTTCTGATTCAGCCTTCGCTGCGAGCGGATCTTGTTTTTGGCGTAACGTTGGTAAATGGCAGCACACAATGCGCCCGAGCTGCCGATACCAAAACCCTGCGGAATGGTCGACTCAAAGAAGAGGTTGCGGTCCAGGTCGCGCTTGAAAAGCTCAAGGTCGAGACTGCATTTCAACTCTTTGCGGTCCTGCATACCCTGAAGGTGGGAATGGTAGCCGCGCAGCATCTTATTCGACTCAATGGCGAAGTCGTAATCGGTATAACGGTATTTGTTCAGAAAACCCAGCTCTCCCTTAAAGTGGGCATAGGGAATGGTGAGCCCCATGGAGTTACATATTACGCTGTACTCGCCAAAGAGCATGATCTTGGCATAGAATACATCCGGTCTGTTGGTCATTCCCCGCTTTACAGTTTTTTTGGACCTGTTCCGATCTTGTCGTCGATCCGGTATTTATTGCTGCAATATACTAATAATTCCTGAGTGATAAATTCCTCCACTTCGGCCGCATCCCTGGCACGATAGATCAGGTGCACATTGGGTCCGGCATCGAGGGTGTAACAGATGGGCGTACAGCTGTATTCGCGAAAGGCCCTGATCCTGTGAATAATGCTGAGGGTGCCGGGTTTTAGCAGTATATATCCCATGTTGGAACTCATCATGAGGGCGTGCAATCCCAGGGCCTCATTTTCTACGATCCTGATGAAACCGGCATGATCGCCCTTTTTGAGGGCTTTGATCAGGAGGGCATAGTTTTTATTGGCCTGTTTGAAACGTTGCTGTGCATAGGGGTGGTTGGCCATGAGTTGGTGACCCTGACTGCTGCTAACGGCTTTTATTCCCTGGTCGACGATGAGGATGGTATCGCGCAGGTCCTGAAAGCTCTCGTCTATTTCTATGGGCAGGGGAGTGGCATATTCGTCGCTGCTTCCTTCAACCTTGCTGGTCTGTCCCCAGCTTACGAATCCGCCATATACTGAGCGTGAGGCACTACCCGAGCCCAGCCGCGCCAGGTTGGAAGCTCTGCGAAAGAAATTGGTTTCCGACATTTTTTTGCCTGTAATTTCTTCTTCGAGAGAGCAGAGGCAAAGGGCGAGGCTGCTCATGGCGGAAGCCGACGAGGCGATACCGGCCGAATGGGGGAAATTGTTCATGGAGTCGATATGCAAATCAAGCTCTTTGAGAAAGGGGAGCTGTGCGTCGATTGAACGGATGTAATCTGTAGCCCTTGCTGTAAAGCGGTCTTTTCTTTCGCCATTGAACATAAGGTCGACTTTGCCCTTGCCTTTATCCCAGCGAAGGCTGGTGGTGGTATGGCATTCGCTGAGTGTAAAGCTTAAATTTGGGTTGGCGGGCAACTGTTTGCCATGCTTGCCCCAGTATTTTATCAGGGCAATGTTCGAAGGTGATTGCCAACTTATCTTTTTCATAGTCATTTGAGTTTTATGGCAGCATATACAAGTGATCGTTAACTGTTAAAAGGATGCCATATCATTCCATGGGGTTCATCACCATCTCCTTCCAGTTAAACACAATATCCAGTCCTTGTTTGCTAAAGTACATTTTTATTTTATCAAAGCCAATTTCGCTTGAGGCAAGAAGGAAATCTCCGCCCCAGGCCCCCAGGGCTTTGATGCTGCCGGGAAAGTCGGCGAAGCGAACAGATTTAACGGAGGGTTTGCCCAGCACCCGCGACATGATCTTTTCATGTTCATTGATCAGGGCGTCAAATTTGCGGAGGGTTTTTGCCATTGGAAGTGCCTGGCTGATCGCTGATATGCGTTCTATATCTTCTGCATTGACGATAATGTTTTCGAGGAAACTGCCCACGCTAAGCTCAGAGTCCTGCTTCTGTCCTGAATATACAAAGGCCAGATTATAAGCAAATCCCGGATTGAAATCGATATGCCGGATGACGGGTTGGCCCGGTAATTTGCTGTACCAGATGGGGCCCTTTGCCCTGGCACATGCAATGTCGTATGCACTACCTTTATGCAGTTTTCCATAAAGGGTGTATGTATCAATGCCGAACCATGCAGCAATATTGCTGATCAGGCTTGAACTGCTTCCCAGGCCCCAGTCGGGACTGAATTCCAGTAGATTTTCTATAAGGTAGTGTGATTGTTCATCAATATTTTCGGGGTTTAGCTTTATGGCTTCGATCATCAGCTTTTGAACATATGCTGCCGTTCTGTTATTTGATGCAGTCACTACCTCCAGACCGGGAAGCATAAAAGTAGCGTCGAACCAGCATTTTTTATCGTAAAAGCTTTTCCAGCGAATGCTTCCTTTATCCTTGTATTCCGGATTCTGCTCTTCGCTTGGTTTAGGGTTGACAATTGGTTTATCTGCTGAAGGATCAAGGCAGGTTCCTTGTTCAATTTTCACGATCATCTCCTGACCCATTGCGCATGGCACCGCCAGGGCCAGGGCTCCCTTTATCACCAGGTATTCACCTGTGATCAGCAATTTTCCATTTGAATAGAAGTGTTTGTGGCCCAATGCTGCGTGTTTAGGTATTTTTTTTCCTGATGCTCGATACGAGTTCTTTTACGTGACTGAACGACACTTTTTTATCTTTGAAATATTCTACCACTTTTTCTTTCTCGTCGGTGGTTACCCCGATATGGTTAAGGATATTGTACAGGTGCATCTTCATATGCCCAACCTGTATGCCTTTGGTGGTTAATGATTTCAGCGCGCTGAAGTTGTTGGCCAGTCCTGCTGTTGCGGCAATCATCATAAGCTGTTCGGCCCCGGGATTATTGAGCAGTTCGAGCGAAAATCCGGCTAGCGGATGGAGGGATGTAAGCCCGCCCACAGTGCCCAGTGCCAGGGGTACGTTGAGCTCATATCTGAACCTGTTGTTATCTAGCGAGATGTCGGTAAGCGAGGTATAGCGGCCTTTTCTGGCGGCATAGGTATGCGCGGAGGCTTCAATGGCCCGGAAGTCGTTGCCGGTAGCCAGCACTACGGCATCAATACCATTCATGATGCCTTTATTGTGGGTCGTGGCCCGGTATATATCTTGCTGTGCGATGCGCACTGCGCGTTCAAACTTTTCGGCGAATTGCTGTGCGCTGAGGTTGCGGTCTACTTCTTCAAATTCGCTGATATCGCATTCTACCCATGTTTTTACAAGGCATTCGGGCGTATAATTGGAGAGAATGGCCATTACGATCTCGCAGTCGCTTGATCGTCCGGTAAAACGCGGGTCTTCCTTCAGGAATCGCTTGAGTTGCTGAGCGAACTCTTCAAGGCAGGAGTTGATGAAGTTGGCTCCCATACTGTCAACGGTCTCAAACTCTGCTTTTAACTGGTAATAATTTTCGAGTTTCGTGCTCATGTCGATCAGCTCGATACTGAGGATACCGCCTCCGCGCCCGCGCATATTTTTTGTAATGTTTTGTGTTTCAGTGATGAGCTTTTCGCGAATATCGGGCATGGCGGAGTGAAGCAACTCAGCATTGCCTTCCCAGATGAAGTGCACTTGTCCGATCTTTTTTGTGCTTACTACTTCGGCATGGAAGCCGCCCCGCTCCGACCAGAACTTGGCCGCGTTGGAGGCAGCCGCGATCACAGAGCTTTCTTCGATGACCATGGGCACCAGGTACATATTTCCGTTGATCACGAAATTTGGTGCAATACCATAGGGGAAGAAGTAATTGGAGATGGTGTTTTCGGCAAATTCATCCAGGCGTTTTTGTAATTCGGGATCCTGGTGCCAGAACGATTTCAGTTCCTGTGCCGCCTTTGCCGGGTTTTCAAAGTAGCTGGCTGTAAGGTCGATCTTTTGTGCTTTATTGAGTTTGGAAAAACCTTTCCTGATCTGTTGTTTTTGCATAGTGCGTGCAAAATTACGGAAATTCGCTTAAATACTGATTTGTCGGGCCTGATTGTCAGGTATTGGGAAAATCATGCACAGCATGCTGAATACGGGATGTCAATAAAGTTATATCCTGCTACCATTCCTCTTCTTCTACCACTTCCTGTGGCACCATATATTCCTTGAGTGAGGCTACGAAGTTGTCGATGGCATAGCTGCGTATTTGTTCGAGGTAGAGCGGCCACTGCTCATTATAGTCGCGGTGGCTTGTGTCGAGCCATTTCTCGCACGGATAACGTGATGCCTGCGTAAGCACAAAGTTGTCGAGTGTATAGCGGTAGCGTCCGTCGCGGCATTCGATGGCAAAGTAATATTTTATCATGCCGGCACGCTTTTTTACGTCATCCTCCTCATAAAAAATCTCAAATTGATGTTTACCCTTGATCACTCCTGAGGCGGCATCCCGCACATTGGTTACGTATACCGGTTGTTCAAAAAAATGGTTCAGCCATTCGCTGGCGCGGTTAAAAAGTTCCTGCTTATCGCCTTTTTCCTCCACCACCTCACGAAAAGTGATCAGTTTGGTGTTGGGATCAACAGGGATGGAGTCGGCAGGTAACGTTTGTGCGTAAATCATAGATACTGCCAATATTGCTGCTAAAGATGTGATTATGTTTTTCATGTTGTTGGTTCTTTGCTTAACTTAATATGATAAACAAATATTATTCCGTAAAGATAAAAAAAGGCCTGCAAAATTACAGGCCTTAATATTCCGGGTGTTTAACCCCTTTAAATCTCCCTCATAAAGGGTAAAATCAGAATTTCGTATATCGAATCCGATTATAAATATTACATCATGCCCGGCATTCCACCACCCATGCCACCTGGCATTTGGGGTCCTGACGGAGCATTTTCGTCTTTATGTTCAGTGAGTACACACTCGGTAGTGAGGAGCATACCGGCAACTGAAGCTGCATTTTCGAGGGCTACCCTGGCCACCTTGGTGGGGTCGATAACGCCTGAGCTAAGCAGGTTTTCGTATACTTCGGTGCGGGCATTAAAGCCGAAATCGTCTTTTCCTTCTCTTACTTTTTGTACAACGACAGAACCTTCCATGCCGGCATTTTCCACGATCTGGCGGAGCGGTTCCTCAAGTGCGCGCCTGATAATTGCGATACCGGTTTCTTCGTCCTCGTTATCGGCTTGTAGTCCGTTGAGAGCATCAACGGCCCTGATATATGCCACACCTCCACCGGGGATAATGCCTTCTTCTATGGCTGCCCTGGTTGCATTGAGGGCATCGTCGAAACGGTCTTTCCTTTCTTTCATTTCCATTTCGCTGGCGGCTCCAACATAGATTACGGCAACACCACCGGCCAGCTTTGCAAGCCTTTCCTGTAGTTTTTCCTTGTCGTAGTCGGATGTTGTGGTTTCGATCTGTGATTTGATCATCTTCACCCTTGCTGCAATAGCTTCTTTTTCGCCTTTTCCGCTTACGATGGTGGTATTTTCTTTATCGATCGACACTTTTTCGGCTTCGCCGAGATATGAAAGGTCGGCATCTTCGAGTTTGTATCCTTTCTCTTCCGAGATCACAGTTCCGCCTGTAAGTATGGCGATATCCTCAAGCATCTCTTTTCTCCTGTCGCCAAAGCCCGGGGCTTTTACAGCGGCTACCTTCAGCGATCCCCTGATCTTATTCACAACAAGGGTAGCAAGTGCTTCTCCATCAATATCTTCAGCAATAATAATGAGCGGCTTGCCGCTTTGTGCTGCTTTTTCGAGGATGGGCAGCAGGTCTTTCATCACAGAGATCTTTTTGTCGTAAATGAGGATGTAGGGACTCTCATATACGGCTTCCATTTTTTCGGTATCGGTAACAAAATAGGGTGAGATATAGCCACGGTCAAACTGCATACCTTCTACAACATCAACATAAGTTTCGATGCTCTTTGCTTCTTCGATGGTGATCACACCTTCTTTCTTCACCTTGCTCATGGCTTCGGCAATAAGTTTGCCGATCATGCTGTCGTTATTGGCAGAAACAGATGCTACCTGTTCGATCTTTTCGCTGTTGTCGCCAATTTCCCTGGTTTGTTTCTTCAGGTTTTCGATAATAGCGGTAACAGCTTTGTCGATGCCCCTTTTCAGGTCCATCGGGTTGGCACCGGCAGTAACGTTTTTCAGCCCTGTGGTAACAATAGCCTGCGCCAGCACTGTTGCTGTAGTGGTTCCGTCACCGGCAAGGTCGTTGGTTTTTGAAGCCACTTCCTTAACCATTTGGGCGCCCATATTTTCGACGCCGTCTTCCAGTTCGATCTCTTTTGCCACGGTTACACCATCCTTGGTGATCAAAGGTGAGCCGAATGATTTTTCAATGATGACATTACGTCCTTTTGGTCCGAGGGTAACCTTCACTGCGTTTGAGAGTGCATCAACACCCTTTTTCAGTCCGTCCCTGGCCTTAAGGTCAAAAATGATATCTTTAGCCATAGTTCTATAAATTTAAGAGGTTATTTTTTTTTAGAATTAATTTGTTAAATAATGGCGACGATGTCGCTTTCACGCATGATCAGGTATTCTTTATCGCCGAAGTTGATCTCCGTGCCTGAATACTTTCCGTACAATACCTTATCTCCTTCTTTTACGGTAAGGGGTTCGTCCTTTTTACCGGGGCCTACCGCAACAACGACACCTTTTTGGGGTTTTTCCTTGGCGGTATCGGGAATGATGATGCCACCGGCTGTTTTTTCTTCTGCAGCAGAAGGCTCAATGATCACCCTGTCTGCTAAGGGTTTAATGTTCAATTTTGCCATTTTTAGCTTGTTTTTTATTGTTTAAACAAATGTTATCAAAACGTTCAACTTTTTCATGTCATATTTTGTGCCAAAGTTGAAATCAAAAAAAAATGTCAGAATAATATGACATTCTGACATTTTTATCTCTTAATATTTTGTAACCGGGCTTATTCAGGTTGTTGCTGCGGTTGTTGCAGGGGCTCTTGTTGCTGACCCGGAGCCGGTGAGGTTGGTACCGGTAATGGCTGTCCTGCCCGGTCTTCGATCTGGGTAACCCTGTTTCCCCTGATGCCGGTCTTGGGAATTACGAAGATTGATGCCAGGCTGAGTACCAAAAGGATGATGGCCAGTGTCCAGGTTGATTTTTCAAGGAAATCGGCTGTTTTTCGCACGCCCATGTACTGATTTGAGCTCGAAAAATTCGAGGCCAGGCCGCCACCCTTGCTATTTTGTACAAGCACTACGAGGATGATCAGTGCGCTCACCATGAGAATTAGAACGGATACGAGAATATATAAACCCATTGTATTAATTTTTTAGTTTTCAGTATTGATTTTTTCAATTTGGGCTGCAAAGTAACTACTTTTTTCCGGGAATTTCAAACTTAATTTACGATATATTTCAATGGCTTTTTCAATATTGCCCTGATGTATGTGTATGCGCGCCAGGGTTTCGCTCACGAGCCCGTCGGTATCTATCTGACTTTTCCTGGCCACCTTCACCGGATCAAAGAAATCGGTTTTCGGCCTGCTGATCGTCGGTTCCTCTTCAATAAACTTATTGATGATCTCTTCTTTCGACAATTGCTTCTCACCGGTTTCATCCGGTGTAGTTGTTTCATCTGATTTCTTTTTTTCTTTAGTGATCTCGCTGAGGCGCTCTTCCACGATCTTTTTTAACGCCAGCAGGCGTGCTTCCTCATCCTGCTCGATCACCGGAACGATAGGTTCGGGTTTTTTCTGATCAACAGGATTTTGTTCATGATAACTGGATTCGGCTTGCTGGTCAACATCCGCTGGTTCTTCCAACTCACTTTTATCCTTCACAGTTTCCTGCTCTTTGCTCTCGTGCTCCTTACGCAGGTGTTCATCATTCAGTATCGCAACCAGTTCTCTCAATCGTTTTCTGTCGGCAATATATGCGGCGGTGGTTTTAAGCTGTTCGCTGAACATTACCTGATTGGTCATGCGCAGGTTAAGCAGGTAAAGAATACGCAGACTCTGGCAATATGGAAACTCACCCGCCAGGCTTTCGATGTCGGCAAGGCTGTGTTTCCCAAGCCTGTTGGGATCATTCAGGTATGTAATGAATTCCTGTGGATCCATGCTTATTTCTATTACCAGTTTACAACTGCTTTTTCGAAGATATCCTGGATGAGCATTTCATTAATCTGGTCGATCAGTGTTTCCTGCACATCGTTAAGATTTTGCGAACTCGGATAATCTTCAAAACGGGTGAAATTCGTTTTATAGCTTTTACTGTTATCGAGTGTATTCACAAAGTTTACCTGTACGCTGATGGTAAGCCTGTTGAGGGCTGCCGTTTCGTTTCCCTGTATGGCTACGGGACTGGTTCTGTAGCCAATAATGGCACCATCTATTTGCAGATCACCGCCTTTGTTAATAATGGCCAGATTGGTCTCATTGGCAAACTTATCCCTGAGTGCATCGGTAAACCGCTGGCTCAGCGTGGGCTCAACCGTGAGCGCATTGTTTGGGAAGCGCTCAATGGAGATGGTTTTCGTTTCGGGCGATATTGATGCCCCTGTAAACGAATAGGTTCCGCATCCGCATATGGCGGTGATGATCACGATCAGCCCAAAGAGGGTAGCAGAGCGCCTGAACAGCATATGATATGTTTTCGTGCCCACTTTATTCGATATTAAATTCTTTGATCTTGCGGTAGAGCGTCCGTTCGGAGATGCCCAGCTCTTTTGCGGCATTTTTTCGTTTCCCGTTATGGCGCTTCAGTGCTTTCCGTATCATGTCGATCTCTTTTTCCTGCAGCGACAGGGGCTCTTCTATCACTTCAGATTCATGGATAGCGTCATCAAACTGGTTTTTATTGTTGGCATGATGTATTTCGATCTTATCCTGGATCTCTTCGAGGTCTTCAAGGTCTTCGTCCAGTTGATCGACCAGCAAAGCTTCGCGCTTTGCAAGTTCGCTGCTAAAGCCTCCCTCTCGTGTAATGCCGCTTACAACCTTTTTCAGGTCATGGATATCTTTCTTCATGTCGAAGAGTACCTTATACAGCAGGTCGCGCTCGGAGAATTCTTTATCGCCCCCTTCTTTCTTATAAAGGATCGGCAATTCATTGAAGTTGCCTGAAGGCAGGTACCGCTTCAGGGTAGTGGCATCAACATTCCTGTTCTCTTCTATGATCGAGATCTGTTCGGTGATGTTTTTCAGTTGTCGCACGTTTCCCTGCCAGCGATATTCTTCCAGCAGGCGTTGTGCTTCATCATCGAGCTGTATCACCGGCATGCGGTATTTTTCGGCAAAGTCGGTGGCAAATTTGCGAAAGAGCAAATAGATATCTTCCTTACGGTCGCGCAGGGGCGGGATGTATATCGGTACAGTGTTCAGGCGGTAATAAAGATCCTGTCTGAACTTGCCATCGCGGATGGCCTCGGGGATGTTAATGTTCGTGGCTGCCACCACACGCACATCTGTTTTGATTACCTTCGATGATCCTACTTTCATAAATTCGCCACTTTCCAGCACCCTGAGCAGCCTTACCTGGGTCGACAGCGGTAATTCGGCCACTTCATCAAGGAAAATGGTTCCGCCGTTTACAACTTCGAAATAGCCTTTTCGCGCTTCATGGGCTCCGGTGAAAGAGCCTTTTTCGTGCCCGAACAGTTCAGAGTCGATCGTACCTTCGGGGATGGCACCACAATTTACAGCAATGTAAGGCCCATGCTTGCGGGAGCTCTGCTGGTGGATGATCTTGGGGAATGCTTCCTTACCCACGCCGCTTTCCCCGCTAATAAGTACCGTAAGATCGGTAGGGGCTACCTGGCTGGCAATATCAATGGCACGGTTAAGCAATGGCGAATTGCCAATGATCCCGAAACGTAGTTTTATGCTTTGAACATCCATCTCTCGGTTCCTACTGCCTGTTTATAACGTGATTGGCTTGTTTTAGATATGCAAATGTACGAAAAATGAAGGAAATTTCTAAAAAGACTTTGGGAGAAAGGAATTGGTGTTTCGAAAATAAACAACAATTTCCGATCAATAATGAATGCTTAACGTATACTGGCTCCCAATTCTTTTTCAAATGCTGTAATAAGGCGTTTCATGCTTTTGTCGATAACTTTGTCGGTGAGGGTTCTGTCTTCATCCCTGAAAGTGAAACTAACAGCGTAGGATTTTTTGTGGGCACTGATCTTTTCTCCTTCATAAACATCAAACAATCCAACTGATTTGAGGAGCTTACGTTCTGTTTGTTTTGCCAGGTCGCGGATCTGGCCGAAGGTTACGTCTTCATCGATAAGCAGGGCCAGATCGCGTCTTACGGCAGGGTAGCGGGGTACAGGCCTGGCGACGATCTTCGCCTTGCGGGCAAGCTTCATGATCATGGCCCAGGAGAAATCGGCGTAGAACACTTCCTGCTGGATGTCGAATCCTTTTTTGAGCTGATCGCTGATGATGCCCAGCGAAACGATGGTTTTGTTTCCTTTTTGGTAGCTGATGCCCTGACCAAACACTTCAGGCCCGGTTGGTATTATTTCGAGCGTTTCCATTTCAGCGCCAAGTTTTTTTAAAATATTTTCCACAACGGATTTCAGCAGAAAGAAATCGGCATTTTCATTGCCTGTGTTCCAGCTTTCCGCATGTTTTTTGCCGCAGATGAAAAGGGCCAGCCTCTTTTCTTCATGGTATTGCGAAAGGCTGTTTTCCCTGGTCTTTGATGGATCTTTCGAATAAATGTTCCCGAATTCGAAAAAGCGGAGGTCGCTTACTTTGCGGTTTTGATTGAACAGAATATTTTCAAGACCACCAAACAGCAGGCTTTGCCGCATGGCATCAAGGTCCTGGCTGAGAGGGTTTTCGAGGATGACAGTATTTTTAGCGTTAATGGCATCGTATTTTGCAGCATAGGCCGAGCGTGTGAGGGAGTTGTTCATGGTTTCACTAAAGCCCAGGCCTGTCAGCAGGTCGGCCAGCTTATTCTGAAGCTGGTCGGGATCGGGTTGCGGGTGGTGTGCCAGCGAAGAGCGTATTCCCTCAGGGAAGTCGATATTATTATAGCCGTAAATGCGCAATATTTCTTCAATGATATCTGCTTCGCGGCGAACATCGTAACGGTAGGTGGGTACTTTCAGTTTCATCTTTTCGCCCGACTTTTCAATGATACTGATGTCGAGGTCGGCAAGGATGTTCTCCACCACTTGCGTGTTGATCTCCTGCCCGATAAGCTTGTTGATGTTGCTGTATTTTACGTCTACGATCCAGCCCTCTGACTTTTTTGGGTAAATATCAATTACTTCCGACGAGATCTTTCCGCCGGCGATCTCGCAGATGAGCAGGGTAGCCCTTTTCATGGCGTAGAGGGTATTGTTGATGTCGGCACCGCGTTCAAAGCGGAAAGATGCATCGGTTGCCAGACCGTGATCTTTTGCAGTTTTGCGTATGGTGGCGGGGTCGAAAAATGCACTTTCGAGGAAGATACTGCTTGTTTTTTCGGTTACGCCCGACTTTTCGCCGCCAAATACTCCTGCCATGCACATCCCTGCCGAAGCATTGCAGATCATCAGATCGTTGGGCTTCAGTTCACGTTCTATTTCATCGAGTGTAACAAATTTTTCAGCCTGCTGCGCCTTTCTTACCACTACTTTGCCTCCTTCAATGGCAGCGGTATCGTAAGCATGCAATGGTTGCCCTGTTTCCATGAGTACGAAGTTGGTAATGTCGACGATGTTGTTGATCGGGCGTATCCCAACGGCTTTGAGCAGGTTACGCATCCAGGCAGGGGATTCGCCAACCTTTACTCCACTTATCGTAAGTCCGCTGAAACGTGGACAGGCTTCTGTATCTTCGATGATGACAGGGATTTCGGCTTTTTTGTCGGGAGCACTGAAATCATCAACCGCTGGAAGATTCAGTTTTTTATGTCGTTTTCCTTTTTTACTGTTGAGCACGGCCATGATATCCCTGGCGATGCCGATATGTGAAGTGGCATCAGTGCGGTTGGGCGTAAGCCCGATCTCGAACACCACATCTTCGGTAATGTTAAAGTATTCCTTTGCCGGTGTGCCCGGAACGGCTTCATGATCCAGCACCATGATCCCATCGTGCGAGCTGCCCAGGCCCACTTCATCTTCGGCACATATCATCCCTTCAGATTCTTCCCCGCGGATGCTGGCTTTTTTGATCGTAAACGACTGCTCACCCTGATAGAGCGTAGTTCCCACTTTAGCCACAATAACCTTCTGGCCGGCAGCAACGTTGGGTGCCCCGCAAACGATGGGCAGTGGATCGCCTTCTCCAATGTTTACGGTTGTGATGCTAAGCTTGTCGGCATTGGGATGCTTTGTGCATGTAAGCACTTCGCCGATCACAATATCCTTCAAACCTCCTTTTACCGATTGGAAATGTTCAATACCTTCAACTTCAAGCCCCGAAGCTGTCAGCAATTCGCCGAGTTCTTCTGCTTTCAGGTCGATGTCGATATATCGTTTCAGCCAGTTATAAGAAACCTTCATCCTGATCGTTTTTATCCGGTGTTACCCGCTATGTTGATTTACAATTGTTTATTCAATGCAAGGCATAGAATATAAATTCATGATTTTCGGTTGGTAAAGGTAAGGATTTTCCCTTTTTTAACTAATGCTGCCCCAATTGGGTTGGTTTTTATTAAGCTCGTTCAAGGTTTTTGCCAGCAGTTTATTTTCCGGTAATTCAAGTTTGGGGTCGTTTTCGAGTATTTCCGTCGCCAGGTTGCGTGCAAATTTCAGGATTTTTTCGTCCTGCAGGAGATTGGCAATTTTCAGGTCGACGATGCCGCTTTGCTGTGTTCCGGCCAGATCGCCCGGACCACGCAGCCTGAGATCGGTTTCGGCAATACGAAAGCCGTCGGTAGTTTCGGTCATGGTTTTTAGCCGTGTACGGGCTTCTGCGGTAAGCTTATAGCCCGACATCAGGATGCAGTACGACTGGTCGGCACCCCTGCCCACGCGGCCGCGGAGCTGATGCAGTTGCGACAAGCCGAAGCGTTCGGCATTTTCGATCACCATTACTGAGGCATTCGGGATGTCGACACCCACTTCAATAACAGTAGTAGCCACCATGATCTTGGTCTCGCCTTTGATGAAGCGGTTCATTTCATAGTCCTTGGCATCCTGCCTGAGCTTGCCATGCACGATGCTGATGGGGTATTGTGGCAGAGGAAAGGCCCTGCTTATGCTTTCATAGCCATCCATCAGGTCTTTAAGGTCGAGCTTTTCCGATTCTTTTATGAGCGGATATACCACATAAATTTGCCTTCCCAGGGCGATCTGCTCTTTCATAAACCCAAAAAGCCTGAGACGTTTAGCATCGGTATAATGGTATGTTTTCACTGGTTTGCGACCTGGAGGCAATTCATCGATCACCGAAAAGTCGAGGTCGCCATAAAGGGTCATGGCCAGGGTTCGCGGGATGGGTGTTGCTGTCATCACGAGGATATGCGGTGGAATGGTATTCTTGTAGTACAGGCGGGCCCGTTGGGCCACCCCAAAGCGGTGCTGCTCATCGATCACTACCAGTCCGAGGTTTTGAAACTGTACTTCTTCCTCGAGCAGGGCATGGGTGCCGATAAGGATGTGCAGCTCTCCGTTGAGCAGTTGCTCATGAATTGTGCGCCGCTTTGCTGCACGTGTAGAGCCTGTCAGCAGTTCTACTTTTAGTTTGAGGGGGGCGGTCATGCTGCTGATGGTAGCATAATGCTGGCTGGCAAGAATTTCTGTGGGGGCCATCATACAGGCCTGATAGCCATTGTCGAGCGCAATAAGCATGGACATCAGTGCAACCAGTGTTTTGCCGCTGCCCACGTCGCCCTGCAGCAGCCTGTTCATTTGTTTGCCTGATCCCAGATCCTGGCGGATCTCACGTGTAACCCTTTTCTGGGCTTCAGTGAGGGTGAAGGTGAGGTGTTTTTTGTAAAAGGCGTTGGTATATTCACCGACCCTTAAAAAGCTATGGCCTGCCACTTCTTCCTTGCGGCCGATGCGTTGTTTGATCAGCCGCAACTGGATAAAAAATAATTCCTCGAACTTGAGCCTCGCCCGGGCTTTTTTAAGCAGGTTATCATTTTTAGGAAAGTGGATATGCTGAAATGCTGTCTCGCGGTCGATAAGGCCAAGCTTATTCATGATCCCGGGTGAAAGCGTTTCGGGAATGTTTCCCTGTGCTTTTATCAGCAGTGTGCGTATCAGCTTACTGATGTTCCGGCTTGAGAGGCCCCGTGTGCGAAGTTTTTCAGTGCAACTGTAGTGGCCCTGAAGACCCTGCTCGAGTTCGGTTGCCTCCCCGGTGGGCAGATCCACTTCGGGGTGGGCGATGTTATAGCGTTGATTATATTCAGCTGGTTTGCCAAAAACCAGGTATTCCACTCCGGGCTTAAATCTTCCTTCAAGCCACTTAAATCCTTTGAACCAGATAAGTTCTATCTGTCCGCTTTCGTCGCTTAGGATTGCAGTTACACGCTGGGTACGGGGCTTGCCAATAGCTTTTAAGTTGCTGATGGTTCCACGTAACTGCACATAGGCCAGATCGGAATTGATCCCGGCAATTTTGTGGATCTTGCTTTTGTCGATATAGCGAAAGGGAAAATATTGCAAGAGGTCGCCGAAGGTGTGCACATTGATCTCGGCCTTCAGCAGGGCTGCCCGCTTGGGACCAACGCCCTTGAGATATTCAATGGAGGTATCGAGAAATGTGGATGACATGCGAATATTTTGTTAAGACAAATATAGGCATAAAAACCCTGGTGGTATCCTTGATAATTACATGCAAAAGCGAATAATTGATCCGGGGAGCAAAAAAAAACTCCGCTTGCGGCGGAGTATTTTTTTTAAAATTCCCAAAGATCGTGTTCGAATTCAAAGATCTCGTTTTTGATCCTTTCAGATTCGTATAAGGCATCTACGCCGGTGGCATAGTCAGAGATACGCCGGTCGTATACGTTGGATTCTTTATAGATGTAACTGTTGAACATCCGTTTCCAGAAAGCATCATCATAGGTAAGCCTCATGGCATCATTATAACGGTTATATATCAATGCTTTGGAAAAGATCTCCCTTGCTTCAGGGAAATATACCCAGAACAATGCTTGCCTTCTTTCAACCTCATCAACTTCTTTAACCATAACGGGGCAGAGCCCAATGATCCTCACCATCATCTGCGAGCGTTGTTTGTCGAAGTACCAGTCTTCCTTTATCCTCAGCCGCATTACTTTCGTAGGGTCGAAGTCCGTGTAGATGATCGTATCAAACTCGTCGTAGGGCGGATAAGGCCGCTGGAGTGTCTGATAGGATGTGTCGACCTGTCGGGCGATGACTTCCTGAAAGGTGAGTGGTACGAGGAATTCGTCGGTTGCCGAAATATCGTAAGCTGTGATCGTACCCTCTTTCAGGCCGTCCATGATGATGGTCATAAAACTTTTCCAGTGGTTATGCGGATCGATAGGGTAGTAGAAGTAATGATTGATCTTTTCCCTGAAATCGATTTCACGCCAGATGCGTTTTTCCCACATAAGATCGGCTTTTCTGAGCTTTGGAAAGGCTACCGGTTCAGTGTTCATGAAGCCTCCTGCATCCTCAAATAGCCCATCAACAGGAGGACTGTCGAGGATCTGGGCATTTGCTTTTCCGGCACCAAGGCCGGTAAGCATGGCCACAACTCCCAGGATGATGATTAGCTTTTTCATTATTTTTATGTTTCTGTGTTATTCAATTGTTAAGTTAATTGTACCCAGGGTACGTTTTGATCCATCGGGGCCTGCGGCCTGGATGTTTTCGAAGAAGAACTTTTGTCCCCTTCTTGAGTTTCTGATAATATCCTGCATTTCAGAGGTAAACTGGTTTCCTCCGGCACGCTTCGGCACCCAGTCGCCATTGATCATGGTTCCCATGGTGAAGCTTGTAATGAGGAAGTTAAGGTCGAAATCGAAATCTTTCATCACCGGAATGATCGCATTGGCTGCCAGCAGGGTGTTTCTGTTAATGGTTCCTTCGGTCATACCGGCAATTTCTGCTACGGGATCAGGTACACGTTTTACCCTGAATTCGAACGATCCCATGTTCATCATTTTTCCTTCATATTCAGCCATTGCGCCAACGGTAACGCTACTAACACTCTTTGGTACGCGCACGATCCAGTCGCCCCGGTCAACCGGATCGGGTTTTATGGTGCCGGCCGAGATCGAAGGCCTGATCATTTCTTTTGCAATACCGGGTACTGAGATCGACACAGGGTTATCCACGTCGCGATAAAAGACATTCATTTTTTTTGCAGCCACGGTGAGCGATGGTGGCGCAACGATATATTCGTGAACAAACGGATAACGTTCTGTTTCCCCTTCGGGGCTTTTTATTTCGATAATACCTGCAAACTTGTGCATTCCTTCCCTGTTGGCATCCCATTCGAGTTTTACTGTGCCATCGGTGCCATCAATTTTTGTGGCTCTGCTGATGTTGGCGTCATTGATCTCGTCGGCTCCCTGCAGCACGAAAACTTCAGGGTTCTGTTTGGTGTCGTATGCTGCAACCAGGACCTCAGCTTCGTACTTTTGTCCCTGGATCACATATGATGTTTTTGGGATGATCTTCGCTGTTACATCATCGAATTTATAGTCGGAAAGTGTGATTTCGCTGAATAGTTCTGATATCACATCAAATTCGGTTGTTTGCACTTCGGCAATGATCTTATTCAGGATCGTTACATCGGCAGCGAGGATGGTATGGTAGAAATGGTGCATTTCCCATGTCTGGGAATTGCCATCGGCATCGCGATAATCATCAGTCGTGCTCAATCCCATCTCTATCCTGTGCCTGTATTCCTCGGGGATAAGCTCTTCCATTTTATTCTTGTAAGCTTCGATCTTTTCTCTCAGGACTTCTGCTCTGCCCTGGGTAATAAAATAAGTAGTGGTACGGTCGAATTTATCTTTTGTTGGCACTTTTTGAAGGTTCAGCGTAAATTTATTGACTGTTTTCTGCCTGTTTAGCGGATCCGGTATCTGCTCGACGGTATAATAGTTTTGCACCACATACAGAGAGTCATCTCTTTCTGAATAGGCTACCATATCGAGCATGAGGTTTTCTATATATCTGATCAATTCTTCGCTGTGTTCCCTGGCGAGCTTTGCCTTATCAAAATGCTCACCGACTTTGGCAGGGTTCAAGCTGTATTGCTTGGCGAACTGACTATAAACGGTTCCGATCTTGTTGTGGACGATCTCATTGGTGGTGATCATACTTTCGTTCACCACGAGAAATGCGTCGAGGATCTGCTTGGAAACGTTCAATGCCAGCAGAGCGGTGAGTACGAGATACATCATCGCGATCATTTTCTGCCGTGGGGTTTCCTTATATCCAGCCATATTGTTTGTATTTTAAGTTTTGTTTAGCTCAATGGTTAATACTTGTGGCATAAAATAATGCTATGCATTTGGATTTGTACTCATTGCACTGAGCATATTGCCATACACTTTATTGAGCTGGGCAACCCTGTTTGTGAGGGTATCCAGTTGTTGCTGGTAGGCAAGTGTCTTCTCGCTTGAAGTACCGAGGTTTTCCAGATACCTTTCGAAGGTTTGCTGTATCGAGGCAGCTGATTCAACCTGTTTGTTTGTTGCCTGCAACTGCAATTCATAGGCAGCATTAAGGGCCGAAAGGTTGTTTGATATCCGTTTCAGTTCTTCGGTATAGGCAGCGCTGTCGCTTGAGGTAAAGTCGATAGCCTTGGATGATTCTGCGATGGTTTGTGCTGATTGTTTGTATTTCTCGGCAAGTGTATTGGCTGATTCGGTAGCTGCCTTGATCCCTGCAGTAAAATCGTTGGTGACTTCCATTTCCCTGATGAGGCTTTGAGCAGCTTTGGTGTATGATTCGGAAAGACTGCTGGCACCATCAGAAGCGGATTTAATGCTTCTCAGGTATTCTTCTGAGGAGCTGGCGTCTTTTTTGAGGGCTTCGGCCGTGTTTTTGTATGATTGGTTCAATTCAGATACAGAAGCAGATGCGCCTTTAACATTGCTAACATATTCATTGGTAACTGAAGCGGCATCGGTAATATCTGCCAATCTTGAAGCATTATCGCTCATTTTTTTAAGCCCGGTTCCCAGGCTTGCGATCAACTCGGGGCCGATCTTGGCTTCTGAGAGCAGGTCGTCAAGCTCTTGCGTTGGCTTTTTATGGCCTTCACCACTCTCGTGATACATCCCTGCTAATTCAGGATATACCAGGCTCCAGTCCGGCTCCACGTGCGGCGGCTCAAAAGCTGAAAAGAAAAAGATCAGGGATTCGGTTCCCAGTCCTATGATCAGCATAATATCAGCACCTGCATAGTGATTGATCTTAAACAGGGCGCCAAGGATTACCACGGCTGCTCCTAATCCATACAGTTTGGCCATGAAGTTTCTGAAGCCCCTGGTCCGAACAATGTTATTTAAACGCATGATTAATTTGATTTAGTTAGTGAATGTCTTGGATTTAGTTGTTTATTTATCTTAATTGTATACGCGTGAAGCCTTGGAAGGGTTATCACCCTTATTTCTGCCAAGGAACGGTTGTACGGTACGGAAGCCAATATAGGATTTTGCTGTATCCTGATATTCATAGGCCCTGTGTTGTACCTGCAGGTAATATGCCACATCTTTCCATGATCCGCCTTTTACCACTTTTCTTTTCATGGCAGGAGGGTCGTCGACTTTGGCATTGTAAGTATAATTCGGGTTCATGTCCCATGTAAAGTTGTATGATGCAGGGTCGAAAGCACTGATGGTCCATTCAGCGACATTCCCCGACATATCGTAAAGGCCCCACCTGTTAGGTGGATAATGGGCAACGATAACTGTTCGAAGGCCTCCATCAGCAATATAATTCCCGCGCACCGGTTTGAAGTTGGCCAGGATACATCCTTTATCATTTCTGATATATGGACCTCCCCAGGGGTAGGGACTGTTTTCATATCCACCGCGTGCAGCCCATTCCCATTCTGTTTCGGTTGGCAGGCGGAATTCAGCTACGCTGGCACTGTTTTTTTCATTCCGTAAATATGCATTCTTCAACTCTGTCCGCCATACACAAAAGGCTCTGGCCTGGGCCCAGTTCACTCCAACAACCGGATAATTGTCGAAAGCAATATGATGGAAATATTTTTCCGTCATCGGATCGTTATAGGAGTATGTATAATCGTGGATCCAGCAAAGGGTGTCAGGGTATACATTAATAAGTTCCTTGCGAACATAAACCGAGCGGTCTCTCATCCCCTGAGGCCGGTTGGCAAATCCTGCATTTTCGGTATTGCCATCTTCCGACCAGTCTTTTTGTGCGGCTGCCTGCAGGTCGACCCAGTAATATTCATAAAAAAGCTTTCTTGTATCAATTTCTTTTCTCCTGAAATATCTTTCATGTTCGGGAAGATACATGTCTTCGAGCGCATCTTTAATGGCCTGATCGTCGGTATCCCAGGGTATATCTTCTCTCCAGTTAACCACGGGTGGGTCGATGATATTCCCGTTTTTTGTTTCGGTACGGATATAAGCGGGATCGGTAATTCCATTATCATAAAGCATCCAGCGCGCTATTGAATCCCTTACCCAGTATACGAACTGACGGTATTCGTTATTCGTGATTTCGGTTTCATCCATGTAATAGGATGCTACAGAAACAGTTTTGGGCTGGTGGAGCTGACTGTAAAGAAAGTCCTGATCTCCTGTACCCATGGTAAAACTACCCTGGGGCACGAATACCATTCCATATGGGTCTGGCTGGTAAAAATTCTTTGATTTTTGTCTGACTCCGACGAGTTCCCCATTGCCTGAGTTGCTGCAGCTGTCAAGAATGATCATTGCGATCAGTAGTGCCAGGTAGAACGGAAACTTTTTCATACTGTTATAATTGTTGATTATGTAGCTAACGAACGAGTTTTACAAATATTATTTAAAGTGTCCAAAAATAAAATAAATACAAACACCCCAACGCGATTTTTTTCACCATTACAGAAAGCGCGTATTTCTGTAACTTTTACGTCCTTTTTCGGCTTCTATTTTAAAGCAATATTTCAACATTACTTCGTGGCTCCCTGCCGTATTGGTTAATCCGAGTTTGGAGGTGGTTATATCATATGAGTAACCTATTTTAAAGTTCTTATACTGTAATCCGGCGATAATGGATACAGCATCCTGAAATCTGTAATTCAATCCACCCCAGAATTTTTCTTTGTATTCCAGTAATGCCGCGACATCCAGCTGCACCGATGCTTGATTAAATTTTATCATTGCCGAGGGCAAAATTGCGAAGTTCGGATTGTTTCTGAACCCGATTTCATATCCTCCCTGCAGGTAAAAAGTACGGTCGAGCGTCATCTTGTATAAAAAACTCTGGCTCCCGGCGCTGTCCACGTTCGTGGTCCAGTTGGCCAGTTCCTGGCCTTTGGTTTCCAATACCTGGTTAACCGAAAACCCGAAATAATAATGATCGGGTACCTGGTAAGCCACACCAACGGAAGCATCGATAAGAATCTCATTTTCTTCGCCTGTTACTGCTCTGAGCAATGGGTCGTTTGAATCGACCGCTTTGAATTTAGAGAAATCCATTACCCGGTTATTAAACCCGATATGTGCTCCAATACCGAGATTGCCAAAACCAATTTTTTGTATAAATGAATAGCCCAGACGCAGCGTTGTGGTTTTGGTGAACCCGATCTGGTCTTGCATCACCAGTGCTGATAAGCCGCCGCGGATAATCCTCACCGGGGCATCAATGCTGACAAGGAAGGTTTGCGGGCCGACTTTTTCACCTTCATAATCTTCGAAGCCTGCCCATTGCTGCCTTACCAGTCCGGTAACACAGATTCCTTCATTGAGTCCGGCAAAGCCCGGGTTTGAATAAACCCTGTTGAACATATTCTGGGTGAACTGAGGCTCCTGCTGAGCATATATATCCGTGCCAATGGCGAATGCCAGGAGCAATGATAATGTCAGTGTGATGTGCCTCATCTTATGTTTTTGGTCTGGTTAATTATTGGCTAAAGTATAAAAAAATCAGTATACCTCTTGCCCTTGACAGGTCCCGGCATGATCAGGAATTACTCCTTTGGTAAATTTGCCAGGCCAAATGTACAAAATACTGCTTAATATTTTCCATCTTTCGGGTACAAAAATAAGCATGTTACAGTAGGTGTTTTTACTTATTTTTCTACTTTTCCGGCTTAGATAACGCACATATTGTGTGATTATTTTTCAATTTCTTATTTACAATGCTTAGAAATAAGCTCTCAACTGCAGGCTACCCATATGTATTACGGCAATTTCAGGTGATTTCCGGCCGTCGTAGATAAGGCTGAGCTGCAGATTGTCAGAGATGTCTTGCTGATAGGATACATTCCAGGTTCCGTTCTTTCCTGTTTGTAATCCTTCGAGCATGATAAAGCCCAATGAACTGTTTTCAATCCCGTTAAAACTAATGTCGATATAGTTTGCTTTTACCAGCAATGAGCCCTTATTTACAATCCGGTAGTTGATCTCGGTGCCCATATCCCTGACGATTGAGCGTATTTTATCTGAGCTGTTGATGTTGTCGCGGTATCGGAAGAACAGACTTATCCGCAGGGCCGGGCCGGGCTGGTATGACAATCCCGGCTGAAACTCGGTGAAATCAATGTCGTAATCGCGCGAAGAGAAAAACTCCGAAACATTTTTCTTAAGGCCTTGTTCTGCAGTAAGCTGCATCGTAAAGGCATCATAAAAATTCCACCGCAGGTTCACACTGCCCTGCGAAAGCAACCTTGTTTCAAAGCCATTTACGAGATAGGCTTTGTTGCGGTTGCTCTGAAAACTGACATCCATGCCGAAGGCAGGGTTTGTTTTATTGAAGTAGAGGGTGTTTCTGAACGATGAATTCATGGATATGAGCGCTGTGTCTTCGATCCTGTTTTCGGGAATGAAAGGGTTATAGGCCACGTTCAAATCATCGGTTGATGTTTTATGTTCTATCCTGAACATGGTCTGGTTCTGGAAACGGGTTAAAAATTTCAAAAAACCGGTTTTGCTGTTCCATACAGCAGCCGGTATCAGGCTAAACGATTCCCTGAACTGGTTGGTATAGATCCTGGTGTAGTCGTTACTGGCTGAGAAAACCCTGATATAGGAGGCCTGATCCTTGTAAGGGGCAACTTCAAATTCGTCAAGCTGTTCAATCCCGTCGCCATTGTAGTCGATCCAGGCATACACACCCTCCCCGTCGGGGACTTTCAGATACGAAAAGCTTTGCTTTTGCTCAAGCCCGGCGCCTACTTCATAATAGGTGTTGAATGAGATGGCCCCTTTAAATAGTTTTAAGAAATACTCCATGCGACCAACAATTACCTGTTCGGGTTCCGATTCGCTCAGCGCACTGTCTTTGATGTCCAGATGCCGGTATGTTAAGGTAACCGACAGCCGGTTCGCAGGATTTTTGTTCAGGTTGGCATTTGCGCCCATCTCACGGGCAAAAGTGGAAGATTCAAGACTGTTTTGAAATGCCCTTTTGTCGGCCCGCTGCTTGTAAAACACGGCATACTTGTTCACGGCTGAATCGCTGCTTTTCAGGTATGCTTCCCATTGCTGATAACTAAAACTTACATTTGTGAGCGAATCCGTTTCCGAATCCCTGAAAGTATTATGTTCTGATTCTTCGCGCAGGCCAAGAGTAATCCATTTTAATTTTTTTGAGATCCCTGCCTTATGTCTGAGGAAGTAAGTATTATATAATTCCTGTTTTGTATTGAGCAGGCTTCCGTTAAGGTCAAGAAAAAATCCGGAAGCATTCAGCCCGGCATTGAGCGAATTCATATTTCCTTTGTAAGCCGGTCCGTTATCCAGCAGGCTGAACCGGTAATTGGCCGTTCCAAACCTATTGTGGGCAACACCCAAATCTACTGATCCCTGGTGTTGATCTTCGTCACCTTCCAGGTGATCGATGTTCCAGTCGCGGTTAAACTCCACAGCCCGGTATGGTTCAATGGGGGTGAAATTCTTCATCAAATATTCGTAACGGGCACCAGTCATCAACTGCCAGGATTCTTCTGAAGGTTTCCCGATCCGGGTTTTGCGGTCGAAGGCCAGAACCGCGGCCATACTGGTATTATCGGCATTATCGATGGATGAAAAGGTGTTGAGGTCGTAATTGCTTATACTGATCTCGGAAGTGATTGCGGAATTTTCGTTAAAGGCATAATCAACGCCAAGGCTTAACATCTGTGATTTTTTGGGTGTTACCAGAAGGATTACCGGAGCATAGTTGCCTTGTGGTATTCCCTGTTGCGGTGCTACCCATGCAAATACCCGGCCGTTGGCATCAGAGCGAACAAGATTGTAATGTCCCCTACCTTCGCCAACAAGGCTGAACCCCAGCTTATATACCGCACTGTCGGGGTTTTTCGAATATACGAATACGGAATCATACAGAACATTGTTTATCAGCGTATCAACCATTTTATATCTGATTTCATCGCTTGAGAAGCCAAGGCTGTCGATATTGGGCCAGAGTGCCTGGTTGATGCTGTCGCCCACTTCATACATCAGTTTTTTCTGTTCATCAGAAAGGTCTTGCTGCATGGGTTGGTTTTTAATATCCTGTTCTGAAAAAGCATTTACGCTTATGTTGAGTTTTTTATTGGTTACGCCGCCGGAACCAAAAAACATCGAACGTGCGTAATCACGCTCGGCATACTCAAACTCAACAACGATCCGCTTCTCTTTCGTGATGAGCACGTTAGGAGTAAAAATGATCTCTCCGCTATTATAATTGATGATGTAGTCGAAATCCGCCCCGCGGGTCATTAATTCACCATCGATGAAAACCATTTCGGATGCTGCAAGCACGATGATGTATGTTTCTCCGTCGTTGCCCTTGAGCTTATAGGGTCCCTGGTTTCCTTCTTCGCCCTGGACCCTGTTGCGGGCAAATTTTCCCTTTGCCACAGCTCCGGCTACACGCATATCCATTTGCCATTTCTTATTCTCTTTGCCGCCAACATCAAATCGTGTAAGGAATTCACCACCCTGGGCTTTTTTATAGAAGTTCATGAAATAGCTTTTGGGATTCTTAAGCTCAAAATCTCCGGCGATCAGACTTGAACTTTTGTAGTTCAGTTGTATAAAAACTTTATCGAATTCCTGTATCTGCTGGGTATTGCCTTCGGGTTGAATGGGTACATTATTATCGGTAATTGCCGCCAGGATCTCAATTTCCTTTCCAAGCTTGCCCGACAATTGAAGATTAAGACTGGAATTAACAACAACATCCTGACTGTTTCCAAACGATACTCCCCTTGAAATGCTTCCACTCTTATTCAGGCCGTCGGTGCGAAAAATATCTGTCCCCTGCCGTGCCTGCCGGTAAACAAAAGGGTTTACAATGCCCTGATCATCAGGTTCGAGAAGGCTCAGATCTTTATTGGCATACTTACGGCTGAAGCTGAAAGGGAATACCCTGTAAGAGACCATGAAGGTGCCGCTGTCGGATCTTAGTTCAGGCCCCGGAAGCAGCATGGCCCTTACCGGATCGACCTGATATAATGATGGTTCAACGAGGCTGCCCTTTTGATCTCTCAACTGGAGGGAAGAGGGTACCATGCTGAGGCTGTCGAGGTGAAGGGTGTCGTTTTGCATGCTGATTTCTGCCCTGCGGAGGTTGCTGAGGCTTTGCGCCTGAGCTGCAAGGCTTGCAAGAAGAAAAACAATTCCGATATATAGGCTGGGTTTTTTCAAATTTGCTTTGATCAGTGCTTATGAAATAATGAAAAAATCTACGGCCTATTGTGCAGCGTCAGGGCCGGTGATTCAATGCTTTCTATACATGTCTGTTTATCAATACAATGCGTCATAATATAAAAATAATATATTTTCCTTATTTACAAATTGTAAAGATGTTACCTTTGCCGGCCGGATTTTGAAATTCTTATCTGTAAAAGCAATAGAAATGACATTTGTATCCAAAGAAAAGTTTTTTTCAGTCAAGTGGTTCAGGGCTTATCTCCTGATCGTAGTGGGGGCCTTTATTATGGCCAGTGGTTTTGTGTTATTCATTACTCCACATAATATTGTTCCGGGAGGTGTTTACGGCATCTCTATTGTAATTCACCATTTTACCGGATTCCCGATAGGGATGACGGCGCTGGCCTTTGATATACCGCTGACGATCATAGGAATAAGGATACTGGGTCCGCGTTTCGGTGTGAAGACAGTTGTTGGCTTTATTCTTACCGCTGTTTTCGTGGATGGGCTTACATACCTTTTCGGCGTTGAAGCACTTGTGCCTGATGATGTATTGCTGTCGTCGGTATTTGGCGGTGTTTTTATCGGTTTGGGGCTGGGACTGATCTTCAGATCCAAAGCAACTTCCGGGGGCTCGGATATTGTTGCTATGATCATTTCCAGGTATACAAAACTTCCTCTGGGCCAACTTATGATCTATGTTGATTCGGCGATAGTAATTACAGGCTTATTTGCTTTTCAGAACTGGAAGATCCCCCTGTATTCACTCATCGCGATCTATATTACAGGCAGGGTTGTCGACCTTGTATTGCAGGGCGTATCGTATGAAAAGACCCTGTTTATCATTTCAGAGAAACATGCTGAGATACGGAATAAAATTATTCATGACCTGAACAGGGGGGGTACTTTTTTAAAAGGCGAAGGAATGTATAACGGCAAGGAGAAATCCATTATCTATACTGTGCTGACAAGGCGGGAACTCGCCATTTTGCAGGATTTCATCCACAAAACAGATCCCGAAGCCTTTCTAACAGTGATCAATGCCAATGAGATCCTTGGCAAAGGCTTTAAATCACTTAACGATAAAGTTTCTGACTAAAAAGTATCCTAAGCGGTGTGTTATCTGCAAGGCTCAGGATTTTTTTCCGGGTGCGGCCGGATCACGGTTATGAAGTCCGGCACTTAGATTTGCACGGGTAACTTATTTAAATAGTTTTACGATATCATTGCCGTTGGCATAGATCAGGAGTGCAAAAATGAAGATCATTCCGGCAATTTGCGCATATTCCATAAATTTATCGCTGGGTTTGCGACGTGCGATGATCTCATAGAGCAGAAACATCACGTGTCCGCCATCCAGGGCCGGAATGGGCAACACATTGAGTATGGCCAGCATGATCGATAAAAATGCCGTTAACTTCCAGAATCGTTCCCAATCCCATTCGGAAGGGAATATTGACCCGATGGTGATAAAACCACCAACAGATTCATAGGCTTTTACTTCGGAGGAGAACAACAGCCTGAGTTGCTTGAGATAATCGCCAATGCCTTTGAACCCTTTTACTATTCCGGCCGGAATGGCTTCAAAAAAATTAAACTCCCTGATATTATAGGAATAGAATTCTGCTGGCGATGCTACATATACACCGATAATGCCTTCGGGGGGCACATGGAATGTAAAATTAAGCGTATCGGCATCGTTTCTGATGGCTGTCAGCGTAATGTCGGTATTTTTTAATTGCGGTATTTCGCGGATGTATTCGTGAAAGAACAGCCTGGGTTTGCCATTGAGGGCAATGAGTTTATCGCCTGCCATTAAGCCTGCGGCCTGCGCCGGACTGTTTTCGCCGAAACCTTCAACTTCATAGGGTAGCCGGTAGCTGATCATATTGGTGTTTTCCTCTTTCACCATTCTGCCGATAATCCCCTGAGGGATTTTTACGTTCATGATCATACTGTCGCGTTCAACGAGGATATAGTTGGCCTCATTCAGGATGATGGTAATGGGGATCTGGAAGAAATCTTCCACGATCTCACCATCAATGGAAATGATCTTGTCGCCATCGCGAAGGCCCATTTCCATGCCGAGCGAATCAACGGCAATGCCATATTTATTTACCTCAGCCGTGGGCAGGTAACTCTCGCCCCATGTAAAAAGCATGAACACGTAGATGATCATTGCCAGGATCACATTAACGATCACTCCGCCAAGCATGATAATGAGTCGTTGCCAGGCTGGTTTTGATCTGAATTCATAGGCTTTGGGAGGCTGTTTCATGGCTTCTTTATCCATCGATTCGTCGATCATTCCGCTGATCTTAACATATCCTCCAAGGGGGAGCCAGCCCAGGCCGTATTCCGTTCCTTTATAATTGAATTTAAAAATTGAGAACCAGGGATTAAAGAAAAGGTAAAATTTTTCTACCCTGGTACGAAACATCTTCGCTGCCAAAAAATGACCCATTTCGTGAAAGATCACCAATATGGAGAGGCTTAGCAGCAGCTGTAATATTTTTATAAATACTTCCATTGTTTACCCGATAAATTTTAATGCCATCATTCTGGATTCATGGTCTGTTTCCCTGTAATCATCAAAGCCGGGGTGCTCAATTCGCCTTATGCTTTTCATGCACTTTTCTATGATGGCAGGCATTTCGGGAAATGTTATTTTCCCGGCGAGAAAAGCCTGCACAGCAATTTCGTTTGCCGCATTCATGGCGCAGGGGATATTGCCACCTGCTTTCATGGCTTCAAAAGCGAGTGCAAGATTACGAAATTTTTTTAAATCAGGCGCTTCGAAGCTGAGGTTTGGATAGTCGGTGATTGAAAATCTCGGAAAATCTGATGACAAACGTTCGGGATAAGAAAGTGCATACGATATGGGTATCCGCATGTCGGGATGGCCAAGCTGGGCTTTTACTGATCCATCGTGAAACTGTACCATTGAATGGATTACCGACTGCGGGTGGATCACTACTTCGATTTGATCGGCGTGAAGGCCAAAAAGCCATTTGGCTTCGATCACCTCCAGTCCTTTGTTCATCATGCTGGCGGAGTCGATCGAGATCTTTTTCCCCATCTCCCAGTTTGGGTGCTTCAGCGCATCTGCCGGACCTACCGTTTTCAGTGAGCTTATTGTTGTATTCCTGAAAGGACCTCCCGAGGCCGTCAGATAAATTTTTTCTACGTAAGCGGAAGATTCTCCTGCCAGGCACTGGAAGATGGCCGAATGTTCGGAATCGACAGGAATGATAAACCCGTGATTATCGTTTACCAGACGTGTAACAAGCTCACCACCGGCAACGATTGATTCTTTGTTGGCCAGGGCAAGTGGCTTTCCGGCTTCGAGGGCTTTTACTGTCGATTCAAAACCTGCAAAACCCACCAGCGCGTTCAGTACCATTTGCACCTCGCTGTGCCCGGCCATCTGAGCAACTGATCCTGCACCGCTGAATACCTTAATATCCAAATCACTGAGTGCATCGGCGACCAATTTGTAATGTTTGTCATTGGCAATAACCACCATGTCGGGTTTAAACTCCCGGGCCTGCCGTATCAGCTCATGCGTATTATTGGCTGCAGTGAGCACCTCGGCTGCATATTTATCGGGATTAGACCGGATAATATCGAGGGCCTGGATCCCTATCGATCCCGTTGAACCGAGTATGGCAATGCGCTTTTTATTCATGCTGGTCATTTAAAAAATAATATATTCTTCGGGGTCGATAGGAGTTCCCCGGTGCCAGAGCTCAAAGTGAAGATGCGGTCCGGAACTGAGTTCTCCTGAATCGCCCGATATGGCAATGGGATCGCCTGCTTTCACAAAAGCTCCCGATTTTTTCAGTAAAGTAGTATTGTGTTTGTACACCGAAATATAATTTCCCTCATGCTGAATGGTAAGGGTATAGCCGGTTTCGGTGGTCCAGTCGGCAAAGATAACTGTGCCGTCGAAAACGGATTTAATCACAGACGCTTTGCGTGTGGCAATATCGATCCCGTAATGTTTTTCGGCCAGATTGAATGTATTGATGATGATGCCATCAACCGGCTTGAAGAAGGTGATCTTACTAAGTGATAAGGTACCGTTATAAAGATCGTTCGTTTCGTAAAAGAATAAATTATAGCGGGTTTGTTCTTCGTATTCGGCCCGCAGTACAGAGTCTTCGGGGGATGATGGCAGGGTGATGCTGTCGTAGTTAATGTCTGTTCTGAGCTCTTGCGGTATAGAGTCGATGATCTCCTTTCCTTCGATGATGTTGCGAATATTTTTGAGATATATGTCCCTGACATTGAGTGCTTTTTCGAGTGAGTCGGTGCGCTGTTCGAGCCGATAGATCTGACCAGGTACATTGACATCAAGATAACCCGGTATGTATTCCCTGATGGGCGTAAAAGCAATAATAAAGATGGTGAGGGTGATCAGGACAATGGAAATGCTCACGCTCAGCAGGAAAACATTCAGGCGTGAAAGGCGAAAAGATAATCGTTCCTCATAGGTTTCGTTGTTCATGATCACCAGGCGATATTTATCGCGCATCTTATGGTACCATTTCCTGTCACTTGTCTTTTTTGCGGCCATTCTGTCTCCATCTTTAGGCAGTTTTGCAAATATCGGAAAAATAAGTTCCCTATATTTGCAGCTATCTATAATAATTATTAAAAAATATAGTTAATCAGACAAGTAATTTCTTTGCTCTTTTGATCAGCAATAAAGCATATCGATTTTCGGGCCTTTTGTTAACCATTATTTTGGTATCCATCCTGGCTTCCTGTTCTACCAGAAAGAACAGTTTTACGCGGCGTTTGTATCATAACCTTACCGCGCACTACAATGTATACTGGAATGGTAAGGAAGCCATCATTCAGGCAGAGAAAGAACTGCAGGACGCTATTCAGGAAAATTATACAAGCATTCTTCCCATGTTCAATTATGGTACTGAAATAGAGTCGAAAACAGTTACTCCATTGCTTGACAGGGCTATTGAAAAAGGTAGTAAAACGGTGTTGAAGCATTCCATGCGCTTTGGAGGCAGGGAATATGTAAAATGGATCGATGATGCTTACCTGCTTATCGGTAAAGCCTATTTTTATAAACAGGATTATTTTAGTGCCCGGCGGTCGTTTAGCTTTATCATGCGTGAATATGAGAATGAACCGATAAAATATAATGCTATGCTCTGGCTGGCACGCACATACATTGAAATGGGGCAATTTGAAAAATCCGAGCCCCTGCTTAATCTTGTTTTGAGCGACATGCGAGGGGGGGAAAATATTCCTTCAGGGGTTTATAGAGATTTCGCCCTGGTTTATTCCGACAACTTTATCAAGCAAGGCAATTATGATTACGCCATTGATTACCTGTATGATGTGATCGGAGGTACGGCTGAAAAGGAACTGAAGACCCGGGCGCGGTTTATTCTGGCACAAATCTATCAGAAAGCCGGAAACCTCGACCAGGCTTCTGTGTTATACACCGAAGTGATCCGGAGGAACCCGCCTTACAAGATGGCATTTCAATCGAAGATCAATCTGGCCCGGACCTATGAATCTGAAAATGGCGACAGCCGGGCAATCATAAAGTATCTTACAAAAATGCTCCGTGATGACAAGAACAAGGAGTTTCTCGACCAGATCTATTATGCCCTGGCCGATGTCGCATTCAAGGATAATATCGATACCCTGGGAATTGAGTACTTACGGCTTTCAGTGGCCAAAAGTGTAAATAATAATTATCAGAAATCCAGGTCGGCACTGGATCTGGCAGATATTTATTTCCGCGTTCCTGAATATGAGCTTTCGCAAGCATATTACGATACAGCAGTCAGCTATCTTCCCGACGATTTTCCCGATTACGAAGAAATAAAGAACAAAGCCGATAAATTATCACAGCTTGTCAGGAATCTACAGGTGGTACTGGTAGAGGACAGCTTGCAAATGCTTGCTGCCATGTCTGAAAATGAACGATTCAGGGTCATCGACAAGATCATTACTGAATTGGTCAGGGAAGAACAAAGGCAGCGCGAAGCAGAAGCCCTGGAGCGGAATGCACCGGTATTTGGGCAGGGCCAGACCGGTTTTGGTTCTGTTGCACCAATTGGAGGTCCCAAATGGTATTTCTACAATCCGAATACACTGAGTAACGGATATTCGGAATTTCAGCGCAAGTGGGGAAACAGAAAGCTGGAAGATCTCTGGCGGCTGAAAGATAAACAAGTCATGTCGTTTGAGGAGGATGAATTGTTTGAAGCAACACTCGACAGCCTGGAAATGCTTGGCGATACCTTTGGCATGCTCGCCCTTGACCCGCATAACAGGGAGTATTATCTGAAAAATATTCCCTTTTCTGATGAGGAGCTTGAGAAGTCGGATAAAGCCATTGCTGACGCCCTGTTTAACCTTGGGCTTATCTATGCTGAAGGCCTTAACAACTATGAGAAATCGATCGAATCATATGAAGACCTCATCCGGCGTTACCCGGATGATCCGAACATATTGAAAGTCTACTATCAGCTGTACAGGCTGAACCTGCGTATAGGTAACACCACTCAAGCCGACCATTATAAAAATCTGATCATCAACGACTATCCGGATAGTGACTATGCCATGATCATACAGAACCCCGATTTTTATAAGAATGTGAAGGCAAAGGAAAATGAATTGACGGCTTTGTATTCGAAAACTTTCGAAGCATTCGAGCGGGGTCAGTACTTTACTGTGATCAGCAATAGCGACCGTGCGATTGGCAATTATGGCGATACTTCTGATCTTATTCCTAAGTTTCATTACCTCAGGGCTCTGTCGTTGGGCAAGGTTGATGTTGTTGATTCTCTTGCCGTGGCGCTTAAAGTGATCGTGAAAAAATTTCCCAACAGCGAGATAAAACCCCTGGCACAAAACCTGCTCGATGTTATTTCAAAGGATCGTCCTGATCTTGCCCGGAGCAGTACATCGCCGCAACAGCAGGCCACCGGTTTTACCTCACCCTATACATACAGCCCTGATGGAATACATCTGTATCTGCTTGTTGTAAAACGACAGGCAGTAAAGCTGAATGCTATGAAGGTTAAACTTTCTGATCATCATAAAAAATATTTTAGCACGAAAGAATTAACCATAAACAGTGTGTTGCTCGACGAAAATAACTATATGATCACAGTTGGGAATTTTGCTGATGCAGCGGAAGCACTCAGCTATTTGAAGGTGACAAGCGGCGATCCCTATGTATTCTCTGACCTGGGGTCGGGAAACTATACTGAGTCGGTTATTTCAATGAAGAATTATCCGATCTTTTATAAAGATAAAAATGTTAACTTGTACAGGCAATTTTTTGAGTTGAATTATCTCAAGGAATAGACAGACTAAATATCAAACGAAATGGCAAAAACGATCAATGACGACAAGCAATCGATAAACATGATTGGCGCCGGTACTACAATCAAAGGTGACATCCAGTCGAACGGTGATTTCAGGATCGACGGGTCCCTTATTGGCTCCGTTAATTCAAAAGGGAAAATCGTTATCGGGGAAACAGGAAACGTAGAAGGAGAGGTGGTGTGCAAAAATGCCGATATTTCCGGGAAACTTAAAGCTCAGATAACAGTATCAGAATTGTTAACCTTAAAAGCAACGGCTTTACTTACGGGCGAGATCACAACCAGTAAATTGTCGATCGAACCCGGGGCTAAATTTTCCGGTACATGTAATATGAGTGATCCTTCAAAAAGTGCCGGGATAGAAAAACCCGTCTCCAATGAAAGCTTCAGAGGAAAAGAAAAAAGTACTTAAGGCTTACGCCAGATATACATCAATCGCCTTTCAGATGCTGGTTATCATTCTTGCCGGTGTTTTTGGAGGACGTGAACTGGACAAATGGATTGATATCGGTTTTCCGGTCTTTACACTTATTCTTACCATCCTGAGCGTACTCCTTGCAATTTATAGTGTGATCAGGGATCTGCTAAAAAAATAGATTGTCATGGCAATGAAAAGATTTATTAGAACGCTTATTGTAGTCACCATTATTGTGATACTGCTGAGCATGCTGCTTTTTGCTATACTGCCTGCAGCATATTACCCACCTGTTTATCCCTTTTTAATTGTATTCTTCTTTATAGCCACACTGGTGGTATACTATTTCATGCTTAAAGCGCTCGAAAAGCGCCCGGCGAAATTTGTAAATATATTCCTGTTAACCACCATGATCAAACTATTGGTTTATATGTTCGTGATGGTATTGTATTCCTTGATGAACAGGGATGAGGCAAGGCCATTTATCATTGCCTTTTTCATCCTGTATATCATATACACGATTGTGGAAGTAGTTGCATTACTGGCCGAAAACAGCAAGCTGGGCAGGAAAAAATTCCTGCAGGATAATGATTAAATTTAATGGTTAAAAAATCTAATGTTATGGCGAATGATAATGGATATCTGGATTATGAACGTATAGATAATTTTGATCCGGAAAAAATCGAAAAACTCAAGCATCATTATTATGAGATTCTGAAGCTGATTGGTGAAAATCCCGACAGGGAAGGCCTGCTGAATACGCCTGAAAGGGTGGCCAAGGCGATGCAATATTTCACCCATGGCCGCGATATCGATCCTGTTGAGATATTAAATTCGGCAAAGTTTAAGGAGGATTACCGCGAGATGGTCATTGTGAAAGACATTGATGTTTTTTCCATGTGCGAGCACCACATGATCCCTTTCTTTGGAAAAGCGCATGTAGCCTATATTCCCAATGGCTACATTACTGGCCTCAGCAAAATTGCCCGTGTTGTTGAAACATACAGCCGTCGGCTGCAGGTGCAGGAGCGGCTTACAACACAGATCAAAGATGCCATACAAAACACCCTCGATCCACTGGGCGTAGCTGTGGTGATCGAAGCCAAACACCTTTGCATGGTAATGCGGGGTGTAGCCAAGCAAAACTCCGTTACTACAACATCTGATTTTACCGGAGCCTTTCAGCGGCAGGAAACCCGTGCTGAATTCATTCACCTCCTCGGAATGGATCTGCACTAACTTCGTTGGTTTTTGTGAGTTGCTGTTAAATCAACTGCCAAGCAACCATATCAGTTATATTATTGTCTTATTTAGACAGTTCGTGAATAGTAAAATTAATTGCCAGTTGACATATTATTCCTATTTTTGTCGCCTCAAAAAAGCCCAAAGGCTAAATATTTTTTGATAAACGATTATTAAGATCATATTATGAAAGCATACGTGTTTCCGGGGCAGGGTGCCCAGTATCCAGGAATGGGCAAAGACCTTTACGAAGGCACTTCTGTTGCAAAAGAATTATTTGAGAAAGCCAATACCATTCTCAAGTTCAGGATCACGGAACTGATGTTCGATGGTACGGATGAAGATCTTCGTCAGACCAGGGTAACACAACCCGCTATATTTCTGCATTCAGTTATCCTCGCCCGCGTGCTGGGACAGGATTTTAAGCCCGATATGGTAGCCGGCCACTCGCTGGGTGAATTTTCTGCATTGGTGGCCAATAAAACCCTTTCCTTTGAAGATGGGTTACGTCTGGTTGCCAAAAGGGCTATGGCCATGCAGAAGGCATGTGAGTTGCAGCCCTCTACCATGGCAGCTGTTATTGGCATGGATGACGGCGAGGTGGAAAAGATACTCAGGAATATGAAAGAAGTTGTTGTTCCGGCAAACTATAACAGCCCCGGCCAACTGGTCATCTCAGGAAGCATAGAAGGTGTGGAAAAAGCCTGCAAACTTCTTGAAGATGCCGGTGCCAGGCGTGTCATTCCACTTAAGGTGGGTGGTGCTTTTCACTCTCCTTTAATGGAACCCGCCGGAAAGGAACTCGCCGAAGCCATTAACACCACCAGGTTCAACAGAGGAATTTGCCCCATATACCAAAACGTAACAGGCCAGTCGGTAACGGATACCGAGATCATCAAGAAAAACCTTATCGCCCAGCTGACTTCTCCGGTTAGATGGACGCAGATCGCCCGCAACATGATCGCCGACGGGGCCAAGGAAGTGATCGAAGTTGGCCCGGGCAATGTTTTGCAGGGACTGATAAAAAAGGTGAAAAAAGATATTGTCACGGCAAGTGCGAAAATGCCGGAATAAGCTGGAGGAAAATAAATGCTTTTTCTTTTACGGAATGATAGTGGCTACCGGCCTGAATACATTTTGTCGTAATATTTCTGGTAGTCGCCTGAGGTAACGTTCACAAGCCAATCCTCGTTATCAAGGTACCAGTCGACCGTTTTTTCCAGTCCTTCGCCGAACTGCAGGGAGGGCTCCCATCCAAGCTCATTTTTTAGTTTTGAAGAATCGATGGCATAACGGAGATCATGTCCGGCACGGTCGGTAACATAGCTTATCAGCTTTTCGGAGCTGCCCTCTTCACGGCCAAGCTTGCGGTCCATGATCCGGCACAGCAGCTTCACAAGATCAATATTGCGCCATTCGTTATTCCCGCCGATATTATAGGTCTCGCCGGTTTTTCCCTTGTGAAAGATCAGGTCGATGGCTGAAGCGTGGTCTTCAACATAAAGCCAGTCGCGCACATTCAGTCCCTTACCATATACAGGCAGGGGCTTTTTATTTTTGATGTTATGGATCATCAGGGGAATGAGTTTTTCCGGAAACTGGTATCCCCCGTAATTGTTTGAGCAATTGGAGATCACTACGGGAAGCTTAAATGTATGGTAGTAAGCCCGAACAAGGTGGTCGGAGCTGGCTTTTGAAGCCGAATAGGGGCTTCGCGGATCGTATGCCGTGGTTTCGGTGAAAAGACCCGTATCGCCGAGGGAGCCATAAACCTCGTCGGTTGATACATGATAGAAAAGATGTTTCCCAAAGTCGTTGGACCACTGGTGCCTGGCTGCATTGAGGAGGTTTACTGTGCCAACGATATTGGTATAGATGAATTCTGTTGGGTTGGTGATCGACCTGTCGACATGCGATTCGGCAGCAAGATGCATCACGTCGGTGATGGCATAAACGGCAAAGGCTTTCTTTACAGCATCTTCGTCGACAATATCTGCTTTAAGAAAAGTATAATTCGGCATATTTTCTATATCCCTCAGGTTTTCGAGGTTGCCGGCATAGGTAAGCTTGTCGAGGTTGATGATTCGATAGTCGGGATATTTTTTCACCATCCGCCGCACCAGATGCGACCCAATAAAGCCGGCTCCACCGGTGATCAAAATTGATTTCATATTATTGCTTGTTTTTATTTTTTTCCTTAAGTGTAAGTTCCCACTTCCAGGCTGAACGCATCATATCGTCGAGGCTGAGTTTTGCCTTCCAGCCAAGCTCCTCATTGGCATGGGTGGTGTCGGCCCATACCTTTTCAATGTCACCCGGCCGGCGGCCGGTAATTTCATAATTGAGTTTTTCTGAACTAACCTTTTCAAATGACCTGATCACCTCCATAACGGTAAAGCCGTTGCCTGTGCCAAGATTGAAGATTTCCCAGGGAGATTTTTGCTTGTTACTGCTCATCCTGTTCAAGGCAACAAGATGGGCTTTTGCCAGATCTACCACATGGATATAATCCCTGACCGGGGTGCCGTCGCGGGTGTCGTAATCGTTTCCGAAAACCTTCAGCTTTTCGCGCTTGCCAATGGCGGTTTGCGTGATATAGGGAACAAGATTGCCGGGCACCCCAAGAGGCAGTTCTCCAATAAGAGCAGAGGAATGGGCTCCAATGGGGTTGAAATATCGCAAGGCAATACAATGCAGCCCTGAAGCTTTCACTTCGTCGTGAAGAATATCTTCGGCTATTTTCTTGGTATTGCCGTATGGCGATTCTGCCTCCTTGCGTGGGGTGTCTTCCCTGACGGGCAGCGCATCAGGCTGTCCGTAGACTGTGCAGGAGGAGGAGAAGACAAAGTTGCCTGCGCCATGACGTTTCATTTCTGCCAGCACATTTACCAGGCTGTAGATATTGTTCCGGTAATAATCGAGAGGCCGTTCAACGGAATCGCCTACGGCCTTGAGGGCGGCAAAATGGATAACGGCCCCGATATCCTTATGACGGCCGAACAGGCCTTCCGTTTGTGCGGGGTCACTGAGGTCAACCTTCTCAAAAGCAGGCATGGTGCCAGTGATCTCAGCGATGGCATTAAGAATCCAGGCTTTGGAATTCACCAGGTTGTCGGCGATAACAACTTCAAAACCTGCCTGTTGCAATTCCACAACAGTATGCGAGCCAATATATCCCGTTCCACCGGTAACGAGGATCTTCATGCTTTAAATTTTGTGCCAAGATACAAAATTACCCGCGTCTTTGATCAGGAATTCGTGTTAATATGAACAGAATTATTTCTTCAGAAATCCGATCACAGAGCTGGTGATATATTCCAGTTGCTCTTTATCCAGTTCGCTGCTCATGGGCAATGAGATCACCTTTTCGGAGAGCATCTCCGTAACAGGGAAGTCACCGGCTTTGTATCTGGGGTCGAGGTATGCTTTCTGCATATGGAGGGGAACAGGGTAATAGATCATCGCAGGGATGTCTTTTTCCGCGAGGTGCTGCTGCAATGCTTCTCTGTCGATACCTTCTGTAAGTATGGTATACTGGTGAAAAACATGGGTGGATTTATTGTATGTTAGCGGGGTTTTTAGTTGGGGATGATCCTTGAAAGCCTGATTGTAATGGTCGGCAGCCTGTTTACGCTTTGCAGCATATTCGTCGAGATATTTCAGCTTAACCCTGAGTATGGCAGCCTGTATGCTGTCGAGCCTGGAGTTTACACCTACCATATCATGATAATAACGGACCACCATGCCATGGTTAACGATGAAGCGCATTTTTTCGGCCAGTTCGTCATTGTTGGTAAAGATAGCACCACCGTCACCGAAGGCACCCAGGTTTTTCGAAGGAAAGAAGGATACACATCCGATATCGCCAATGGTACCTGCTTTTTTTCTGCTGCCATCGGCAAAGATATATTCTGCCCCTATGGCCTGGCAGGTATCTTCAATAATATACAGTCCATGCTTGTTGGCTATCTGCTGAAGTGCTTCCATGGGAGCGCATTGTCCGAAGAGGTGCACGGGCACAATAGCCTTTGTTTTGGGTGTGATGGCCTTTTCAACGGCTTCAGGATCAATGTTGAAAGTGTCGGGATCCACGTCGACAAGCACCGGGGTAAGGCCCAGAAGGGCGATCACCTCTGCTGTGGCGATAAAGGTAAAGGATGGTGCGATGACCTCATCGCCGGGCTTAAGGTCGAGTGCCATCATGGCTACCTGCAGGGCATCGGTGCCATTGGCGCAGGGGATGACATGCTTCACATCCAGATAGTCTTCGAGCTCAGCCTGAAAGGCTTTCACTGCAGGACCATTGATAAATGCACATGAGTCAATAACCTCCTGTATTCCTGTATCAATTTCATCTTTTATCCTGAGATACTGGCTCCTCAGGTCAACCATCTGGATCTTTTTCATTCTTCTTATTTTATGTTGTTAATTATTTAACGCTGAGTTTGCGGCTGCAAAAATAGACATAATATAATGCCTGTGACGATAAATTTGTTCTAAATTACCTATAAAATTACAGGGGCCGTGATGCGGGTTATGGAACCGCATTGCTTTAAGCATGCAAAATGGCAAAGCAAATGCCCAAAAGCCGGTCCTTTTGCTGAGCTGTCGGAAATTAACAGCAGGCCGGTATATCATCATCTGCTTTTTTTTCGTTATTTTGTTGCGATATGAGAAAACAAATACCAGTTATACTACTGACCGCATTTTTACTCTTTAACATCGACGTGGAAGCTCAGGTCAACATCAGGGATTCGGTTATCCGCACCCCTCTTGCCTATGGCACCTATGGTTTTCATATGTTGAGCGGCGACATAGCCAAGATGTACGGACCATCGTCAACCGTTGGCGGAGGACTTGGCTACAAGATGAAGAATAATATCTATTTCGGCCTTGAATACAATTATATTTTTGGAGGAAAGGTAAAAAACGGCGATGAGATCCTGAAGCATATCCTGACCCACGATGGCCAGCTTATCGGTCAGGGCGGGGAATATGCCATTTTCCAGTTCATGCAGCGCGGGCATATGATCTGGGCGCAACTGGGAAAGCTGATTCCGGCTTTTGGGCCGAATCCAAACTCAGGTATCCTTATTAAAGTATCGGCAGGCTATACGCAGCATCGCATGGATGTGAGTGTTCAGGACAATACAGCACCGCAGGTAAAGGACGACTATAAATACGGATACGATCGTTTGACAAGGGGCTTCGGCTTGAATCAGTTTATTGGTTATCAATTCCTTGGTGATACCCGGATATGGAATTTTCATGCGGGCCTGGATTTCAGTCAAGCCTGGACCAGAAATGTCAGGGAGATGAACTTCGATACCCGCGAAAAGGATAATTCCCAACACCTCGACCTTTATTTTGG
Organism: Bacteroidales bacterium; assembly: GCA_032250805.1. GTDB lineage: Bacteria > Bacteroidota > Bacteroidia > Bacteroidales > B18-G4 > B18-G4. Next base: position 42,588 of record JAVVEM010000022.1, read on the forward strand.
CTTTAAGATTGGATGGATCATCCCCTTTTATAAGCAGGCATCATCAGATTATTATTACTACTAGACTTTCCTCCGAAGCATGGCAGCGCTCTATCAGTTCTTTATTGCATTATTTAGCATATTCATAGGTATTGCTGCTCTTTTCAGCTATAAGGCGAAAGTGTGGATTGATGGCCGCCGGGACTGGAAAAAACAGCTCAGCGATGCTTTCAGCAGAAAGGATAAGATATGCTGGTTTCACGCTGCCTCACTGGGCGAATTTGAGCAAGGCAAACCAGTTATTGAAGCCTTCCGTAAAACTTACCCGGAGTACAGGATATTACTTACTTTTTTTTCCCCTTCGGGGTATGAACAAAAGAAAAACTATAAAGGCGTTGACAAGGTCATGTACCTGCCGGCCGACTGTAAACGCAACGCGGTTTTCTTTGTGCGTAATCTCAATCCATCCCTTGCAGTATTTATCAAATATGAATTCTGGTATAATTATCTGGATCAGCTTAATAAGCATAATGTACCGGTGGTTTTCATTTCATCACTTTTCCGGAAAAACCAGTTTTTCTTTCAATGGTATGGTGGATGGTTCAGGAAGAGACTGAAGAATATCGATCATTTTTTTGTACAGAATGAAAATTCAGCATCACTATTAAAAAATTCAGGAATACATCAGGTAACGGTTAGCGGGGATACACGCTTCGACCGGGTTGCTGATATTTTGAACACTAAACGTGAGGATCCCGGGGTGAAAGCATTTTGTGAAGGTTCTCGTGTAATCATTGCGGGAAGCACCTGGCCTCCCGATGAAACAATCCTTTCCGGTCTCGCAGGCAAATTCCCTGAACTGAAGCTGATCATCGCTCCGCATGAAGTGAACGAGGAAAGGGTGAGGCAGATCATCAAAACCCTGGGAGTGCCTGCAGCACGTTATACGGAAGCCGGTCGTGATTCACGTACAGGGAAAAATGTGTTGATCATTGATACCATCGGCATCTTGTCTGCTATATATCAATATGCTGATATTGCCTATATTGGAGGTGCATTTGCTACCGGCCTGCACAACATTCAGGAGCCGGCAGTAAACGGTATCCCCGTCATTTTTGGTCCAAAATACCAGAAGTTTCGCGAAGCAGCCGACCTTGTTGAAAAGGGGGGCGCTTATTCTGTTGGCTCTTCAAGCGAATTACAGGACATTGTTCGTTCCCTGTTGAGCGATCAAAAGAAATATCAGTTGGCCTGCAAAGTAAGCAAACAATATATGCTCGCAAATACCGGCGCAACAACGAAAATCATGGAAAAGCTGGCGACATTGCTGTAACATCTGTCATTTTTCCATACTCTGATCCCCGCGGCGGGGCAGTTTACTTCGCTCCATTGCTTTCGGCCCGGATATTCCTGATGGTGTTGTTATTGAACTATAAATTGAGAAAATCAACACGGCCACTTTCAAGGTGATAATATGCCGGCAGCAAGACAAGATTCCGCGATTTTGCCGCTTTGGCGATAATAGCTGAGCGATTGATCAGCTCCTGAACAGTAAGTTTGGCATTTGTGCGGGCAATATCGTTGGCTCCTTCATTTTTCGATGCTGAAATAGCCGGCTGAAGGTACGAAAGAAGATGACTCAGATTATCGCCGTGATTACCACCTTTCATCGCAGCATTGATCGCCCCGCAGTTTTCGTGCCCGAGCACCGCCAGCACCTGGGCGTTGAGATGTGCAACAGCGTATTCTATACTCGCAATAGAGGAAGTATTGGCGATATTTCCGGCTACGCGTACAACAAAAAGTTCGCCTATACCTGTGTCAAAAATGAGCTCTGGTACTACACGGCTGTCGGCACAGCTCAAAATTATGGCAAAAGGATCCTGGCCTTCCAAAAGTTCTTCGCGGCGGATCGAATCCTGTCGGTTTGCTTTTAGCCTGTTGTTTACAAAATTGTTATTTCCGGCTTTCAGCCTGTTCAGTATTTCAGTTTTATCCATGGTTCTCGTCTGCACTTGTTAAGCGCTTGTAAATTTATAAATATCTATTTTATAATTAAGGTGCCTGCAGCTATAATATTGCGGTCGATGAGTAGATAAGCTATTTATCACCGGTGATCCATTCAAGGGGCATCCTTGCAAAGACAATCTCCTGGTAATTATCTTTTTCGAACACCAGGCCAACATCACCGTTTTGCAGTACCGACATAGAGGAGTATGCCGATGAGCCGGCAAAAACTGTTTTCCCCTCCGACCACGACAGGCCGTCGTCATTGCTGTATTTCAGTGTCATGTTGATACGCTCTGACGTGTGATCGGGGTTTGAAAAGATCAGCAATGGCTTGTCGTAAGCCTGCCTGATATTTTTGCAGCTCACTATCGAGGCATTGCATCCCGGGTCGGTGAGCGATGAATCGGCATATGTCAGCCAGCTTTTCCCTTTATCGTCGGAGAGATGGCAATAACGCAGGCCGGCACTGTTCACCCTGCTGTTGATCATCCACCGGCCATCGGCAAGTTCCACTATTTTTGATTCATCAGCCGGGCTAACCGGGGTTCCTATCAACGACCAGTGCTGCCCGTGATCGTTGCTGCCGAAGAGATAAACCCCCTTGTTCAGCCTGACAAGGCAATGAAGCAGGGTCCCTTCCGCAGTCTGCACCCCCCGTCCGGATGTGATGAACTTAAAGTCGCGATGCCATTCCGGCAGGCTTATCTGGTCTGTGAGGTCGTAAGGTTCGCTCCAGCTTAACCCATTGTCGGAGCTTTTCATTACATGGAAATAATAGATATCTTTTTCCCGGGTTAGATCCATAAAATTGTAGAACAGGAATATATCGCCGGTAATATTATCAACGATCATGGAGGGGTCGGATGCAGAGATGCCTGCAGGGTGGTCGATGATGCTTTCTGTTTTGGTCCATGTGGTGCCATTATCCCGGCTGCGCCGGATCACGATATTGATATCTTCGTTTCCACGCAGATCGGCGCAGGAGGGCACCCGCTGATCAGCAGCCACAAGGAGGTCGCCATTCGGTGCAGTGACCAGGGCCGGAATGCGGTAGCAAGCAATGCCGGCAACACCCGACCTGAATAAAACAGTTTGCCGGGATTGTGTTTTTGCAGACAATACCTGGCCTTCACTTTCAGGCACAAGCCAGGGTGCCACACTACCCTGCACCCGGGAAATGCTCTTGGGCATTGCTGAAGTAAATTCCATGTTGAGCTTTTCCACTGGATGGTCATTACTGCATGATACGAAAAGGAAGCAGCAAGGCGCCATCAGCAAAAGTGCCTTTGTCATGTGCATAATTGCTTATTTTTTAATCAATCCGGATGTATAGGAGGTCTTCCCGTCGGTTACAACAACAAAATATATTCCCGGTGCAAGCCCTGAGATATCAATGTCGAGGGCTTTACTGAATTCGTAGCTATTTCTGAGGCTTCCGTTTATGTCATTGATTTTTAGTTTATATACATTATTGCTGAAGCTTTTTTCCCGTATAGTGAATTTATTCCTGCCGGGATTGGGAAACATAATAAAATGTGAACCGAAATCATCATGTTCATTAATGCCTACTCCCGAGCAATTGTGAACCAGATCGAATTTTATCTGAAGTGAATCGATGGGTTCGATCCCCGCATTATCCTCTGTTCTCACAGAAACAACAAACGAAGGGCTGCCGAAGGTATCGGCGGGCTGGGCCACTTTCACAAAGGCAAACAGTGCTGATGTTCCGTTTGATGCGCAACGTGTATCGGCGCCAACAACATTGGCTCCCTGAAGAGCTGCCATGAGCTTACAGGCCAGATCGCCCGGTGCATTGATAAACCTTGATTCCATCGAATCCAGAATTTCCTGTCCGAGAAGAATATTGCCCTGGATGGCGTAATTCGGACCCAGTACATGGTTTTTATAATCGTCGGTTTGTATGCCGGTATGACCTGCCGACTGAACTGAGTCAGCAACAAATGCCACAATGCCGTACTGACGTTTTTCCGGCTGGTTTTGTACATCATTATCAATCAGCCACTGGATAATTTCTTCGGGCGTATCGCCGGCCAGCATGCGCTCACGGGCATTTGCCTGGTTGGCCGGCAAATACCAGGCCTGGGTATTGATGGCGCCAAGGTTAGGGAATAGCTCACCAAGGAAATCGTCTTCGTAACCCGGAAAATTATCCATGTCGACACAGGAGGCCCCGGCACTGCCTACTTCGCCGGTGACTGTGTCGAGGGCTACGATCGAAAAGGTATCCTGGGCCCGGAGGGCAAATTGTATAAAGGATATCAACAAAATGCCAAGGAGTATTTGATGTTTCATGATTGAAGAATTAGTTTCAGGTAAAGATACAAATATCTGCATATCCCGTGAGACATCGTATCTTTTCAGGATAATTTAGAAAAATTAATTTTTCCATTTTTTATCTTCCACAGGCTCCTTAAAACATACAATTAACGTATATTTAAATGGGGTTGGAATAAAAGCCCGGTTTGATTCATATATGGCCTAAGCTGATGTTTGCGTTTTTTCATTGGATTACTACGAATATTTATTATTTTCGTGATCTTATTCATTCTTAACTACTATCAAAATGACCTTATTGATCAAAAAAGTTAATCGTATATCCTCAGACGATAATCATATATATCTTCTGAGTAGCGTAAATGACCTGAACCGCACAAAACTTACTGAAGAAGAAAGATCTTTTGTAAGAAAGCAGGTAAAAAAACAGGAAAAGGATTTTATTACCATTAACAGGCTAAACAAGTTTGTATTTCTCCAGTTTGTGAACAAGAAAAAGACTGGTCACCACAGCCTTGAAGAGATGCGCAAAGCCGGGAATAAGATCTATAATCTGCTGGCTGAAAGTAAGGAGGAAAGTGTCACAATTATCGACTTTACCGCAAAAGGGATGCGTGTACTTGCTTTGGCCGAGGGGATGAGTTTGTCCTCCTATCAGTTTCTGAAATATAAGACCGGAAAGGACGATAAACCCTCCAGTCTTAAAGAGCTTAAGATCCTGTCGCATGCCATTAAAAAGGAAGATGCGCAGCACCTGAACATTCTCCGCGACGCTGTATTCCGCTGCCGCGATATGGTAAATGAGCCCGTTGTTGAGCTCAATGCCGAAAAGCTTGCCGAAACAATAAAGGAAATGGGGATTGAATGCGGTGCACGCGTCGAAGTAATGGGGAAAAAGAAGATCGAGTCACTTAAGATGGGAGGCCTTCTGGCTGTGAACAAGGGTAGCTTCGACCTGCCTACATTCACCGTTATGGAATGGAAACCCATGGAACCGGTCAATGAAAAGCCTTATGTCCTGGTAGGAAAAGGGATTGTTTACGATACGGGCGGGATGAATATCAAGACCGGCAATTACATGGAAAATATGAAAAGCGACATGGCCGGAGCGGCTACCATGGCTTCTGTGCTTTATGCTATTGCACGTTCGCGGCTCAATGTTCATGTGATCGCCCTCATACCTGCCACCGATAACAGGTTGAATGGGAATGCTTATGTGAGCGGGGATGTGGTTACCATGCACAATGGCATGACCGTAGAAGTGATCAATACCGATGCCGAGGGCAGAATGATTTTGGCCGATGCTTTAAGTTATGCCAAAAATTATAAGCCTGAACTGGTTATTGACGCTGCAACCCTAACGGGCGCTGCTTCGCGGGCCATAGGTAAATATGGTGTTGTGGCCATGCAGGCTGATGCAGATAAGCCGATGGAAAAATTAAAAGATGCCGGCGAGGCTGTATACGAGCGTATTGCCGAATTTCCTTTTTGGGAAGAATATGCCGAACTGATCAAGTCAGAAATTGCCGACATCAAAAATATTGGCGGATCCGATGCCGGCATGATCACCGCAGGAAAATTTTTACAGAAATTTACTGCCTATCCCTTTATTCATCTTGATATTGCCGGGCCTGCTTTTATCGATAAAAAGGATAAATACATGACTGCCGGCGGCACCGGCTTTGGTGTGAGGTTGCTCGTAGAATTTTTCAGGAATATCAGTAGTTAGCATACCCGTTATACACTCGCTGTGCCCTGTTTGGTTTACCAATAATTGTATTACATTCGCAATGTAAATTACAATTTTAATGGCCAAACGACGGTTCTCGCGCGACGTAGTCGGTGTGTTCAACAGCAATGTATTTTCTATCATTGCCGGTTTGCTTGCCAGCATTATCCTGGCACGCGTTCTGGAGCCTGATAAATTCGGGGTTTTTACAGCCCTTATCATCATTCCCATGATCGTGGTCAGCCTGACCAATCTTGGTATCCGCGGTTCGGCAATATTTCATGTTGGAAAAGGAAAATACGATAAAAATGAACTTGTTTCTTCTATTGTATTGCTGCTGATTTTTGCCTCCGTTCTGGGGATGATCATTTCGGCAGTTACCTACTGGGTTTATGACGAGCCAAACTTCACCCTTATGATGATCGGGCTGGTTTTGCTGGTGATCCCCGGCCGCCTGGCCATAATTTATTTCGGAGGCATCTTCCTGGGCAATGATGAGATCAGGAAAGCCAACCAACTGAACTGGATCACCAATGCCATTAACCTGGCGTTTATTGCCTTGTTGGTGTGGTGGTTTCAGTTCGAAATCATTGGAGCTATCATTGCCTTTCTGGTTTCGGCTTCGATCGTTGCCATTTATGGATTGATTCTGGTACGACGGTCTTTTAAACTCAGGCTCACCATACATAAAGAAATTCTTTTTGGATTACTAAAGCTGGGCGTGCTTTTCTCTTTTTCTTTTTTCATTATTCAGCTCAACTACCGCATTGATATCCTTTTGATCGAAAAGCTCAGGGATGCCACCGAGGTTGGATTGTATTCGATAGGTGCCTCGATAGCCGAGCAGCTTTGGCAGTTGCCGCTGGCAATAAGTATCGTGGTTTTCAGTCGGTCGGCGGGCTCTGCAAATCGTAAGGAAATGGCTGGCATGACCATTGTCCTGCTTCGCTTGTCGTTTCTCTTCGCACTTTTTGCTTCGGTACTGATGTTCTTTCTTGTTCCATATCTTGTTCCCCTGATCTTTGGGGATGCATATATTCCAAGTATTCGCATTATCCAGCTTATTCTTCCGGGTATTATCATGGTTGTGATCTTTCGGATTCTTAGTGGTCATATTGCCGGTATTGGAAAACCCGAACTTACCATATATATTTTTCTTCCGGCCTTGCTCGTCAATGTTCTGTTAAATCTGCTCTGGATCCCTCGCTATGGAGGCGAAGGCGCTGCCATGGCCACGAATGTGAGTTACAGTCTGGGTTCATTTGCCTATCTCATCGCGTATTCGCGAATTGTTAAGGTTCCTGTCCGCGAGATCATAAGCTATAAAAAAAGTGATTTTATGCAGATTTGGTATATCTTTAAAGGGATGAAAAACAGATAATTAATAAAGCGTTTCGGGCTCCATGAAGGTTGATAAGGCTTTATTGCTATTTTTGCACCCTGATGAACCCCCGATATACAGATTCAGACCAGCAACATATCCTGATCGGACAACGGCAAAAGCACCTTGATGCCCGGCAACTCAAGGATATTCCCATATTTTTTGTGGTGGGAAGGCCACGCTCAGGTACTACTCTGCTCAGAACCCTGTTTGATGCCCACCCCAATGTGATTGTTCCACCCGAATGCCAGCTCATTGTTAATCTTTATCCGCGATATGGAAAGCTAACATCCTGGACAAAACCGGTCCTTGAACGATTTCATCACGACCTTTTTCAACAATGGCGTTTCGATCTCTGGCCCCTCGACCCCAAAAGCTTGTATAGCAGCCTGATGGCTTGCGAAGGCAAGAATGATTATGGAACTGTTTGCAAGGTAATCTACCACGAATATCAATCCATATTCAAACATGGCGTACTGCTGGCCCTGGGCGATAAAAATCCGGGCTATACGATCTATACCGGGCGTTTACTGAAAATTTTCCCCGAAGCAAAATTTATCCACATTATACGCGATTACCGCGATAATTTTGTGTCGATACGGAATGTTGATTTTGAGCTGCCTTTTATTTCTGTTACCGTTAGTAAGTGGAGGTATTTTGTTAAACGTTTCAGGAGAGCTTCAGAAAAATACCCCGGAACCCATCTCGAACTACGCTATGAAGACCTGGTTTCCGAGCCCGAAAAGAAATTCAGGGAGTTGTGCCAATTTATTGGCATTCCATACAGCGATAAGCCGTTCGATTTTTATAAAAAAACTGAAGAAGTTTTAAAGATATATCCTACCGACCTTATACTCAGGTACCATTCAAGCCTCTTGAAAAAGATCAATACCAGCCGGACCGGATTATGGAAGAAAGAACTTACTATTGCTGAGCTTAAAGTTGCTGATGCCTGTGCCGGCAAATATGCTGCCCTCACCGGGCATGATAAGATATATCCGAAGCCCGGACTGATTTATTATTTAAGAGGTATCCCGGGCAGGGCTTTTGCTGCCACGCTCTATTGTGCCACCTGGACGATCGACCTGTTTCCATATAAATTCAGGATGAATGTTCTGAGCAAAGCCCCGCTTGTTGTAGGCCGCTTCTATTTGCGGATATTCAATAAAACAAAGTTGCGTGAACTTGACGAGCGAATGAAACAGAAAAAGCCGCATAATACTGATAAGCATAGCGGTATTGCTCCTGTATGGAAGAAAAGCTAAAGCACTTTTTTTACTGTAAACGGAGGCTTATTGGTTTGCACCATGTATATTCTGCTCAGGTAACCCCCTATGATGCCCAGACTGAAAACGATGATTCCCGTGCTGAATAAGATCGTAACGATCGTGGAGGTATAACCGGGAACTGTTACGTTAAACAGCCACTTCTGCAGGATAAACCTTAGTCCAAGAAGAAAAAATACCAACGACATAATCAGTCCCCCGTAAACCATAAGTTTAAGCGGTATGTTGGTATAAAAGTATGTAAGGTCGGTGGCAAGCATAAACAGTTTTTTGGCTGTGTAACCTGATTTTTTTATCCGCCTTTTATGGTGATCCACCTCTACGAATTCAAAATCGTTGGTATGCCAGAGCAATAATTGATCGATAAACACAAAATGAATGGTATGGTCGAGGAGTTTGCCAATCATTTCTTTTTTTATCAACCTGAACGAAGACCCTTTTCCTGTTCCTTTTAAAAGTAATCTGGAAGTGCTCTTTACCGACTTGCTGCTTATATTCCTGAGCCGGGAGTGCTGCTTTTTACGAAAAACGCCATACACAATATCTGCGTCGGTTTCTTCAAACCTGGAAATCAGCTTGTGCATCTCCTCCGGAGGATGTTGCAGATCATCGTCAATGGTGATAATCACTTCGCCACGGGCAAAACTGAATCCACAGATTGTTGCGTTATGCTGTCCGTAATTTCTGTGCAGTTTTATGGCAGTGATCTGGTCGGGATGCTTTTTCTTCAGTGATTTAAGCACATCCCAGCTATGGTCAGTTCCACAGTCTTCAACAAAAACAAATTCAAAAGCTGCTCCGAGCTTTTCAAATACCAGCTTGCTCCGGTCAAAAAGTTCTTCCAGTGTTTCTTCGCTGTTATAAACGGGTACGACTACAGAATACCTGGGCTGGGCCATGATAGCGCAATTTTATAAAACAAATATAGGCCAATTATTCGTGCAACTCAAATTTATCTGATCACGGCACCCATAGGGATATTGGCCCCTGAGATCCAACGCGACTCGTCGGACAGCAGAAAAATAACGGCATGGGCCACGTCATCGGCTTCGCCTACGCCCATAGGATATTTGGCAATGTATCTTTTCAGCGAATCGTCAACGATCTCAGGGTTCTGTTCTTTTGCAGGATCGGTGATCAGGGGCGTGTTGACAAGGCCGGGCGAAAGACAGTTTACACGGACCTTCCTGTCGACCAGTTCAAGGGCAAGGCTTTTGGTATAAGCTTCAAGGGCACCTTTTGCACCGGCATAAAGCGATCCGCCAAAATACGGACTTTGTGTAACTACCGACGACATCATCACAACAGATCCGCCTCTGTTCAGTTTTTTCATTTGTAAAATAAGGGCAGTAAGCAGGACCGGTACCCGGTAATTGATCCCGAACAATTTTTTGATATCTTCTTCGCGGATATATTTTGCAGGTGTTGGTCCCACGATGCCTGCACAGTGCACCAGGCCATCGAGTGCGGGCAGCATGTTGGCAAGTTGTGTGCGGTCGTCGCTATTTACAAGATCTGCAGCCAGTTTGGCATGGCCTTTGCCTTCAAGCTTAAGGAAAGTTTCTTCGAGCTTTTCATGATTGCGCCCGGTAATGAATAATGTTCCGCCGCGACGGCTGATGCTGATGGCTGTTTGCATTCCGATACCGGACGAGGCTCCGGTCACCAATATGGTTTTTCCTGTGAGATCGCAAAACGACATAAATGTAAGATTTAAAGTTCGGTCACTTCCGGACAATATATCCGGTCTGTACTGAGGATCACGCTTCCCCACGAAAAACCTACACCAAACCCCGACATGAGCAGGCGAAGTACATTGTTTTTCACTTTATCAGATAATTCGGATACAATGGTTAACGGTATAGAGGCAGAGCTGGTATTGCCGAAATATTTTAAGGAATACGGGTATTTTTCCGGTGCGATTTTCAGTTTCTTGCGAATGGATTCGTTCATGATCCTGTTGGCCTGGTGCATCAGAAAGTAATCAATATCTTCGAGCGTCAAACCGGCATGTTCGCATAATGCGCGTATGTTGGGCGCAACTTCCCTGAGCGAAAAGTTAAATACCTTCATGCCATCGAGGGCGATGTCGTATTTTGTGCGGACAATGCCCTCTGAAATTTCTTCATATTCAAAAGAAGTGTCTTTAGAGGCCAGATTGCGTATCCCCCCATCGGGGATGATGATTGCATCATAGCCCGAACCATCGGTTTGCAGGTTGAAACTCATTTGTGCTGTCCCTGGGTCGAATTCAACTGCAGTTGCGGTACCTGCATCGCCGAAAAGAGGGTATGTGCTCTTATCGCGGTATGATGTTGTTTGTGTGCTTACGTCACCAACCAGGAACAGACCTTTTTTTATGGCACCGCCACTCATCATCCTGCCCATGACCGACAGGCCATAAACATAACCAGAACAACCCAGGCTGATGTCCAATGCAACACAGCTATGCGGAAGTCCCAGCCTGTCTTGTAAAATGCCCGCTGTGGCGGGGATGATATAATCGCGCGATTGTGAAACAAAAATGAGAAGGTCAACATCTTCGGGCCGCCAGTCCAGGCCGCTAAGGAGTTGTTGGGCTGCAACGAAGCACAGATCGGAAGTGGCCATACCGGCTTCTGCCACACGGCGTTTTTCAACACCAACAGTTTTAATAAAGGTTTCCTGTTCTTTTTCCGTAAGCAATTCATAATCCCGGTTGCTGACTTCCGTTTTTGGGACGGTGGCAGCAATGCCTGCAATCCTTATATCCGGAACACTGAATATTGCCATAGGAAGAGTTAAGCGGCGTTTGCCTTTGATAATACTAAATTATACAGGTCCTGAACAGTAACGGACTTTACGAGGTCGTCAGCAGAGATCACTACATCGTACTCAACATTTACATGGGCTATAAAAATAAGGGCATTGATCGAATCCCAGGTAAAATGTTCCCTGATCACACTGCCGGGCCGAAGCTTTCCGGGCTCCATATCATCGAACTCACCTTCGACCTTTTGAATAAATTCTTCGATTGCAATCATATTATGTCTGATTTTTATGCAAAAATACAGAAAAAGAAACTTAAAATGCAGAATAACAATTTACAGTTTGCAATATTCGGGATTATCCAATGTATAGTGGATTATTATTCCTGAGTTCATTATTTATCTTCCTGCGGCCACATAAACAAAAGAATAGTAACTTTGCCCTCTATGCCTGAAAAAAGGAAAAAAAGAAAGCTTTTACTCATCAACCCGCTCAGCACAAACCGACAGGGGCTGATCCTTCACAGTCATGTGATCTATCCTCCCATTGGACTGGGGATCGTGGCTACCCTGACCCCCGCTCACTGGGATGTTGAGTTGCTGGACGAGAATTTCGACCGCTTCGAATACAGGGAAGCCGACCTGGTGGCTTTTACCGCCCTTACGTCGAGCGTTACGCGTGCATATGAACTGGCACAAATTTACCGCGAAAAAGACATTCCCACTGTTCTGGGAGGGATCCATGCTTCGATGGTACCGGAAGAAGCCGGTAATTTTGTGGATGTTGTGGTTACCGGTGAGGTGGAGAGTGTATGGGCGAAGCTGATACATGACTTTGAAAATGGTAAGATGGAAAATATCTATCGGGGGGAACTATTACCATACGAAAATGCGGTATATCCCGCGCGGCATTTATTCCATAAAAAATATCAGTTTGCCAGCATACAAACAACACGGGGCTGCCCGATGAAATGCGATTTTTGTTCGGTACATCAGTTCAATGGGAGCAAATACCGTGAGCGGCCTGTCGAAGAAGTGCTTGACGAGCTGGAAACCATTGAGCACGAAAAATTATATATTGTAGATGACAATCTGATCGGCTACGGCAAAAGATCCGAAAGGCGAACGATTGCCCTCCTGCAGGGAATGATCGACCGTGGGATAAAAAAGCAGTGGTTTTGCTCGGCATCGATGAACTTTGCCGATAATGAACATGTGCTCGAGCTGGCGGCCAAAGCCGGATGTGTAATGGTATTGCTTGGTATTGAATCGGAGCGTATCGACCAACTGGAAGAAACGAATAAAAAACTAAACATCAGGATCGGCATTGATCATTATGACGAAGTATTTAAAAAGATCCATAAATACGGGATCAGTGTTCTGGGGGCTTTTATCTATGGTTTGGAAAGCGATACACCAGAAACCATGGCCCGCCGCACCGAATATATCAACAATGCCGACATCGACGCCGTGCAGGCTACCGTACTTACTCCTTTGCCGGGCACAGGACTATATAACAGGATGAAAGAAGCCGGCCGGCTCAGGTACAA
>JAVVEM010000055.1:0-12014 GCA_032250805.1 Bacteroidales bacterium
AGCTTGCCCCGAGAACTCGGTGGCTTCAGTGATTCAGTGATTCAGTGCTTCAGTGTTTCAGGGTTTCAGTGCTTGCCCCGAGGACTCGGTGGCTAAATTTAACCAGTAACCAGAAGCCAGTAACCAGAAACCAGATTTGTCATTTGTTATTTGTTACTTGTTATTTTTAAGTTTTTTTCACCGCAAAGGCCACGAAGTCTGCGCGAAAAACACGAAGAGTTTGAATAATGGATTAAGGTTTAAACAATTCGAAAATCGAAAATCGCTAAATCATTAAACTTCCATGTTCACCATTCCCTGTTCAATGTTCATCATTCCTTTCTCCCTTTCTCCCCATCCCAGTTCCATGCACCATTTATCATGCGTCTTATGTCATATAGCATTTGAAAAATTTAAAATGAAACATGCAAAATGCACAATGCCGAATGGACAATTAATTTCTCCCCATCCCATGCTCAATGTAATGCAAATTACAAATGGTGCTTGATAAATGGTGCATGGTATATGTTCCCCCTGACACAGCTTTTGTGGGTGTTGAAGGCTTTCGTAAAAACTTATAACATTAGGAATCAATAGATTATGATTTTGCCTGCAACCCGCAGCAGGGGCTGGAGGCTATTAACAGAGGCTGGAGGCCGGCGATGAGATATAGATGAATTTAAAGATATTTGTAAATTCTTGTATGTACTTAGTGAAAATTATTTCTTATATTTGCATCAACTCAAAAACCAATTTATCCCGTGAAAAAATTAATCCTGTTGATTGTTTTGAACACAATCTTCCTGTTTTTGTATGCCCAGGAAGACTGGACTGTAATCCATCCCGCCCCAACCCTGAATAACCTAATCGATGTACATTTTATCAGCGATAATGAAGGATGGGCAGTAGGTACAAATGGCACCATCATTTATACTGATAACGGAGGTCAAAGCTGGGATTTGCAGCACAGCGACCCGGATGAGTCACTGTGGAGTATCTTTTTTATTGATGAGCAGAAAGGATGGGCCTGCGGATGGAACAAAATCTACTATACGGAAAACGCTGGCCAAGACTGGGAAGAGCAGGATCATCCTTCATGCCTCGGCGATCTCACCGATGTGTATTTCATCAATCCCGACACGGGCTGGATCGTGGGTACATATAAGATCGTACTAAAAACAACCGATGGAGGAAAAAACTGGACCAGGATCATGAACAACATCTACCAGGAAGGTTGCTTCAAGCGGGTCGAATTCTATGATCACCTGCATGGCTGCGCAGTTGGCGACCTGATGACAGCATACCCCCACCAGGGTTTTGCCATGGTTACCGGGGATGGCGGGCTTACCTGGACCGAAACCACCCCCGAGGGATGCGCCTGGCTGACTGATGTTACTTATTACAGCGATATGTGTGTATGGGCCTGTGGCTATAATGGTGGACTGTATCGCTCCCTTGATGGGGGATATACCTGGTTTGAAATGTACTATGGAAGCGATTCATTTGAAAGTATCCATTTCTACAACCAGAACGATGGCATATTAATTGAAGGCCACGAGGCAAGACTTACTTTCGATGCAGGCGCAACATGGGATTCAGTGGTCTATATTAATCAAGGAGTTTACAGTAGCTATGACGCCCTGATGAGTTGGGATGAATACAAAGTTGTTGCAGTGGGTTACCATGGTGTTATGTCGCAAAGCCTTGATGGAGGGAGCACATGGGAATCGATGTGCCATGGCCTGCGGATATATTTCAACGAAATCGGTTTTTTCGATCACTTCAATGGTATGGTAATCGGCAGTAACTACAACCAGTATTCACTGGTACGCACCTATGATGGCGGATATACCTGGGAATATGACACCCTGGTTGAAAATGGCCCTTTTCACGACATGTACCTGAAAGGCCAGCAATGTTATCTCCTCAATCAGGATTCCCTGCTGATCATGAAGAGCCTTGACGCGGCAAAGAGTTGGGAGAAGGTAGATATTCCTGCTCCATTATCCTATTGTTCCGATATGTTCTTTGTAGATGAGAATACTGGTTTTCTATGCGGACCCGAGGGGTGGTTAATTAGAACAAATAATGGCGGACAGGATTGGACCGATCTGTCGCCGGGCAACAATATGGATCTATGTGACCTGCATTTTGTGGATGCGAACAATGGCTGGATGATAGATTATGATGGAAAAACCATCCTTCACACCACTGATGGCGGGCAAAACTGGTCACAGGTACAACTCGGGAGTTCAATCATCTACCAGCCTGAAGATATTTTCTTCCTTGATGCAACAAACGGATTCGTAAATACCGGTGACGGACTCCTCTACAAGAGCACAGATGGCGGCGAAACATGGGAACTCCACTACGGTTTTCCAGGTGGATCGTATTCCTCGATATACTTCACAAGCCCTTCCGAAGGATGGTACCTTTCAGGAAGGATCTATCACAGCAGCGATGGAGGACAAAACTGGGATGACGGACAATACTTCGGTGTAAATGCAAGGTCGATGTTTTTCCTTTACGAAAACAAAGGCTGGATGAGCGGAAGTAACGGGTTTGTTGCAACTTATGACGGAACAGTTGGAGTCGACGACAACAAAGGCCAAATGGAAAAGGTCAACATTTTCCCCAATCCGGCTATGGGTGTACTTTATGTGCAATTATCAAATGTGCCTAATGCAGAGAACAATATACTGATATACAACATCAAAGGACAACTTGTATTACAGAAATACCTCGCATCTTCTACCGCTATAATTACGCTGGATGTATCAGCGCTGGCTCCGGGCAGCTATTTACTAAAACTAGAAAATGATCAGGGGCTATCTGGGAGCAAATTTGTGAAATACTAGCTTCGTATTTGCAGTGCTACTGCTTTCCGGCCAATGGCTACTTGTTTCTGCTTACTGGTCAAACCATCTGCCATATACCAAATGCCATAAACATCGTATATGATGTATGACAAATGGTACATGGCATATGTTTCGGCTGCTGAATATACCTAAACAGCACAACGACTTAACAGAATCAACGAATAGTTACTAAATACTCAATACCATATACTCTTTACTGAATAGTGTATATCGTAAAAAAAATACCCTTAGCTATTGCACCACCACTTTCTCCACATCCAGCGTTTTCTCTGTCTTGATCTTCACAAAGTATACGCCTTTTGAAAGATGACTCAGGTCGAAACTTGTTGTTTCACCATGCCAGATGAAGCTGTCGTAAACCTTGCCACGCATGCCTACCACACTTACGGTAGCTTCACCAAACCTGGCTTTGCCGTTAAATTCGAGGTTCATAACTCCTTCCGTAGGATTGGGATACAATTTGATGAAGGAGCCCAGTTGATAGATGTTTTCATCAATAGATACCATGGCCCCGCTGTCGATGGGCATATCGGAAAACGATAACAGGTTGCAAGCTACGATCAGATGCGGGTTGAAGCCGTCATTGCAATCGGGGCATGTGGTGCCGCTTACACAATCGGGATGGTTGGGATGACAGTAGTCAATATAATCTTCAAAGAATACATAGCCAAGATCAAGGCTTTCCTCCCCTACGTATGATGTCATGCTGTAGTCGAACCATTGTGCGATGGCGCCCGGGCACCATCCTGCCCTGGGGTAAAACCAGGTGCCGCTTTGCGGCTGACAGGCATCAGGATTGGGATTGCACTCATACCAGTTATATTGTTCGAAGGTTTCCTCGCCGTTCACCCAGATATGGTGTGTTGCCTCATAAAACTCTGCAGCATTCTGCGAGTTGTTATCTCCCCAGCCATGGCCTGTAGATACCAGCTTTAGCTTTGCATCTTCGGCATTTTCGGGAAAGCTGTACAGTACATTTTCAACCGGCTGCAGATTGGCATAATCACCAAACTGGTAGGTATCCCACCAGATAATATCAATATTACTGTAATTATATGCCGGTGTGCCAGCATTAAAGTCAAATGTCAGGTCGTAATAATAGCCATTGTCCAAGGTGGCGCAGTTCAGCCTGAAGCTAACCTTGCCCTGAAGTATCGACATATAATCCGTCAGGTCGATCGTATGTGAGCAGGCCGTGCCATAGGGGGTGATATAGCGGATGATCTCAATCCATTTGCCATCGTGACCGCGTGCATCGATGCTGGCCACCCTGTCCCATTCGCCGCAACCGCCCGGAGGACATGTTACTTCCAGTGTGGCAACGATCTCGTCGAAAGCTCCCAGGTAGGATGGCAGTTCGGCGATCACCACCTCTGAGGTATTGGAGGTGTTAAGCCACACATCATCAACGGCCTGGACCTGCATGTCGGAAACCTCACTCACCACATTAATATTCACACTTTCGGTATACGAAGCACCATAGTTGTTGGTAGCCGTAATATTAAAAGTATAATTGCCATGAGCGGGCACGGGCCACCAGCCCGAATAAAAGCCACCACCCCAGTCAGTTGGTGTAAGTGAGCTTCCGCCAATAGTAAACTCCACATCGCTAACCTCGAACAATTCAGGATAATCGATATCGATATAGGCCGCAAGCTGGATGTAGCCCAGCTCGGGCACATATACATCTCCTGCCAGCGGACTGCGTGCATCCACATTGGGAACGTTCAGGCTGGCATCGATCGCCATAAAGGTGTTGATGACCGGATCGGCGGGATCGTAGGTTGAATTTCCGGGCTGTGTAGCCTCTATCACTACTTCGCCCTGCTCACCCGTGAGGGTGCAGGTATTGCCATCAATGGTTGCCGGCCCTGATATCACTTCAAAAAATACTTCCAGCCCCGAAGTTGCTGTTGCCTCCAGCTCGAATGGCGGATCGGTGGTGAGGTGATTGGGTATCTGCGGAAAAGAAATGGCCTGGTAGCCGGGATCGAGCGTACCACCAAAGTTGGAAGTGTTTCCCGTCAGGGCGAAATTCTGCAATTCTGCATCACGCTCGGGACTGCCCAGCTCGCTCACCAGATGGGTAATGGAAGTGTTGTTGCCACCGGGTTCTCCCTGATTGAACTTATAATACAACTGCAGGTTGGGTTCGCTGCCGCTGAGCTCGTTATCGATCATATCCTGGATCTCGGTCTGATCAAGGGCTTTATCCCATACCGAAACTTCGTCGATCCTGCCACCATACACAAAATTGAATCCTCCGAGCAGGCTTTTTCCGATTCCGAAAGGTACGGTGCTGCTCGAAAAGGTACCGGAAGCCGACGAACTGCCATTCATCACCCCGTTAACATAAAGAATTACCGAACTGCCATCGTATACCCAGGCAAAATGTTGCCACACCTGGGGTATAGCAGTATTTGCAGGGGCCACGTACTCGTGGAGCCCTGTTGTGGATTTCAACCGGCACTCCATTACCCCGTTATTGAGCTGGATGAGATAAAATTCTCCATCGCCCGAACCCGAACGAAAGCCCATGTATCCCTGGCCATAAGCAAGTTCATCGCAGTAAAACCATCCGGTAATACTGAGGGCAGTGGTGCCGGTTACGTATTGTCCGGCTTCATTGAGGATCACAAAGTCGTCTTCCCCGTCAAAGTGCAGGTACTGGTTTGATTGTCCTGTTAACATGAATGGCATCGTAAGAAATGCCAGCATGAGGAGCATCTGTAAGTTGTTGTAGATTTTTTTCATGGCGCTAATTTTTAAATTATTATATGGATGAATTATGCTGCTTTATTCAGGTTATTGTTGTTCATATTTTTATTGTTATGGGATCCACCAGAGTTTATTTTCCGGTTCGTCGCCGCCCTGCAATGCTATTGCCTCCGACCAGTTGGCTGAGTTATATTCAGCCTCCGAAGGCGGGTAAGGCATCCTGAAATGGTTGATCGTTTCTCCTTCTCTGGGGGTCATATTTGTCCTTCGGGCGAGGGCATAGGCTTCCCAGGGTTGCCTGAAATGGTCGAGCCAGCGCTGAGCATAGATAAAACGCAACTTTTCTTCATCAGTAGCTGCATTCCACGAACCAAATACATTCAGCACCGAATTTGATCCCAGGCCTGGCGGGATATTGATCATTTCGGTAAAAGATAGTCCTGAGAGGGGCAATCTCGAATTTTCGGCCACCTGCATCCAGAAGTCTATGCTTGTATTGATGCCGTTCATGTATTCAATGTCGGCCTGGCTGAGGCTTTGCGGCAGGCCGATTCCTCTGAAATAGGCCTCGGCCAGAATATAATGCACTTCGGCACCGGTGATCAGCGGGATGGGCATAAAGTCCTCGTCTCTTACAATAAAGTAATTAAAGATGGAATAAATATTTGTTTCTCCCTTGATCTGATATGCTCCGGCCTGATCGCGGTGCGAATCGTAAGGAATACCTCCTGAGGTGGGTGTGCCCGGCTCTGGCAGCTGCGGATAAGGAACCCATTCATTCTCATTGTTGGTTTCGAAGAAAATGTATGCACGCGGATCGAAGATACCGCTGCCGTCGGTGCTGTCGTGTGCCGAGAGCTGGTGCCAGATGTTTGAGCCCATACGCAGGTTTTCGTGCTCACGGAACGACCAGTTCAGGCTCTCATTTTTAAACCCCATACTTGCAGGCCAGATGCAGGCACTTTCGCCCAGGAAAGTAATAAAATCATAGCCCAGCAGCAGCGGACGGTCATCTTCCACGATCTGCCTGATGATCTCACCGCCCAGTTCAGGTTCTTTTTCGCTCATGCGGAGTGCGTAACGCAGCCTGAGTGAATTTCCGAATTTCTGCCACTTGAGCATGTCGGCATTAAACAGGCGGTCGAAAGCCGAAAAAGACACAAAAGGTTCCTCCGTAGTGGCATCCACATCAATATTTTCATCGCACCATTCGAGTTCTTCAAGCAGGAACAAATAGATCGATTTCTGTGTGTCGAAGGGCGGATGCAGATATTCCAGGTCCTGAAATCCATAGCCGGCATAGGTAAATGGCATATCGCCGAAAATGTCGGTAAGCTTAAAGGTTTTGTATGCCAGCACGATCTTCAGCATGGCTTTCATGTTGATCACCTCCGGTGTTTGATCCATATTATTGAAACGGCGCTCCAGCTCCCTGAAATTGGGCAGTGACTGATAATAGTTGCCCCACATGCTTTCGGTACCCAGGGTGAAATTGCCCCACGCATCCCTGGTGAGGGCAGCCAGCTGGGTTTGTTTGTAAAGGATCTCATTATTAATATAAAACTGTTCATTGCCGGTGAGTATGAGCGATTCAATAATGGCATTGAACAGCGACCCATTGCTGGCCGTGGTAAATCCCTGAGGATTGGTGTTGATCTCTTCAAAGTTTTTCTTGCAGGCCGAAAGCACAATGAGTAGCATCAGGACAAGCATGCTTATGTTGATGAATGATCTCATATTTTGTTTGAATTTCTGATCGGTTTTTGTGTTTCTCATCTTTCCCTCCTGCTTTAAAATGCTGCACTTATCCCAAAAGTTATTGACCTTGTTCCCGGCATCGAAGCCCACTCAAAGCCCTGGGCATTGCCTGAGCCCATGATCCCTTCAGGGTTGATCTTATCAGGCAGTGATGAATAGAAATAAAAGAGGTCGCGCCCCACCACCGAAATGGTCAGGCTCTGGAATACCTTCGTTTTACTCAAAAACTTCTGTGGCAGTGTATAGGCCAGCGAGATCTCGCGCATCTTCACCCATGAATTTTCGATGACCCCGGGAGTAGAGAGGAATTTTCCCCATCCACCCGCATTGGGCAGGTACTTATAATAATAATGCACCACCTTGTCGTTTGGCGTGCCGTCGGCATATACACCATCCAGGATGATCCCGGTATTGCTGGTATTGCCATCGGGATCGGTGTAGGGCAGTCCACCGCCTTCGCGTTCCTCCAGGGTTTCGGGGCTCAGCCCCGCCTGGAGGTTGATCACATACGATCCGCAGTAAATGTCGCCACCCCATTTGGTGTCGACCAGGGTGGCAAGGGTAAAGCCTTTCCAGTGGAACTCGCTATGCCATCCGGCAATAAAATCGGGCGAAGCATTGCCCACAGGCACCCGGGTGTCGGTGATCTCATATTTTGTTCCCGCATCGTTTACGATGGGCTGACCATTCTCATGGTATACATAGTCATATCCATAGATCGTCCCGTATTCGTCGCCCTCGCGCAAAGCCATGGCCGGGCCGTTCAATCCCCAGATATCGCCAATCAGCATCACCTCAGCATCGTCGCCAAGACTTTCTACCCTGTTGCGATTCCTCGAAAAGTTCAGTCCGGTTTTGAAGACGATGTTCTGGTTGTATACAGGAACAGTGTTCAGGATGATCTCAAATCCCCTGTTGGTAAGCACGCCCTCATTAATGGTAATGCCCGATGCTCCTGAAGACACCGGCACCGGCAGGTTCGGAAGGATCTGTGAGAAGGAGTACAGGTAATAATAAGTAAAATCCAGGTCGATCGCATTGTCGAGGAAGCCCAGGTTGAGCCCGCCTTCATAGGAGTTCACCCGTTGCGGGGTAAGTTTATAGGGGGGGATGACATTGGGAAAATGCGAGGTTTGCTCTCCGCCAAACATCCCCGTATTATAATAAAATTCAAGCTGATAGGGATCGGTATCCGTTGCTGTTTGCGCAATGCCTCCGCGCAGCTTTACGAAGTTGAGCCAGGGAAGCGAAGCATTGATATCGATAACCTCCGAAGCAATAAAGCTCAGCGAAACCGAAGGGTAGAAATACGAATTATCGCTTGGCGGAAGGGTCGACGACCAGTCGTTCCTGCCGGTAAGCTCGACAAAGATAAAATTATCGTAGGAGAGGTTCAGAAAGGAAAAAACCGAATTGTTCCTTTCCCTGCGAATGCTTTCGCCGGGCACCATGCTGCCGGCGGTATTTCCCGGGCGGTCGACAATGGTATTGCCATTCTCATCGGTGGTATAGGTTGTTTCGGTATAATTCCCAAAGGTGTACATGTTCGGATAATACCAGGTGCCCGAATGTCCGTTGATGCCATAGAGGTTATAATCCCAGCGGCTTGTTCCGAGGGTGACTTTTACATCCAGTTTGGTATTGAATATGTCTGATTTATCGGCCGTAAGAAAGGCTTCATAAATATCGGAATAATTGCGGTTGAGGCTGTTGGCATAATATCCGCCGTCGAGACCGATCACATCAATGGGCAGATGCCTTGTTTCAAATTGTTCGAGCGTAAAATCGCGGCCCACGCGCCCGAGCAGGTTCAGCCATGGAGTAATATTATACGAAAGGGTAATGGCACCCATATATTTATCGCGCTTCATGGTGGTATTATGGTTATAGAAATTCCACCACAGGGAAGGGCTCACATAAAGAAACGGATATCCTTCCTGCGGATTTCTCGACCCATCGGCATTGGCATAATTCTCCCTGTCGATGCCCTGATAGCTTCTGGGCCATGAGTAAAGATATCCCTTATTGAATGAGGTGGCATTGTCGTCGCCCAGGGTCGGGCTGTTTAGCCGGTTAAAGTTGATGTACGAAAAGGAGATGTCGGCCATCACTTTATCGGATATCTTCAGGTTGGCTCCCAGGTTGATGGTCGTACGGTCGAAGTTGCTGTTTTCGATAATGGGTTTATGGTCCTGACGGGTGATGGAAACCCGCATGGTTCCGCGCTCGCCCCCTCCCGAAGCAGAGATATTATGCGTTTGCGTAAAACCTGTCCGGAATGCATCTTTATAATTGTCGGGTTGGGGCGAATAAGCACGCATCTTTCCGTCCCACCACCTGACCATTTGCCCTTCCATTTTTGGCCCCCACGATACTGCCGAGCCATAATAGCCAAACTCTGCCGTAGTTGACGAAACATCGCCCTGCTGGTTGATCACCAGGTGGTCGGTACCATAAATGCCGGGATAGAGCAAAGTATCGCCATCGGTGGGGAAACCTGGCGGGGTGAATGAGATCGGTCCGCCATGACCGTAGGTGTTTTGCATTTCCCTGAAACGGTAGGGTTGAATGGATTTATAGGAATAATTATAGGTAACGCCAATGCCTTTTCGTTTTGATCCCCGTTTTGTGGTGATCAGGATGACCCCATTGGCACCACGGGAGCCATAGAGTGCCGACGCTGCGCCACCTTTCAGCACGGTATAGTCTTCAATGTCGAGGGGGTTGATGTCGCCCAGCGGGTTTCCCCAGTCCACTCCCCTGCCGATGTTGGTCATTCCGGGTGTATTTTCCATGGGCACGTTATCGACCACGATCAGGGGCTGGTTATCCTGCAGCAGGCTGTTATTCCCTCTTATGGTAATACGTGTCGAGCCACCTTCCACCCCGTCGCCCTGCGACACCTGCACACCTGCCGAGCGGCCTACGATTGCACTGATCACATTGGGCGCGTTGGAGCGGGCCACCACGCTGGCATCGATCTTTTCTGTTGAATAGCCGATATCACGCTTTTGCCGCTTCACGCCGAGGGCGGTAACGATCACTTCGTCGAGCATCTCCGACGAGGGCAGCATAAGCACGTTGATCTGCTCCTGATCGCCAACGCGTATCTCCTGCGGTTCATAGCCCATATAGCGAAACCAGAGCGTGTCGTCGGGGGTGACACCGCTGAGGGAATAGTTGCCACTCAGGTCGGTAACAGTACCATTGGTGGTTCCTTTTACCAATATGCTGACACCGGGAAGTCCCAACTCCTCATCGGGTGAACTCACATGGCCGCTCACAGAGCGCTCCTGCGCAGAAACGGAACAAAACAGAATAATCAGGAATGAAAAAGAGAGGATGAGTTTTTTCATAGACAGCTATCGTTTAAGAGGTTAGGACGATATAAGTTACCCGGCCCAAAAAATAAACCTGCGAAATTCAGGCCCATAGCGACAATAAATGTACGAATATTTTTAAATTACATTGAGTGGGAGGAGAAAGAATGTTTCAGTGTTTTTGCATCCACCGAAGCCTTTCATCCTTCGCTAAAGCTTCGGCTGATGAGAGGCGAAGGTGGACAGTGTTTCAGTGCTTGTCCCGAGAACTCGGTGGTTTTTGCATCCACCGAAGCCTTTCATCCTTCACTAAAGCTTTGGCTGATGAGAGGCGAAGGTGGACAGTGCCTGCCCCGAGGACTCGGTGCCTGCCCCGAAGCCTCGGGGGTTAATAACCGGCACCATTTAGCCTTGAAATCAAAAAAACGAATCCATAAAAAAAGTGCCTGCGGGAAACAGACACTTTTCATGGTCGCTTACAGTTGGAAGTTAGTAAGACTTTGATTAAGATTGAGCTATGAGGCTCGCAATTTCTTCTAAACAAACGCCCCTTTCATTGACGAATACAGGCGAAAGCTTCGAAACAGGCTCTCATCCTGCAATAATGCATAAACAAGCGCCCTTAGTTCTTCCATGCTCAGGTCATCATACAGAAACCTGTCAATATATTCTAATTGATCAAGCTTATCCATAATGCAAAGAAAAAAATACCTTCAAATCATTAAACCGCACTGAAAAGCCTGAAACTACGCACCAGGCTTTCATCATTAATAAGCTCACAGACAAGCTCCCTGAGCTCGTCTTTGCTCATCTTGTCATCGATGTAATTATCGATGGTTCTCAGTTGTTCAATCTTTGTCATGTTGCCTTGTAATTTGGTTTTGTCCGCCATTATTTTAAGAGGAAAGACAAATTTGTTTTCCCTGCATTATACGAACGATCAAAAATACGGTTACATATTGGTGCAAATCAATGAGGGTAATGCTGAAATCCACTCAGTGTAAGGTGCGGATATTTGCGGGTAATACGTAGGGATGCTGGATGCTGGCCTTGCCCTCCGGAGTCCGAAGGACGGAGGAGGGATACTGGATGCTTGATACTGGATGCTGGATTCCGGATAATGGATCCTGGTCTCATTCTCTCAATACTCACTACCCAATACTCAATACTAAATACTGTATATTTCTTCGTGTTCTTCGCGCGGGACTTTGTGTTCTTTGTGGTGAAAAAAAGTTTAGATTGTAACAGATAACTGATGAATGTCGAACACCGAACATGGAACAAGGAATGTTGAAGTGATTTTATCCTGAATAATTCACAAACCCATTTTTTCAGTCAAAATTAGGTTAGGTGAGGTTCA
>JAVVEM010000056.1:0-11990 GCA_032250805.1 Bacteroidales bacterium
AATCACTGGCACTAATACTCCGAAATCTGTGGCACTGTTCAAACCAAAATATCCACTCCGGAATTTATCTTCCGATATTTCATTGTTGGGGGGTCAGTATCCGCCGGAATGTCATACTTGTTGTATCAACATAGTATTTTTATCCAACAATTTCTCTCCGGGCTCAGGGGGGTCAACATGCTCCGGAATATCCAGTAAATAGGCCAAATGTATTATTAATTATGGCCTGGAACCATCCTGCTGGCAATTTTTCGGATAAAAAGATATTAGGTTAAAATAGCTTTGGTATGTGTGGAAGTGTGCGGTGGGCATGAAAAAAGGAGTCTCTTGATCAATATACACAAAGCCACCCCCCTGGGAAGGAGGCACAGGTCGGTTTGCATAAAAAGCGGGTCCAGATTGCCTCGGGTGTAAATATAACTTTTTTGCAAATCATTCTTTTTTTGAACTCATTTGTAATCAATCCTTTTGATCATATAGGATTTCTAATTACTTTGTCATTAATTCTTGAGAAATGAATTGAAAGTTTTACTACAAATAAATATATCCCATATGAACCTAATGTAAAAATTCTCGGTTTATTAAACTTATCATTGCTTACAAGTTCGTTTGGAGAGTTTTGAATTCTATCAAATGGAACAAAAGATTCTGGAATTTTTTGTTCCATTTTAGGCAGGTAAAATAAGTGAGAAATCCTTTGTTTTTTAATAGCTGAGATATAATCCTTAACACTGCCTTCACCTTTTTCTGATTCTTTCATTAATGCATGCTCAAATTTTTCTAAACTTAATATTGGTGCATATATCATATTCGTTGGAAAAATTCTGTTATTATCGGGATATAAATCGCAAGAATTTGATAACAATATCCCTGGCCCATTTCTGAAAGATTGTGAAGAAAAATCAACTAATAATAAATCCTGAAAGCCATCACCCTGATAAACAATTTTAGTATCTTCTAATGCTGTTGTATATAATCTCTGATCAATATTATCAGGGAATTGACTTATACCTTCATACAAGTCTTTTTGGGCTTCTGGTGTAAGAAATTTGGGTAAAAAAGTAGAAATATCATCAATATTCATATTAAATCCCAAAAGTTTCTATTCATTACTTCGTTAAACTCACCATCTCCGGTAATGGTATTCTCAATAATTTTGTTCGTAAAATCGATAAGTTGTGTTAACTTCTTCTCATTTTCACTAAAATCTAAGTTATAGATATCGATCGGATTCGATTTATAATTGAGTTTTTCAGTTAGAGGCTTATATTTTGTAGATGTAGTTGTTTGGCAATCAATATAACTTTCTAAGGAAATATCTATTGTGGATGTTGATCCGGCGATAGCTAACATACATATTGAATTTATAATGTTTGTATTCATGGGGTTAATATTGAGGATTAAATTCTTTTAAATAATCTTCGTCTAAGAGATTGAAAAATAATTGCTTTTCAATATCGTGAACATCTTTTAAGTTCACGTTCAGATTCTTAAAAAAATCGACAAATTTATCTTTCTCCTCAGTTGAAATATCGATATCAATTATAGAGCCTTTTTTATTATTATACTTTGCCGCATTATCTATTAACAGTTTTCTGTTAATATTATCCTCTGACATTATTGTTTGGAATACAGTGTGTTTTGATATTAAATTCATTCCTTCAAAATCAATTTTTAATTTTAGCTTATTAAAGATGTCTAATTCAAAGAAATTAATATATCTGAATCCTAATCGAATTACTTTATCAACAACTCCAGCTTTTTCAACGCGTTTTAAAACATAAACAGCTTTCTTTCTAAAATTCTCCCATCCTACATAAGTAGGATATGAACTAAAGGATACAACATTTGGTCCGATTTGTAAAACATAATCATCATTTTTAATTCGGTGATATGGCTTATATTTTAAATCAGGATCGTTTAAACGTATCGGTTCAGGAATTTGTGTAATTGGTAAATTCTGAACATTTGAAAATTCATCCTTTAACAAGTTATAGACAATTCCGAAAACTGCATTTCCATTTATATTTGAATGAAAACGAACTTCAATAATAGCATCTATTATTGGACAAGGAGAAAGAACTTTTGGTAGTTTCATAGTACAAAGAAGTGATAAAATTAAGTAATAAATATTGTTTAACCAAATTATATGAATTTACTTTTCTTAAATTTTCTTAAAATATTAATCAGATTATAATATTCTCAGTGCATAGACCGTAACTTCCTTTAATAAAAATAAACCCTTTTAATAAAACATATACGAAGTTTAAATTTATTGAAAGGAATTTGCCTCCTTGAATCAGCGGTTTATATATACGCTCTGTACCGTTTAAGGATTGATAATTCATAACGGAACCCTTTCAGCTGCCCTTTTAATGCATAAAATTGCAAGTATCTTTAATAATAAATTTACCCCGCCACCCTTTCATACAGATACTTCTGAAACTCCATGAAGTTGTCTTCTATTAATAATACATTTTTCCGGTGCTTCCCGGGTTGTAGAATATCCTTTTAAATGCACCTTTTACCCAATAATTGCTACCATTCGTTATCCATTGAGTTTTCTTTTATAAGTTCTTTAAGGTCATCTACCATAAATAATATATTCTCATGTGCCTCACAGCATTGTTTACGCCATAGTGCCCTGGGAACGCATGAAGCACCACACTTTTCAGTTGTTAATCCGTTTGGGCAGGAACAGTCTGCTTTTCCTGAAGTTGCATAATGAGATAAGTAGTTTATAAGAATTCGATATTTACTTTCTTTAAAATCCAACCTAACAGAAAATTTAAAATATGATTTCCACATACCCATTGTAAATGGTGAGCTAACAGTTGTAAATTTGCCAACAATATATCCAGCCTCTTCATTCTGAATCTCAATGACATTATCCACTGAGTTGAAAATTTTTGACATGGAAAGTAACGCAGCATTGTACAGATCTTTTGAGGAGACTTTTTCTTCAAGGTTAATAATCTCTTCATACTCATATTCCCCATCATCGTTGACAGAAAATTCACACTGAGCGATACCAGGAGTAGAAATTGAAAAGAATGTTAATAATAGCAAAATGATTTGGTTTTTCATTTGTTTATAGAGTTAATAAAATTATTAAACCGCCACCCTCTCATACAGATACTTCTGAAACTCAATGAAGGTGGTTTTTATTTTTAGCACATCACCAAGCACATCCTGGGCGTCGGGGATGGATTTGTATTTTAGTTCGAGCAGGCCTGGCAGCTTTTCCTGGTCGAGCTCTTCAACGCCTGTTTCGATGTATTTCGACAATACAAAATCCAGGAAATCGCGCTGGCGGTTGTCGAGCCCGTCGAAGATCTTGTGCTGGGCATGGGCAACGCGTTGCTCGCGACTGATGGGCTGACGGGCATATGAAATGTATTCCAGCACATCAAAGAGGTCGATGCTCTCAGCATTGATCAATGCCTTCATCTCATTCAGCTGATCGCTGCTGCAGCCGGCATCTTTCCAAAGGGTGTTATCGATATTTTTGAAGGTTTGTTCGAACATGGGGTTGATTTGGTTTAGGGAGATAAAGTTACATTTAATCCATTTAATTAATGATTTGGAAAATTGTTAATCTAAACCTCCCAAATAATATCAGCATGTACAAAAATTATGCTACCAGCAAAAGCAGGTTTATCCTTTCATTCTGATAATTAAATCCAGGCCGGTATGGCCTGTTTTGGTCTTGGGTTGGGTAAAGATATGGAAAATTATAATTTAAGCGAATTTGTTTTCATCCAATTCATATGTAAATCATTCCATACTTTTGAATGGTTACCGGGCTTTGCTGCCTGTCGTGGATGACATAGAGGGATCAAATATTATAAAAACCACTTGACTTATGAAAATATTTACAGTATATTTACCAGTTAGTTATTGATTTCTAAGAAGCTGCAAATGTCCCCTCAATTGAAATGATCGAAAAATTTATATGATTTTACTCGTTCACTACTATATCCCCCGAAAAAAGCCCTTAGAAAAATAACCTCCTTCAGATTAACGAAAAACAAGCCGTTACTGCTGAAGTTTATACCCAGCCAGATCTTAAAATTAATTATCAATCTTCATTCAGGTAGTTAAACGCAAGGGAAATATGTTTTCCCTATTCAAGAATCATTAAAACCAATAATTATGAATCCGAATGAAATTCAAAAAAAAGATCTGGGCAAGTTGAAAAAACTTGACGAAAACTTTTCCTACAAATGGGACGAGAAAAGAGGGGTGCCTAAACGCATCTATGGAAAACTAACATCAGCATTTGCTGAAGATCCCATCGAATCAGCTGCTAATTTTCTTAAAGAGTTTAAGGGGTTGTTTTCTCTTGAATCACCTGAGAAAGAAACCTTATTGAGATCAATCAATAAGGATAAGGCAGGTAATACCCATTTAACTTTTCAACAAATGTGTAAAGGGTATGCAGTCTTTGGACGGGAATTGAAAGTCCATATCACCAGCGGCAAGATCATCAAAGGGATTTCGGGTAAACTAAGCCCCAAACTTAATATCCCTGATAAAGCAAAGATATCCGGACCAAAGGCAATTGAAGCTGCTCTCAGGCACGACCGTAAAAACAAGGAAATCAAATCTGAACATAAGCCAATCCTTGTAGTTTACGTTAATGAAGATGAAAAAGCGACCCTCGCATGGCAATTAACCGTTGAAGGAACAGATAAAGGATTGGATGGTAAATCTATTCCTGCACTATGGGTATACTTTATTAATAGTCAGGATGGAAAAGTTGTATGGAGATATAACAATCTTCCAACCCATTCCTCGACAACAGGTCCAGGCGTTGGATTATATGCCGGGCCGGTAACGCTGAACACCTATCATGATCATGGTGATGTGGATTATAAGCTCGATGATCGATCCACCGGAACATCTGCTTCAATAAAAACATATGATGCTGATGGCGGATATCCTCCAAGTGACCTTTCAAGTGATTCTAACAATAATTGGGACGCTGCGCAACAAGGGGCTGAGGTCGATTGCCATTTCTTTACAAAAATGACTTTCGATTATTATCATACAGTACATGGAAGAGATAGTTATGATGACTCCGGAGCAGATATGAAAATTTATGCCCATTGTGGGAATAACTGGAATAATGCTGCCTGGTATCCCGCATATAAACATGTTAGAATTGGTGATGGTGATGGCACTGACTTTGATCCTCTCTGTTCATTAGATATTATTGCACATGAATGGACCCATGCCGTAACAGAATATACTGCCGGTCTGATCTATTACGATGAATCAGGTGCGCTTAATGAATCAATGTCGGATGTTTTTGCAAGTTTGATTGATGGAGACTGGCTTATTGGTGAAGATTGTTGGTTAATCAATTCGGCCCCTGCACTCAGAAATATGGAAGATCCTACGAATAGCGGACAATACGATCCAACAGATCCCATAAACAGCGTAATGGCGGGACATCAGCCTGACCATATTAATGACCAATATACAGGATATTCCGATAACCGCGGTGTTCATATCAATAGTGGTATAATGAATAAAGCGGCCTATTTGATCGCAACCGGTGGAACCCACAGGGGTATTTCTGTTTGTGAAGGATTGGGGAGAGACAGGTTGGGAGATCTTTATTATCATGCTTTGACAAACTATTTAACATCCAGTTCTGATTTTGAGGATATGAAAGATGCTGTTCTTGATTCATTGGATGACCTCTATATCGGACATTCAAAATATTTGAGGTGGCAGGCAAGTATAACAAATGCATTTGCGGCTGTTGGTATAGGCAGTGAAGTGCTTTGTCCTTTAACCTGCTGGTCAGCCCCATATATTCCCTGTGTCACAGCGCCGCATATTTGCCCCCCTGCACCATTCGGCAGCTGCCCGCCTGCACCCTTCGGGTGTGTAACCTCTCCCACAGCTTGTCCGCCAAGCCCGGCTATTTGCAGGGTTTCGCCATTAGTTTGTCCACCTGACCCCGGTTTATGCAGGCTGGCACCCCGGCTTACTTGTCCTCCTGATCCCTTCTTTGCTTGTCCGCCGGATCCGATGACTATGTGTCCGCCCAGCCCGATTGGCTGTTTGCCAGGACCCGACCCATTACCCTTTGATCCGGAGATGATCGTTAGGGTTCCTGTAAAAGCAAAAGATCAAATAGTGAAGGTTCCGGGCATTGGAGATGTCAGAGGTAAACTGTTAAATAAAAATAATATCAAAACTGTTGAAGATTACCTCAAGGCCACTGACACGAAAGCCAAAGTTAAGGCCCTTGCAATAAAATTAAAGCTCTCTCCCAGATTGTTGAATGGGTTCAGGCAAAAGATTTTAATGTTAAAAAAATAGTTTTTATAATTTGAACTAATATTATGTATACATCTATTGCTGAAGCCAGCAGCAAAAAAATTATGGAGAGCTATCTCTTTAAATCGGATGATGTACCCTATTTCCCTTTTAAATTAATAAAGCATAATGAGAAATGGGGTATATCTCATCCTTTTGAAGATAAAATTTACGAAATCAATGACTCTTCATATTGGATACTCAGGCTTTGTGACGGGTATCGCACATGGTACGAAATTACCATTGAGCTTTACAAACATCTTAAGCTTAATTACCCCGAAACAAGGAAGAAGGCCGAATTATTTATCAGGGAAATAACCTCCGAGGGATTGATATGGTGGCGCGAAAGGCGGATGGAGTGGGTTAAAATACCAGGGCCTTTGGCTGTTTTGTGGGATTTGACAGCACAATGCAATCTTAAATGTAAACATTGCGTCGTTAATTCTGATAGCCACAAGCTTAAAAACATACCCCTGGCTAAGTGCAAACACTTGATCAACCAAATGCATGATGCGGGGGTTAAGCAATTGATCCTTAGTGGTGGAGAGCCATTAATGAGAAAAGATTTTTTTAGTATAGCAAATTATGCAACCAGGAAAGGATTCAAACTTCAAGTTGCAACCAATGCAACCATGATTGATGAAAGTGTGGCTAAAAAGCTTGCGAATATTAACGCTTCCACACAAGTGAGTCTTGATGCTTTTACACCGGAAATTCATGATGAGTTCAGAAACAATAAAGGAAGCTGGGCAAGAACAATAAGGGGAATTAATCTATTAAGGAAAGAAAATGTGAATGTTATAACGGCCTGCGTTGTGACAAATCTAAACATACATGAAATTCCTGAGCTCTACCGGTTGGCTTCATCACTTAGGGTAAATGCATTTCGAATCATGCCCTTCGTGCCTTATGGAAGAGGAAATACATCACGGGATCTTGAAGTGGATCCCTCACAAATGAGGGATTTAACAAAGGAGCTCAAAAGCATATACAAGGATGTTGGCTTAGAATTGGTTCCCATGGAGTTTGAATGCACGCTAACAGAACCACCGGAAATTAAACCTGATCCGTTACATGTTCAAAGAATAGGATGCGATGGTGCGGTTGCTTATTGTACGATCACAGCGGATGGGGAAGTTTTACCCTGCAATTATTTCTATGGAGTTGAAGCTGACAATGTTAATGATAACGATTTTGGAACAATTTGGATGAATTCAAGAATACTTAATTATTTCAGAAGCCTCAGGACTGATGACATCAAAGGGTTTTGCCAAAGATGTGATTATTTTAATGTTTGCCGGGGGAGTTGCATAGCAGCAAACTTTGCTCATGGAGACATATTTCAGTCTAACTGCCATTGCTGGCTGGTAAACAAAAAATGAAATTCATGAATAGAAAGAACCTGACTGTAAGTTGGATCATTACAGTAACCATTATTGTCGTGGCATTGGTATACGTCTATTTCTTCTGCAATGTAATCAGTGAGCATACTATAGTCATTGTCAGACATGCAGAAAAAGAATCTCTAACTTCCCCAAACCCGCATCTGAGTGCGGAAGGACAAATAAGGGCTCAAGAATTAAAACGGGTTCTTGCAGACATCCCATTTGATGCAATTTTCGTAACGGAATATTATAGAACACATGAAACGGCTGATCCTCTGGCCAATTATCTGGGGATAGTGCCAATTGAATTTCCTGCAAATAACACAGCTGATCTTTATAATGAAGTTAAAAACAATTACAGGAATAAAAAAGTGTTAATTGTCGGGCACTCCAATACGATACCGGCGCTTATTGGAATGTTTCAGGCAGAACCGGTTATCCAGGTATCAGAAAATGAGTATGACAATATTTTCGTAATAAAATCGAATATCAATTGTACATCTCCATTATTAATCATGAAGTATGGAGAACCCAATTAAATCCTGGATTGACCTCCCCCACCAAACCCTACGCTTTGCTAAGCTACACAAAATGCAATACTTTGGAATATTACCCGTCATTAACATGTACAAGGTTGTTATTCTTTGTTGACCATCCAGTATCAATTTAACAGCACCTTGTGATTCGGAATACTTATGCGGCCCTTTCAACTCCGGAGGACTGTTTGTTTCCCAGGTAAGCATTGTGCCGGTTGGATAATCCTTAATTAATGATGAAATTAGATCCTTTGCATTGGGTCTCTTCCAAACGTATTCGCGTTGAAATGCAGGTACAAACAGTTGATTTTCATCAATTTTGTCTATTATTTGGCTGATTTTCATGACTTATAATCTTTTTTTAGGTAATAAGCATTTGAGTAACTCCCGAAGATTATTACATACAAATCTATAAATAAAGACTAATTTTTAAATTGATAATTCTTAATGTGATAGGGTCTAAATTGGTCTTGGGTTGGGTAAAGGTATGGAAATTGATTTAACATAAAGTTTTTTGTTAATTTAAATTGAATTCTTCGAATCTAATTGTATATCATTTAACAAACTGCCAATTTCCCCATCCCTCATCAATCCCTCCACCCAAATTGATCTGTGGCATCTGCTTTTTATTATTGATTATTACCGATTGCAACTGAACCTGATCACAAATATAATCTCCCAGTTCTTTATAAGTCACATTTCCCTTTGAGTCTTGCAGTTTCTTGAGTAAATAATAGGTAAACATCCCATGCTCCTTTTCATCATAAGCCATAGCGGATATATCCCTTAGGTCGCTTGCAAAAAAGTACCTTATAAATCAAATTTATGACATAAATATATAAAATTAACCTGATTTTCATACCTTAGAGGTCGGATTACTCGTAAAAAAGGAGCAGCAACCCAAATTATTCATAAAAGATTGTCACAATTTCCATGAGAGTTGTACAAAAAGATAAA
This sequence comes from Bacteroidales bacterium, assembly GCA_032250805.1. Classification (GTDB taxonomy): domain Bacteria; phylum Bacteroidota; class Bacteroidia; order Bacteroidales; family B18-G4; genus B18-G4. The sequence goes on from JAVVEM010000056.1 coordinate 9,215, forward strand.
ATCACCGACGACATTGTTGACGGTATCCTGAACAACGACAATAATATTATTGTGATGATCTATAAAAACTACCAGAACAGCATCAGAAAGCTTGTTTCGAACTTCGGAAGGCTTAAGCTCGATGCTGATGACGTTTTCCAGGAAGGACTGTCGCGGGCCATCGTGAACATCCGAAATGGAAAATTCATGGGCGACAGTTCCTTCCATTCTTATTTCTATGCCATATGCCGTAACATATGCCTGAAAGAGATCAGCAAAACAATGAACGAAACTGACATGGGCTATGAGCAGGCCGGCGAAGAGGATGAAGACCGCGAATGGGATATGATCAGCCTGATGCTCGACCTGCGCGGACAAATCGATAAGCCGTGCCGGGAGATAATCGATCTTCGGTTTAATATCAACCGGGCATATTCCGGACATGAGCGCCTTACCCCTTTCGACTATATTGCAGAAGCACTGAACATTCAGGCCGATAATGCCCGCCAGCGCTTCCGCCGCTGCATGGCCAAACTGTCAGAATTATTTATGAACCACCCCCGTTATAAGGAGGCCATTGCTTAGGATTATGATAAACGAAACCGACATAGAACTGGCCGAACAATACCTCGAAGGATCTATTGAAGGAGAAAACCTCAGGGCATTTGAAGAAAGACTGGAAAAGGAGCCCGACCTGAGGCAGTTCATCGAAACAAGGCAAGCTATAGGCAAGGCCTGGCGGGGAGCCGGTGAGTACCTTGAAGCCAGAAAATGGGTAAAAAACTCAATCGATGCGCATGTTAAACAAAAAAGCCGCAGCACCAATCGTACGTTATGGTATTCGATTGCGGCACTCATCATTGTATCATTTGCCATATGGGGTGTGATGCGGCTGGATAACGGCAGGGACGAACAAAAACCGCTGATCGCTGAAGATACTTCAGCTATCCGGCTGGAAGTGCATCCCGGAACTGAGCGGGAACAGAAAGCAAGGCTGGACACTGCAAAAAGGGCTCCTGCCCTGCTGAGCATGATCGAAGGAGAATCTTCACTGACAAGCGACACCATTACATTTAAATGGAAGGACGGTGATGCATTTAAGGAACTATTCATAGCACGTACTGAAAACGATTCGGTTGTTTATACCTATAATTTAAAACCGGGTCAACATATTTACATCCTATTGCCGGGCACTTTACAAAGTGGATCATACTACTGGTACCTCGATCAGCCACTTGTAAAAGGCCACTTTATAATCATGGAGGAATGATCATGAACAGGATAAGCTATAAAATATTATTTCTGCTTGTTCTGGCATTCCTGTCAGGCCAGGCATTTGCCCAGGAAGAAGAGGATAAAGATGATTTTACAAAAGAATTTGAAACATTCCGGAATGATATCACGGATGATTTTAATGCCTTTAAGGATAAAAACGATTCCCTATTCATAAGCTTCCTGGAAGGCGCATGGAAAGAATTTAAACTCTTTAAGTCGGAGAAACCCGAAAAACCAAAACCGGAAGAACAACCCGTTTGGGATGGTGAAGAAAACGAAAGCAGGGAATTGACGCCTGTGCAGGAAAAGGAGATCAAGCAAAAAACAACACCTCCCGGAAAATCATCCGGGCCAGGTGGCGAAACTGGAAATAGCCCGAAAGAAACAAGCTCATCATTTTTATCGGTCAATGTCGATTTTTTTGGCAGCCTTGTAAACATCCCTCTCCTGATTGACGATGACCGCCCTTTGAGCAAAGGGATCACAAACACGAATGATATCGCTGATTATTACAAGAAACTCAGTATGAGCAGCGAAGTGGCCAATATGTTGAATGTGATTTATAATGAAGCTTCAGAAAGGAAGCTGAATGGATGGGGCATCATACAGCTGCTGGAGCATGTTTCGGATGAGTTTTTCCCGGCAAGATGCGACCAGGTTCTTTTTATATGGTATGGACTGCTACAGCATGGCACGGATGCAAGGGTGGGCTTAGCAGGTGACAGGGTCATCCTGTTTGCCCATACCGATACAGAGCTTTATAATACAAGTTACATTACCTTTAATGATAAGAATTACTACCTGCTCGACCTTTTCAGGGATGCAGCAGAACTCAGCAGCATCAGTACCTACGATGCTGACTACCCTGAAACACTCAGCCAGCTGAACCTGATGTTTACTGAAACACCTGTTCTGAGGTCAAAAGGTTTTGTAAGGACCTTTCAATCGGAAGAAAAACCCTTCAGACTGATCGCCGACAATGTACTGGTTGATTTTTACAGCACTTATCCCGATTGCAGCCTGGAGGTATACTTCAGCGCGCCATTGTCCGAAGCGGCTATCGGCTCATGGGATAAAGCGCTGGGAGATGAATTTGCGGGATGGAGCAACATACAGAAAGTAAACCGCCTGCTCTATATTATACAGCACGGTTTTTTGTATAGTTTAGACGAAAAACAGTTTGGAAAAGAAAAATACATGTTTGCCGACGAGGCCATATACTATCCGTTTACAGACTGCGAGGACCGTGCCGTATTGCTGGCGCAGCTGGTGAAGCATTACACTGGGCTTCCGGTCGTTGGCCTTGATTTTCCGGAACATGTAGCCATTGGAGTAGCATTTGATGATGAGCTGCAGGGTGATTTCGTAAACTATAGTGGAGAAAAGTATTATGTGTGCGATCCGACCTATGTGGGGGCAAATATTGGAATGTGTATGGGTGATACAATTGTTTTGAACACGATAATATTGAGCCCACTCTAAAAAGTGGACATTTTAAAAATTGATAAATTTCATATTAGCG
>JAVVEM010000023.1:0-54476 GCA_032250805.1 Bacteroidales bacterium
ATGACAGAAAATTTAAAGTTAGTAAATTTCTGCCCAGTTTTTCTAGACCACTACAGGGGGTCACTGGTTCGAATCCAGTAACTCCCACGAGTTTTTGGGTTAACTCACACATTATTCTGCTTTAGAATAAGATAGCTTAATCAAAGAGCCTCAGGTCGAAAACACTGGGGCTTTTTTTATGTCCTCACGGAAAAAGAGAAAAAAGTGAATAACGAACAGAGGGACCCTCCTCCGTCCTTCGGACTTCGGCAGGCAGGCAAGGAACAATGAACAAGGACCAAGGAACAGAGGAATAACGACCATGAAATCACGGATATGAAATCCCAAAGTCCCGAGAATAAAGCATTAAATGTTTTATCTAATTCGAAAATCGCTAAATCGCTAAATCGCTAAATCGTTAAATCGTTAAATGGTGTAATTGATCCTCGATCCCCTACCACGTATTAAGTTTTTGGGTAAGCACAGTTTTGGTGGTGATAATTCGTACAACACAGGCTGCCCGGGCACGAGACACCCTGTAAAGCCTTCCTTCGGAAGGGTTTACATATTGGGCCAACAGTGAACCACCCAGGCTATATACACTGATTTCACGTATATCCTCCTGTTGCGGATTTTCAATACGGAAACCATCAGTTACAGGAATAAGCCTGATTTCGCTTTGCAAAGGAAGTTCTGAAATGCCAAAAGCTTCATCATCACTAAAATGCAAAACAAAACGGTCGATGGGGTCAGTGCTGTTGGCGGTAAAAGTATATTGTCCATGGTCGCGCAGGTTATACATCAGGGGTGAAGCGTAGTTTCGGTCTTCAAGATAAATCCTGATGGAAGGATCAAAGGAATCGAGATACCGGGCATTCAGGAAATATTGTCCATTTATCTCCGGTGTAAAATGCAGGGGTATATGTGCACCCGACAGGTTGTCGACCGGCATGGCATTGATTTGCAGTGGGAGGCCGTCACTGCTTATGGAAGACAGCCCCGTAACCGGTGTTTCGTTCATGCTTTCCCATTTCAGGGCTTCCAGTCCGTCGTCATAAGCCTGTGTAGCACCTTCCATAAACCGGAAGAATATCTCATCTGCGCTGTTTCCTTCACCACTCACTTCTATTTGAAGATAATTGCTGTAGCGTGATTTCAGATAGGGCTCATTATTGAGGACACGGTCTTTGTTGCCGAGCTGGAAATTAAAAGCGAACGAAGAAAAGACAAAAAAGCTCTGCCCTGGTTGAATATAATTACAACTGCTATTCCCTCCGGTTCCCTCAACATAGGATACAAAGTTTTTTGATATGGGATTCCAGATGTAAATGATATTATCTATGCCCCCCAGGGGGTTGATATTGTCCCATGCGATGGCAGATGGATACGGGTTCCCAATCAGGTTCCAGGCATTGGTTACCAATGCTGCGGAGCGGTTGCCCGTTACCAGGCCTCCGGAAAAACTGATCGTATTTGGTATGTTGGAACTGTTAAGCGTACTTAGCAAAATCCCTTTCATGGGTGGGATTGGCCGGGTTTCTTCATAAATATTCCACCACACATTGCCGGCCGGATGGAATTCATAGGCATAGGTTTCGCCATGAACCACATCAAAATTCTGCAACTGCTGATTATCGACCGGGGCGCAAACCTGATGGTGATAAAAAACATTGGATGATGAATCAGACAAATACAACTCAACATTGAAGATTCCGGAGCCATAAATATGTCCGCCATCAATAAGCTTCGCTGTGCCGGCAGCCGATGATTTGAAGGTGAGGGTGCCCTCATTCCAGATCGTGTCCACAACACTCAGGTTGCTGTTTTCGGCAACGCTAAGCGAAATGCCTGGCTCAAGTGTGAGTGAACGGCACTGGGCCGGTGCAGTTATAACAATATCTTTATATGCCGATGTGCTTTCAATAACAACAAACACCGAATCGCCGGGCACATAACCCGAACACCAGTTGGTAGGGATGTTCCAGTCATTCTCTACCCCGGGAGTACCACCGATCCAGCCATTCCCATAAAGTGTGGCACCATCGGGAGGATTGCCGGTATAACAAAAGATCGATCCCGTGTTAATATAATGACCCGCTGTTACCGAGCCGGTGCCAACAACGGTTCCTGAATTGGTAAAGGTCCCGGCCACTTTCAGGTCGCCATTCATATAAACAATGTTGCCATTATTGATCATTGTATTGACTACCAGTACCGCTTCGGACCTGACCTGCACAACAGCATCGTTTTTAAGGTCGATAGACCCGACCTGCACAAAACCATCTACAACAAAGAAACCCTGGGTTTTGATATACAAACCCTCATTTGTTGCAGAAATGAGAGAGCCTCCGGAGGTAATCTGAAGAGAAATGCCCGGTTCAGAAATAAGATCAACATCCAGGATGATATCATAGCTGCCGATGTAAACATCGTCTCCTTTTTTCGGAGCATTTCCTGATGGGGTGCCCTCAGGTGTCAGTGACCAGTTGGAGGCGGTGCTCCAGTTGCCATTGTTTATGGCATAATAAACCGTCCCCTCAACCCGGGCAATAAATAAAAAGAGGAAGGCAGCCAGTAAAATTTGCCTCATATTAAAAAGAAAAATATTTTGATCGGATGAACTGATTAATTTATATCTCTGACAATTATAAACTAAAATATGTTAAAACCCATCATCATCGCCCTATTTCTTATCAACATATTCAAGTTAAAAAGAACTTTTAAGATATTTCATTACCCGGCTGGCGCGGATTTGGTGCCTGAAGAGGAGAAACCATTTATCTGTGCAACAAAATGTGTTTTCTTTCTCCTGATTTTTCCTGATATTTACATCGTCTTAATATTTAACAAAACTTAATCATCTTCTATCATGAAAAGATTCATCCTTTCTTTGTTGGTTTTTAGCATTATACTCTCAATCCCGGCCTTTCCTCAAACCGATCCGGTAGTGGAAAAGATCATCAATATCGGTACCAGCGATAATCGCACCATGGACCACCTGGATGTGCTGTCGAACCGTTTTGGCGGGCGGCTGATCGGGTCCGATGCTTATGAAAACGCTGCCAACTGGGCAGCCGGCAAATTTAAAGAATGGGGTATGGATGTGATCATGGATGAGGTGGGCGAACTGCCTGTTGGCTTTAACCGGGGCCCATGGTTCGGGCGCATGCTCTCGGATGAGGGCATGATACTGCATTTTGCAACGCCATCATATACTTCGGGAACAAAAGGTGTTCAGCGCGGGCATGTCCTTATCGAGCCCAAAACCGAAGCAGAGTTCAACCGAATGAAAAAGGCGCTGAAAGGAGCCTGGGTGCTTATTGGTGGCACCAACCAGGGCTGGCCCATCGACATCTCGGAAAAAGCCGATATGCGCCGCGACTCCATCAGGGAAGAAAACAAACGTATTGCCGGAGAAAACCGTAAGATAAGACAGGAAAACCAGAAGAACAGGGATACTGACAAAGCAAAAAAAGAAGAAATCCCATTTATTGAAGAACCAGCCCTTTTCTACAGGGAAATGTGTAATGCGGGCATACTGGGTATCATACAATCAAGCAAGGTACCCATACAGGCCATGTACGACAGGAAAAACCATATGGACATGACCTTCGACAATCTTCCGTCAGTTCCCGACATTAAACTGGATGAGCATCAATATAGCATCATAAAGCGTATGGCCGAAGAACGGAGATATTTTCTGCTGGAGTTCGATATCCGCAACCACTGGAAACCGGGCCCCATAAAATACCATAACGTGATCGGGGTAATTCCGGGTTCGGAATATCCCGGCGAATACGTGATCATGGGCGGACATCTGGACGCATACGACGTAGCCACCGGCGGAGTTGACGACGGATCAGGAGCCACTCCCGCCATGGAGGCAGCACGCCTTATTATGGAGGCCGGTGGCAAACCAAAACGTACGATCCTCGTCATTCTTTGGGCCGGCGAAGAGTTTGGGTTAAATGGATCACAGCACTGGGTAGAAATGCATAAGGATGAACTCGATATGGTATCGAACATGTTTAACCGTGATGGTGGCCCCACAGTACCCACCGGCATCAGCGTACCCGAAGCCATGCGCAATGACTTTGAAAAGATATGCGCCCCCATCAATGGCATAAACCCCGACTTTCCATTCACCATCAGTGAACATAAAGCCCGGAAAAAACCCGAAAAACCCTGGGGTACCGATAGCGGTCCTTTTGCCGTTGAAGGTGTACCTATAATAACTTTCAGCACCGGCGACCCCAGGGGATATAATTTCAATTATCGCGAAATATGGCATACCGAAAGGGATACATATAACAAAAGTATTCCCGAATACCAGGAGCACACATCAATTGTAACCGCAATAGTGGTATATGGCGTGGCAAACCTCGATCATTTGCTTTCACGCAAAGGATACTGGCTGGAAGAATGATTATTTTATGCTTCTGACAGCAATTGCTTATTTTTACATCATGAACTACAGTATGCTCATCAACATCCTGGAGGTTGTCCTTCTGGCTGCATTCTTTATCTTTATCGTCAGGTTCATCTTTATGAACTATACGCCGAAGGTAAGAAAACCGGCCGCCTGGGTGCATGCCGCAAAAGAAGGATTGCTCTCAGCTCAACTGCGCCGTGCTGAAAAAAATTATCCCGACAGGATCCGCTTTTACAACATCTGGCTGCAAATTAGCAGGATCGAAAGGCAGAGCATTAAAGGTGATTTTGCAGAACTTGGTGTTTATAAAGGAGAAACGGCAAGGATCATTCATTTATGTTCTCCTGAAAGGAAAATACATCTCTTTGATACATTTAATGGATTCCCTGCCGGTGACCTGAAAGAGGAAACAGGAAAAGCAGCCGGCTACACAACAAAGCATTTTGCAGATACCAGCTCCGAAAAAGTAAAACAACTGCTGGACGAAGATCCCGGCATTATCTGTTATCCCGGCTATTTCCCCGATACTGCAAAAGGTCTGGAACAGGGAAAATTTGCTTTCGTGAGCATCGACGCCGACCTGTATAAGCCTACCAAAGCCGGACTCGAATTTTTTTATCCGAAATTATCAGGTGGAGGAATCATACTGGTGCACGACTACAACAACGAATGGCCGGGTGTGATGAAAGCTGTTGACGAATTTTGCAACACCATTCCCGAATCAGCACTCCCTGTGCCTGATGCCGATAGCAGTGTAATGATCATGAAAAATAGTTGAAACGACACAGATCAGATGAACTCCCCCGCAGTAAGCCATTGGCAGAATTAACCCCAGAGATAAAAACAGACGGCAGTTTGCAGTGAGCCGAAAAATCTTAAATTTGTAATATTCTATAGATACCGGATATTGAAAGCTCAAAAATATTATTCTGCCCTCGCTTCTGTGATAGTAATCCTGCTGTTGGGTGCCTGCAGCAATACCAGGCATTTTTCAGAAGGCCAATACCTTATTACCCGGAATAAGCTTGAGTTTACAGAAAAAAGCCCGGGCATAGAAACCTCCGATATCCAGGGCTTGATCAAACAAAAGCCCAACAAGCGCTTTGCCGGATTTATACGCTTCAAACTATGGGCTTATAACCGTTCGCAAAAAGGAAAAGATAACAGATTCAGGCGCTGGCTCGAAAATACCGCCGGAGAACGGCCGGTGATCCTCGACACGATGATGACAGCCAATACCTGTGAAGAGATTGAAAAGTACCTGAACAATGTGGGTTATTTCTATTCAGATGTTGATTATTCAGTGATGAGGAAAGAACGATCGAATAAAGCCCATGTTACCTACACCGTCGATCCCTCTGAACCCTACCGCATAAATGCACTGAAATACGAAATCGATGACCCTGAATTGCATTCATGGGTCATGAAAGATACAGCATCCTCACTCATCGACAGGGGGAGCATCTATAATGTTTATAAGCTTGATGATGAGCGCAAAAGGATTGCACGCTTTCTCAACAATAACGGGTATTACGGACTGGTAAAGGATTACATATATTACGAGGTCGACAGTACTTTCGGGGATAAAAAGATGATTGTTTACACGAAAGTTAAAAATGTAAGTAAGCCACATCCCGATTCAGCCGGCAAATTCATTGAAGAGCCTCACCACCGTTACCGCATCGACAAGGTATTGGTCAACCCGAACTTTGATCCATCATTGAAAGATATACCTGACACCGACTTCGACACCCTGCTTCATGAGGTACACCAGATCAGCGACGACCGCCCGGCAAACTACTATCATATCTCTTACCGGAATAAACTAAGGATAAATCCGAAGGTTCTTTCCCAGAATATCCTCATCGAGAATGGCGAGCCCTATAATTTACGTGATGTTACCGAAACAGAAAAGCGCTTCAGGGCACTTGGCATTTATAAATATTCAAATGTAAGTTTCGAGAAAAAGGAAACAGATACGACCGAAGCCGGCACCGGCAACTTCAGAAAGCTCATTTGCAAGATCAACCTGCAACGTTCGCCAGTGCATCAGTATAGTGTTGAAGCTGAAGGAACCAACTCCGGCGGTGATCTTGGTATCGGAGCCAGTCTATCGTACCGTAACAGGAATATTTTCCGTCGCGGCGAAACCTTTCAGTTAAAGCTCAGGGGGGCCATGGAAGCCCAACAATCCAACCAGCTAAGCATTGGTGATCAGAATACCTTCCTGTTTTTTAACACCTTTGAATACGGCATCGAAGCATCCGTAAATTTCCCCAGGTTTTTGATCCCGATAAAGATGGAGCGCTTTCCGAAATATTTCCGGCCCACTACGATCATCTCATCGGGGATCAATTTCAGAAAGCGTACAACCTACGATCACTACCTCATAAATTTCATTTTCGGGTACAAATGGCAGGAATCACCTACGAAAACACATATCGTACAACCCTTTAATATTAGCTCCATCAAGGTTTTTCCTACACCGGAATTCCTCAGTGAGCTTGAAGCCATCAACGATCCCCGGCTAAAAAACCAGTATACAGATCATCTTATTACTGCCTTGCAATACAGTTTTATTTTCAATAATCAGGACCTGAAGAAAGTAAAAAATTTCGTTTACTTCAAAGGCGATATCGAAACCTCCGGTAATATTTTCAATTTATCCAATCAGCTACTGGGGAGCAATCAGGACTCTGCCGGGTTTTACCAGGTAGCAGGCATCCGTTATGCCCAATATGGGCGCCTGGAGCTGGATTTCCGCTATTACCTGGTTCCCTCACGCAGCAGCCAGGCAGTATTCAGAATTCTTACAGGTATGGGAATCCCTTACGGAAATTCTGATGCGCTCCCCTTCGAAAAAGGCTTCTATCTTGGTGGGGCAAACAGTATGCGTGCCTGGATCTATCGCGGGCTTGGCCCCGGCGGATTCGTTAATCCGGGCACCAATATCGATCAAATGGGAGATATTGTCGTAGAAACAAATTTTGAATACCGTTTTCCGGTATACAATTTCTTCAAGGGGGCCGTTTTTATGGATGCAGGGAACATCTGGCTGTTAAATAAGAACAATACTTACCCCAATGCTGAATTCAATTTCGACACTTTTTATAAACAAATTGCCATTGACGCAGGTATAGGACTTCGGTTCGACTTTAATTTCTTTTTGTTCAGGGTTGATTTTGCATGGCGGCTTCGCGATCCTTCACAGGCCGAAGGCAATCGGTGGGTGGCCTCACGAGGCATCTGGTTCTGGAACTTTGGTATCGGGTATCCTTTCTGAGAGATATACACTATGACAGATTCGCGCTCGTTTTCGTTAAAATGGCTGGAGGCTTTTCCTTATCCCCCAACAATGGGCCAGCAGGAACTTATCGGGTTGATCTCGGCATTTGTTCTGAGCCCCGCCCACGATGAGGCTTTTTTGCTCAAAGGCTATGCCGGAACGGGTAAAACATCCCTGATAAGCACACTTGTAAATGTGCTCAAATCGGTCAGAATGCGCTCTGTTTTGCTTGCTCCCACCGGCCGTGCAGCCAAAGTGATCTCATCCTATTCAGGCCACAGGGCGCAAACGATACACCGTAAGCTCTACTCCCAGTCAGAAGCATCCGACGGACGCATACGCTTCATGCTGAATCAGAACAAGCACAAAAACACCTTATTTATCGTCGATGAAGCCTCAATGATACCCGATACACATGCAAGCGATGGCAGCCTGTTTGGCAGCCGCCGGCTGCTGCGCGACCTGATGGAATATGTATACACGGGTGAGAATTGTAAACTCTTGCTTATTGGCGACACGGCCCAGTTGCCCCCGGTAGGTATTGATCTTAGTCCGGCACTTGACCCCGAATACCTGAAAAATAATTTCAGTATTGATATCAGCACTTACGAATTGCGTGAAGTAGTGCGGCAGGCCAGCGACTCGGGTATTCTTACAAATGCCACAAACCTGCGCGAAAAGATCAGGATGATGGATCTGTCATCACCCTTTTTTGATAAGCAAGGCTTCAATGACGTGGTGCAGCTTAGTGGAACTGAACTACAGGAATTTCTTCAGGATGTTTATGCCTCGGAAGAGAAAGGCGATATTGTTGTTGTATGCAGGTCAAATAAGCGGGCAAACATCTTTAACAGGGAAATACGCAACAGGATCATTTACCATGAAGATGAGCTTACTGCAGGTGATTACCTCATGGTTGTAAGGAATAACTACTTCTGGCTGCCAAAAGGATCAGAAACGGCTTTTATCGCCAATGGCGACATGATTGAAGTACTGCGTATCAGAAATACAAAACAACTGTATGGACAGCGCTTTGCTGACATCACCTTCAGGCTGGTGGATTATCCTGAAGAAAAAGAGGTTGATGCATGGATCATGCTCGACACCCTGATGGCCGAAGCTCCTGCCCTTCCCTATCCCCAACAGGAAAAATTCATGGAAACGGTAATGCTTGATTATGCCGATATTCCCTCCAAAGCATTGCGTCTGGCCAAACTCAGGCAGAACCCCTGGTACAATGCATTGCAAGTTAAATTTGCCTATGCGCTCACCTGTCATAAAACACAGGGAGGACAGTGGAAACATGTTTTTATCGATCAGGGATACCTGCGTGATGATATGATCGACAAGGAATATATGAGGTGGCTGTATACGGCGCTGACCCGCGCCACCAGTAAAGTTTACCTCGTAAATTTCATGGACAGCCTCTGGAAATAAGAAACAATTTTATACATTTGGGATGATGAATGATTGTTCACCCTTAATATTTAGCTGCCATGAGCAAACAAAAGCTTTACCTTAAAGGATATGTTAATGGCCTGGTATTCATGCTTATTTTTTTGGGCACGGCAACGATGCTCTCTGCCCAAAAATTAAAATACCATGAGCAAAGGGGCGATGAATCGTCCTACTACCATTACGAATTCCGTGAGGTTGATCAGGGGTATCATATTAAGATAGCCAGGCTGATGAACAATGACACCACAGATAAGCAATTGCTGACCACCGGCAAGGATTTTGAAACACTTTCGTGGCGGTATATCCGTTTTGGAGAAGAAACTGATGTTACTGCCCGTAAAACCTCTGAAGGAGTAAGCATTAAAGGCGTACTCGATGGTGACGAGCTGGAAGAAGAGGAAACGCTCAATGAAGATGAACCATGGATACAACTGTTTCCGATGAACCCGGGTTTTGAAAAGTTCATTTTTTCAAACGATGATAAAATTGTTTTCTGGGCGATTGGCACCGAAAGCCCTGCCGATATGGAAATCAACAGTTTTAGCGCCAAAAAAAAAGAAACAGAATATTCTGACGAGTTCGGTTGCAAGGTGTTGCGGGTTAATTTCTCACCTACGGGTTGGAGATCGATATTTTGGGAAGGCGATTTTTATTTCCGGCCCGAAGATGGCAGGATCGTTGGTTACCGTGGTGACGGAGCCCCCGGAAAACCCGCTGCAAAAACAACATTGATAAAAGAAGAGAAATAATCTGCGTTTGGGCATACCTGCATGAAATACCGGCAGTTACCTTCGGATGAAATGGATTTGATAAATACACCTTTGCCTGAGGAAAGTGTGGAATTATTCCTTATTATAGATCAGCGCAACAACATGGGCCGATATCCCTTCGCCCCTGCCTTCAGGGCCCAGGCCTTCGGTAGTGGTAGCTTTCACTGAAACCTGACCGGTTTGGGTTCCAAGAATACCGGCAATACTTTTTTGCATATCATGAATATAATCAGATACCCGGGGCGCCTCCAGAATAAGGGTAGCATCGAGGTTGGCCAGCATCCAGCCCGACGATTGAAGCATGCCGGATACTTTTTCCAATAATTCCTTGCTGTCGATATTCCGGTAAGCTTCATCCGAATCGGGAAAATGTTTTCCGATATCGCCCACGGCCATAGCGCCCAGGAGGGCATCGCAAATGGCGTGGATCAACACATCGGCATCGGAATGGCCGGCCAATCCTTTTTCGTAAGGAATGAGCACTCCCCCAAGCCACAGTTCCCTGTCCGGCACCAGACGGTGCATGTCAAAACCGTGGCCTATGCGAAAGATCATAAATTAGTTCTGGTTCCTGAAGGCGTCGAAGTCGAAGATGAGCGAAAATCTCAGCGTATTCTCGAGGGGATTTTGCTGTTCGAGCGGGATGAGGTAAGCGAAGTCGATCCCGAATACATTATATTTTAAGCCTGCTCCGAGGGTGAAAAACTTGCGGTTTCCCTTGGTTTTATCTTCATAGAAAAAGCCGCCGCGTATAGCAAACAACTTATTGTACCAGTATTCAACACCACCGCCAAAGCTAAACTCACGCATTTCCTCGGAAAAGCCACCGGGGGCATCATACCACGATTGGATCATTCCCGGAACAACGTTAACATCGGGGTCCATTCCACTGGCAATTATCCGTTCGCCATCAGGCCCCTGTGCAAAGCCATTCGAATCTCTTTCATATATGGGTGGGGTAGGCACCAATAGCTTATTTACATCGAACATAAAACTCATTGTATTATAATCATCGATGTTGATGGTGAGTGAGGGACCTATTCTGAGGTTAGTAGGGATAAAATCCTTTTTGGTGTTCGACGAGCTGTATGAGATCTTTGATCCGATATTGGAAATATTCATCCCCCAGGCAAATTGTCCGTCGATATCGCCAAACTCCACAGGTGTCTGGTAGTATACAGATACATCTGCTGCCACTGAAACACCGGCACTTGATTCGGATCCGCCAACAAACTGGCCAAGCGTTAGATTTGAATATATAAACCGGCCTGCAATACCTCCTGCCCACTTTTCTGAAAACTTTCTGGCATAAGTACCATCGAGGGCAAACTCATATGGATTCTGATACTGTATAGGGTTCCCGATTTCATCGGTAAAGAGTATCTCGCCAAGTGAAAAATATCTGAGGCTCATCGCAACAGTCTGGCGGTCATCTATTTTATAATATCCCGAAAGATAGCCAAGATAAATATCATTTACCAGTTTCCTGAGCCAGGGGCTAAACGAGAGTGAAAAACCCATTTGCTTGTCGATAAAGGCAAATTTTGCCGGATTCCAGTGCATGGAATTGGCATCGGGTGTGGAGGCTACACCTGCATCCCCAAGAGCTCCGCCACGTGCATCGGGTGCAATCATAAGAAATGGAACCGCTGTGGTGATCGTATTGATGGATTGCTCCCGGCCATCAACTTCATTGTATGTCTGGGCATTGAGAGAGATTGTCCCGGCCAGAAAAACCAACAATAGTAAACTACTTCGTTTCATATATTTTATTCAGATTTTTTGAACGTGCAAAGTTAACGATTATTTAGAAACTATATTGCACGCCGGTATTGATATTCTTGGATCTCTTGTAAAATGGTGTGATGTAATGGATTTTTAATCCAAATAACAATCGGCTCATTTCGATCCGGTATAGATAAGTTTTGATGTTTGTACAAATTGATTTCCCCGCTCATCGGTAACATAGATCCTGTAAACATAGATCCCGTTACCAATTTTATTCCCGCGGTAATCACGGCCATCCCACTGAATGGGACCAACAGATAAACCCTCGGCAGGTGCATAGCGGTGCAGGGTGCGTATGTGCTGCCCATTGATGTTGAATATCCTTACTTCCACATCGAAATTATTGCCGGGTTTATTATGGCTGAAGGTAAAGTTGGTGATATCGTGGAACGGATTCGGATAATTCATCACACTGTTGAGAGAGACATTGCCATTTACATTCACTTCAAATGCAATGGTTTTTTCTGAAACATTGTTCATATTATCCCAGGCTTCCAGACTTAGCACATGCTTTCCGTCAGCAAGGCCGGAAAAGGGAAAACTCAACCACCCACCCTTGTATGAATCCAGATCGGGATCGTAAAAACTGTTCAGGATAAATGTTTGCTGTGGGTCGTTATCCAGCATGAGGGTGATATCCTTACCGATGCCATTGCCCGTGTGATTGATCCCGTGTTCGTCGGATATGTATGCCAGAAATACAGGATCGGCATCGGTATAGCCGCCAGTGACAAATGCGGTATTGTTCATATACAGGTCCATTTGCGGGCCGTTGTTGTCAATAACGGCTCCTGTATTCTCCCCTCCGGCCCTGATGCGGAAATAGCCGTGGGCATCGTCCATGCTTACCGAATCATAGGCATAATAACTGAATTTTCCGTAATCAATCTTCGACGACATATTCTGTGGCATGAAGAAATTAAAAGTAAACAGTCCGTTCTCAACGCTGACTTTGCCACGGTGAAGAATTTGTCCGGGCACGTAAAAGTTGGCAGGAAGTGAACCCGGGTCATTGCCCAGAGTCGACATTTTAACATCCTTGTCGTAGAATGTGGGATACAGCACACCGTTAAATTCAGGCATAGCATTTCCGGCATAGTCGGTGATCATCCCGTGTACGCTCACCTCCGACAGGGGCACCAGGGTATCATTAAAGGTAAAGCCGATTGTTTCGTCATTAATTGTTAATGTTTTTACCCGGTGGGATGGGTATGCCAACTGCATGGCGGGATCGCCGAGCAGTACAAAATTTTTAATGTTGGTGCCATTGTTCTGATCGGTCTTTGCAAGCCGCATAACATCACCCAGGCGGTAATACTCGCCCTGCTTTTGTTTGAACATAAATTCATACACAGCCTTATTCAGTCTGAAATTCGGGTCGGCCCAGGCCAGTCTCGAAGTGGTCAGTAACCCGATACCTCCACCCCGGGGGTTCAGGAAAACCCATTCACCTGCAGAGATCAGGCTGGGATCATCAAAGCGGCTGAATTCGCATGTTGCTGTAATAAATAAGGGAAGACGGTCGATATTCGTCCATTTGTTTATGGTTGAAATGTCGAGCACTTTTTCGTGCGCCAGGCCCGCTTCGCCCCCGTGGCCGGTATAATTTACGATCAGTCCGCCTACCTCCATCATCCTGTCGATGGAATGGTTCACTTCCGGATAACGGTTTCCTGTTGGCGACGACACCTGAGGAAAGGCGTCGAGGTATATCTTCAAAAGATTGTACACATGATAACCTGTATCGAGCATATGCTGGAGCTTTTCGGCCTGGTTATAATGAAGGTTCTGATCTTCGTCATCAGCAATAAAGCATACATTGTTTCGCCAGTCGCCAAGCACCTGCGGCCTCAGCGTGAGGTATGCTTCAACCTTATCAACCATTTGATCGGCCTGCTCAACAGTATGTACCGGAAACCGGCCAATGCCAATTTCCAGTGATTTACCATAGGCATTTATCCCTTCGCCCGGGTCAAGCAAAGCATAGAAATCATCGGTAACAAAAGAATATCCAAGCTTCAGTGCTTCAACCGACTGATATGTCGGAATGAAATTTGTATTGTTCGGTACCCGGTCTTTATAGTCATATGAAGCATCTCCCAGCAGGAGTAAATATTTTGGTTTCTCTTCAGGGCCTGCTTTTTCGTAAAGCATCCTTATAAAATCTCTTATGGCGGCAGGATCCTGCTTCCCTGAGCTGAACTCATTATATATTTCCTGTGGGGTAACGATCATTCCAGTTAAATTACTTTCCATATGGTGAAGCAGAAGCATCCGCTCGGCCTGTGCCATAAAATCAGGATGCGTAAGAATGATATATTCAACTGGCGGTGCAGCATGAAGATTCTGATTTTCTACCCTCTCCATAAATTCGGCCGACAGATATCCACTCCCATCAAAGGCAATAAACTCCCTGATCTGTTCGGCAGGTGAATTGAACACAAACTGAGTTCCTGTGTGGGTACCCACCGGGCTGGATATTGAAAAAGGATCGGTTACATCCCATACCATGATGTTATCACTGGCATTACTGATTGAATATTCTGCCACATTGCCGCTGCCGATACTGAGGTGATCGCGAAAATCCATCATCGGGCCATCGAAAATAAGCTTGCGGCGGGCATTCAGCGATATATAGTTCATCCACCCCAGCGAGGTGGAGGTAGGCCTGTCATATTCAACACGAATAACAATTTCATCACCCGAAGGGTAAAACCCTGTCGAATCGGGTGAACTGGTCCATGCATATACGGTTGTTCCTACGATGATCTTGGCAACAGGGATTTCGAGCAGGTGCCTGTCGCCATAATAATAATCAAACTGGCTTTGTATGGTTGAGTGTGCGGCAACGTTCGTACTCAGACTTACCGGGTAATCTTCGCTAATATTCGGAAAATTAAAAGTATATTCATAAACGGTGTTCTCACTAAACAATTCGCCATACCACTGCCTTCCTGTTTTTAAAATATTCACTGCGTTATTCTCATGAGCGGCATAGTCGGTAAATTCATCAACAAACACATTCGGGCTCAGCCCGCCATTGGCTTGATCCGCAACACGAAGGCCTTCACTGTCTGAAATGTTCAGGTAATAATAAGTATGGTCATCATAAGGATTGTTCTGATGCTGAAATATTCCATACCCTCCGAAGGGTACAAAATTCCACTTTACGGCCGATTTACCGTAGAAAAGGATATAGTCGTTTTCATCAAACGAACCGTCATTTTCGCCAACGACCATGCAGGGTGTTTCACGCAGGTCGTCGATCCTTTCATCTGAATTTTTTTCCGGTACGGTCCCGTTTCCATTCCCAAAGATCCTGATTTTACGCGGATCAATGGCAGAGACACCGATCCCCATCTCTTCAAGGTCACTGTATGAAAGTTTATGGATGCCGGTTTCGCTTACCGCAAGGCGAAACCAGTCGCCAACAGCCAATACCGAGTTGTCGGCAAAGGAGCCTGATGGCGCCCTTACTTCCTGCCCCGGTTCCTGAATATGAATATGGATAATACAGGAATCGAGCACTTCCAGAGTATTTCCCTGAGGCTTCCTGTAAGGCAAAAGGATAAGTTCGGCATAGGGGTTTCCTTCGTTATAGATAATATTGGTTTGCAAGCTGAAATCGCTGCTTAATTTTTCGATGTCGGCAATGAGGCTTAGCTGTTCAACCTGGAGTGAACTGCTGTTGACCTCAGAAATTTCAGCAGAAATTTTAACATTATCCGAAGAAAGTTTAAGCCTGTGAATGAAAAGGGGCAATAACCCAAAGGCATCATCATTCATGGCATCATTGAAAGCCAGTACCCTTGCAGAAACAGTTTCCGACATGTAAATGGTTTTAACGTGGTGGTTACGCACCATAACTTTCAGCTCATCTGAACCTGCCAGGGTATCAAACGAAAAAATCAAAGAAAGGAGGAGGATTACTATTAATCTCATAAGCGAAATATCAAATCATCATAATCAAGACATTGTAAAAACCACTAAAGTTGCCTGCAACGCAAAAAAATAATCTCCGGCATACATCAGCGCAGGATCACCAGTTTCTCCAGCTTCTCGGCAAAAGTGCCGTCGTTGCTTCTCACCCTCATTTTGTAGATATACACACCCCTTCCGATCCTGTCGCCAAAATCATCGAGTCCGTCCCAATGGATGGGGTCGGAGCGGTATCCATTTGTAATAACAATCTGGTCGATGGTTTTGATCAATCTTCCCGAAACAGTATATATCTGAACCTGCGCCTCGAGCATGGCATTGGGCTGATTATGATCGAAATAAAAATCAGTGCTGGTAGTAAAAGGGTTGGGGTAATTAAGCACATGTTCAATGGCAAGCTCGGCTGATTCTGCCACCACAAACTCGGTAAAGGCTTCCGAAGAATTATTATGTACATCCCATACTTTGAGTTGGAGGGTGTGGCTTCCTTTTTCGAGCGAACTATAGGGATATTTGATAACACCGCTCGTATAACTATCAACATCCGACTCATAAAAATCATTAATGATCACCGATTTATTGTTGTCGCCATCGAGTGTAGCCACAATATCGTGTCCGATACCGCTGCCAACAGTATTTATACCACTCGAATCAACCACATAGGCGAGCAATACAGGATTTTCGTCAGTGATCCCTCCAAAGGCAAAGTTTTCATCATTCAGGTAGAGGTCAATCTCTGGTCCTTTATTGTCGGGGGTTATATTATTGTCGTAGCCACCAATGACCACATCTTTGTAAAATCCGCTGGCATCGGTACTGGCATTGTTTCCATAGTAGCTGATCTTTCCATAGCCAAATTTATAGGCAATATCCTTGGGCACAATAAAAGCAAATGAAAACTCACCATTTATGATGTTTGCTTTACCATTGTATAGTTTCGCCTGCAGAAGTTCAAAAGTAAAGGGTTTGCTGCCGGGATCCGTAACCAGGGTTTCAACTTTTGTTGGCTTATCGTACACGGTAGGTCTCAGGATGCCATTGTATGAGCTGAGCAGGTTGCCGGATCCATCAACGAGCTGGCCTTTTACGGTTACTTTTTTTAGAGCCTTCAGTGTATCGCCATGTTCAGCCACAGAGATATCATTGATCATGATCGTGGCCACCTCATGTTTCGGGTAGGCAAGCCGCATGGCTGGATCGCCAAGTAAGATGAATTTACGGTCATTATCGCTCACGCCGCCACTTTTATTTTTTGCATCCCTGATCAGGTCCCCAAAACGGGGATACTCGCCATTTGTTTTTTCAAACATAAAGTCATACATGGCATTATTCAGCTCAAAATTTGGTGAGCCATAGGTTGCCCTTGCGGTTGTGAACAAGGCTACTGCGCCTCCATCAGGGTTAAGCAATACAAGCTCACCTGCCGAAACACGTGTAGGGTCATCATACCGGCTGAATTCGCAGGTTGCCGTTATAAATATGGGCATCCGGTCAT
The DNA here is from genome assembly GCA_032250805.1 of Bacteroidales bacterium. Taxonomy (GTDB): domain Bacteria; phylum Bacteroidota; class Bacteroidia; order Bacteroidales; family B18-G4; genus B18-G4. The sequence continues at coordinate 17,148 of JAVVEM010000023.1, forward strand.
AGTTCGACCAATTATTGATGTCTGAAATTGAAAGGATACGTTCGTGTGCCCAGCCAGCTTCACCACCATGACCGGTGTAGTTCATCACGAGTGCACCTTTGTTCATCCTGCTGTTTATGGCCTGGTTGACGAGGGGCGCACGCTGGCCACCGGAAGTGCTTTCCTGTTGGTAAGCATCCAGGTAGATCTTGTCGATGTTCAGATTACCGTAAGCTGTATCAAGGCGATAAGCCATTCGTTCAGCATGTGATTGCATATGCAGGTTTCCGTCTTCATCATCGGCCACAAAGCAAACAACGTTCCGCCAGCTGCCAAACACTTCCTCCCCGCCATTGGCATAATGAATAAACTTGTTAACCATTTGCCTGGCCTGCACTTGCGTGGACACACCTATACGCCCGATTCCGAGGTCGAGCAGGTTATTGCTCCCGCCTCCGCCTTCACCATCATCCAGGAAACCAAAAAAATCGTCGGTAGCGATAGAGCTGATAATGTTCATCGATCGTTTATCTTCCCAGGCAGGAACAAAATTTGAATTGTTTTCAAGGCGGGTTTTAAAGTCGTATGAAGCATCACCAAACAGGATCAGATAACGGCATTCTTCGTCCAGCTGTGCTTCGTCATAGAGCATCTTCATAAAGTTCCTTATGGCAGTAACATCCTGCGCACCGGAGGAGAATTCATTGTATATCTTCTCAACATCCGTAACAACCACATCCAGACCGTCAAAATCGCGATGATGCGCAGCCAGCCGGTTGGCTTCGCTCATAAAGCCCTGATAGGCTACAATTACAAGATCAGGCGCTGATAATGCGTGAAGGTTCTGATTGGGCACCTTTTCAACAAAGCTGATACTATAAAACGAGCTTCCATCGAAAGCTATAAATTCACTCAGTGAATCGGCCGGAAGCCTGAACCGCAGGATAGAACCATTCAGTGTTGTGCCCACCCGCCGGATGTTGAGCGGGTCGGTGATGTTCCATACCAGCGTCGACTGCGATGCATTTGACATTGCATATTCAGCAATATTGCCCGCCCCTGTCGAAACAGGATCGCGAAAAACCAGTTGCCCTGTTTCAAAACGCAATAGTCTCCTGACATTTAAGGCGATATAATCCATCCAGCCAATTGAGCCCGACAAGGGTTTGCTATATTCTGCTTCGATGGTGAAGCCCGATGCACTTACATTGAATTCGAAATCTTTTGAACTCGTATTGGCATACTGATCGGTAGCAAATGAAACTGTCTGCACCGGAACCATTTCAATGAGCTGCGACCCATTGAGGTAATATTTAAAATTACTTGGAGAACTTGAGCGCGCTGCCACACGGGTTTTAACTTTCACGGCTTGTGTAACATCAATATTTGGAAAATTAAAGGCATATTCGGCAGTGGTCCGGATATCGAAAGCCGGGCTCTCGAACCAGTCGCGCCCGGTACGCACAATATTCAGTTCATCCTTTTCGATAAACTTCAGGTCGGTAAAAGAAGTTACCTGATGGGTAGCCTGAAGGCTGACGGAGGCTTGTGTCTGTATCCTTTTGCCCGGTCCGGTACCGGTGGTGATAAAATAATAGGTAAGGTCGGAATAAATATTCGTTCTATGCTCAAACTTATCCGACAAACTATTCCAGCTCCAAACATGAGGCGATTCGCCGTAGAACAGGATATAATCACCCTGATCAAAACGTCCATCGGCTTCGCCCGAAACAAAGATCGCGTTCTCCATAAGGTCGTCATACCTGAAATCCGAACAGGCTTCGGGCAGCATTCCGCCACCATTTCCGTAAATACTTATGTCGCGCGGATCAACAGCGGCCGGGTTCATGCCCATATCCTGCAGATTGGAATAGCTGATTTTATAAATACCGCTTGTGGAAACAGAAATTTTATACCAATCGCCCGAGGCGAGCACAGAGTTTTGTTTATAGCTTCTTGTTTCGCGCGAAGGAGCATAGGCCTGCTCATTTACGATAAGCTCGAGTGTAAAAGAAACAAGTTTCTGATAAGCCCCCGTGGCAGGATCTTTTCGCAGTGGCACAAAAGAAATGGCGGCGAAGGCACGCTTTCGCTCAACAGCAATAGCGGTATTCACCACCGGTGCTGAACCAATAAGCGTTAAACCATCCAATTCGCGTATGTTACCGTCAATATTTTCCCACAACATATTGCTAAGGCGGGCCTCAACGGCTGCATTTGCTGATGCTACCCTGAATCTTTCCTTGTATACAGGCAGGTTGGCAGTTGCCATATCATATCTCGCCCCTGCAAATGACAGCTCAGTAACAAATTTATTGTCGGTGATCTTTATCCTGCTTACCGGACCCCATTCGATACTGCGGTTAACTGGCCCGATATCGGCAAAAATTTGCATGGGAACCGCCATCAGCACCATTAATATACAGGTTAATTTTCGTTTTAGCATATGCTTAGGATTATAAGCCATTATTGGGTTGTGAGGGGTTGAATGAAATAAATTCCGGAATAAATCCCTGCACGTATATATTAATTACATTTCTAAACGTTATTGTTGGTGTTTATATTGCGAAAATATAGACCTTCGCTCAAATATTTTGACAGCATCTATAAAAAATATTTGTATAATTGTAACACGGATTGCAAAAAAGACGTTTACATACATATAATGAACAACTTAACAAAAATTATCCTGTTTATCTTTTTTTTGGCCGGCTTTCTGGTGGAAGGCAGGGGACAATCCGTTCCTGACCCTCACTTTTCACAGTTTTATGCAAACAGGCTTTACCTGAATCCTGCTCTTGCAGGGTCAAATATATGCCCGCGGGTGGACCTGGGATACAGAAACCAGTGGCCCTCCATTCCCGGCAACTATGTAACCTACGGTGCCAGTTTCGATATGTACATATCAAAGATACAGGGAGGTGTTGGGGTATATTTTCTGAATGACAATGCAGGCGATCTTTTGCGAACCAGTATTATTGGTGCCATGTACGCCTATAAGTTGAATGTTGGGAATAACACTTCAATAAATTTTGCGCTTCAGGCCAGCTATATTCAAACCAGCCTGAATTGGAACGAACTCGTTTTCGGGGATATGATCGATCCTAACCTTGGCATCGTAAACCCAACCTCCGAAATACCGCCCGAAAGCAGTAATATCTCCTACCCCGATTTTGATTTCGGAATAGCCTTTTCACATAAAGGAAACATTTATGGTGGAATTGCCGTACACCATCTTACCGAACCCGTTAATTCGTTTTATAATGATGGGAACAGTAAGCTGGAAATGAAATATACTGTACATGGTGGGGCATTTATCGACCTTACCGGCAGCTATGCAGGAGATAATAATTATGGGGGCTTTGCGCTCTCACCAAATTTTCTTTATATGCAACAAGGCGATTTTCATCAGTTGAATGTAGGCTTGTATGTAAATAAAAGGCCGTTTATTGCAGGAGCATGGTTCAGGCATAACTTTGAAAATGCCGATGCCATAGTTCCAATGGTCGGAATAGAATGGAAAGGCTTTAAAGTTGGATATAGTTATGATATTACACTTTCAGAACTGGGAAATACGGCCGGAGGCGCCCATGAAGTGTCGGCAGGATATCAGTTTAATTGTTTTGATCAAAAAAGATTACGCGAAAAGGCAATAAATTGCCCATCGTTTTAGTTAATAACAACACAAATCCTTATAATTAAGCCAAAAAATGAAGACATACAGCAGATTAGCCCTGTTATTGATGATGATGATACTCGTGGCATCATTATCGTCTTGTGGCTTGTTTGGCAGCAAGCAATACTCCAGGACTACCAATTGGGAATATAATAATCCGGAGAATGGAGGTTTTGAAGTATCTTCTATCAAAGAGCAATTTCCGGGCCCCGGACTTATTCTTATTGAAGGGGGTACATTTACCATGGGATCAAACCAGGAAGATCTTATGTTCGAATGGGACAATTACCCCAGGCGAATTACCCTCACATCGTTTTATATGGACGAAACCGAAGTGAGCAATGTTGATTACCTTGAATACCTTTACTGGTTGAAACGCATTTTCGGCGCCGATTATCCTCAGGTATATGTCAATGCCCTGCCCGATACGCTTGTATGGCGCGAGCGCCTCGCCTATAATGAACCACTTGTCGAAACCTATCTGCGTCACCCCGCTTACCACGACTATCCGGTGGTTGGCGTTTCATGGGTACAGGCCAATGATTATTGTGCCTGGAGAACCGACAGAGTCAATGAAATGATCCTCATCAACCAGGGCATCCTCGATTATGACCCTGATCAAAGAAATGAAAATAATTTTAACACTGAAGCATATCTTGCCGGACAGTACGAAGGACTGGTAAACAAACCCTTGCGAAACCTCAACCCGAATTCTACAGGCGAACGCAATGTGAGTATTAAAGATGGCCTGCTTGTACCTAAGTACCGGCTCCCAACCGAAGCCGAATGGGAATATGCAGCTTATGCCCTCATTGGCAATACCATTTATGAGCGTGTTGTTGAACGCAGAAGGTATCCCTGGAACGGTAATTTTACCCGTACTGATGAAAACAGATACGCCGGAAGCTTTGTAGCCAATTTCAAACGTGGCCGGGGCGACTATATGGGTGTTGCTGGTGCATTGAATGATGCTGCCGCCATTCCGGCTCCAATAGGCTCGTACTGGCCAAATGATTATGGCTTGTATAACATGGCCGGAAATGTTAGTGAATGGGTGCTTGATATCTACAGGCCGCTCTCACCGGAAGATTTTTCCGACCTGAATCCCTTCAGGGGCAATGTATTTAAAAATGCTGTACGCGACCAGGATGGGTTCCTCGTACCCAAAGACAGCCTCGGCAGGATAAAATATGAAGAAGTGCCCGACGAAGACCTCGTGAACAGGCAAAATTACAGAAAAGCCGATAACAGGAATTACCTCGATGGTGACCAGATGTCGCAACTCTCGGTAAACAATGACTGGCTGTCGCAGCCTTCCGAATCGAATACAACCAACAGCATGTATGAGTATGGCTCCACATCCCTTATCAGTGATCAGGCCCGCGTTTATAAAGGAGGTTCCTGGAAAGACCGTGCATATCATCTGAGTCCGGGCGAGAGAAGGTTCCTGAATGAAAATATGGCAGCAAGCTATATCGGATTCCGCTGTGCCATGACAAGAGTTGGCAGCCCCAACCCGGGGAATTGATCTGCCATGCCGTAAAAAATATTTCAGCTCCATCCTGCATGTCAGGATGGAGTTTTTTATTTTTGTATAAATGACCGAACCTGAAGAACTATATAAACATTTCCTGTCATGCACAGGAGTAAGTACCGACTCGCGAAAGCTAGCTGAAGGCAATATGTTTTTTGCCCTCAAAGGCGAAAACTTTGATGGCAATATATATGCCGGAAAAGCACTTGAGAAGGGTGCCCGCCTGGCAGTTATTGATAATAAGAAGTATGCCGGGGATTCCCGATGTTTTTTGGTGAAAGACAGCCTGCAATCCCTTCAGCAGCTTGCAACACTACACCGCAAACAGTTTGCCATTCCACTGATCGGTTTAACCGGATCGAACGGAAAGACAACAACGAAAGAACTTATTCATAAGGTATTATCGAAAAAATTCAGGGTTCAGGCCACACACGGAAACCTGAATAATCATATTGGCGTTCCACTCACCCTTCTGGGCATCGACAAAAATACCGAAATTGTTGTTGTTGAGATGGGAGCAAACCACATTGGCGAAATTAAATTTCTTTGCCAGATGGCGAAGCCCGCCTACGGACTGATAACCAATATCGGCAAAGCACACCTCGAAGGTTTTGGCAGCTATGAGGGAGTAGTCAAAGCAAAAACCGAACTTTATGACCACCTGAAGAAATATGAAGGAACAGCCTTTGTAAATTCCGGTGACCCCCTTTTACTGAAGCATGCCAGACCACTGAAAATCATCACTTATGGAAATGATACAGCCTCAGATGTTCAGGCCAGGATCATTAAAAAAACACCCTTTCTTGAAATTGAATGGAATGGCAACAACATCCCGTCAAAACTATACGGAGCATTTAATTTTGAGAATATGGCGGCAGCCATATGTATTGGTCACTATTTCAAGGTTGATGAAAATGATATTGTGCAGGCGCTTTCCTCCTATCAACCCGACAACAGCCGGAGTCAACTCATAAAAAGCGGGCAAAACATCATTTATCTGGATGCCTATAATGCCAATCCTTCGAGCATGCTTTTATCAATAAATAATTTTGAAGAGCAGGAATCAGGCAACAAAGTGTTGATATTGGGCGACATGCTTGAACTCGGAAAAGTTTCACAGAAAGAACATGCGAAAGTAATTGAGCATATTAAAGGCCGGTTTCGGGATATTATCCTTGTTGGACAAGAATTTTTTAAAGCTGCCTGCAATTCCGGCATAAAAGCCTTCCATGATACAGATTCTGCATCAGAATATTTGAAGAACCATCCTGTAAGAGGAGCCCGGATTCTTATCAAAGGATCGAGAGGCATCGCTCTGGAACGCTTACTTGAACATTTATAGACACAGTGGAACAATATACAGCCATCGGCATTATGTCGGGAACCTCCCACGATGGGCTCGATATTGCTCATTGCACCTTATATTATGAAGCCTCTTCATGGAAGTACAGGATAAATGTTGCTGAAACCGTTCCTTACAGCAAGGAATGGAAAATCAGACTCCTCGGCCTTGCAGATAAAGGTGAGAAAGCGATCAGAGAAGCTGATAAAACGCTTGGTAATTTTATCGGGCAGGCAGTGAACAAATTTTGCCTGAAACATGACCTGAATGCCGATCTCATTGCCAGTCATGGCCACACCATTTTCCATGAACCCCTGAAAAAGCTGACCTTACAGATAGGAAACGGAAAAGCCATTGCCGGCAAAACCGGCATCATGGTTGTAAATGACTTCAGAAGCAGGGATGTTGAGTTGGGTGGACAGGGAGCTCCACTGGTACCCATCGGCGACAGATTGCTCTTTGGCGAATTTGATTATTGCCTCAATATTGGCGGCATTGCCAACATTTCATTTGAAAGCAGCGGAGGGCGTGCAGCATTCGACATATGCCCGGTAAATATCGTGCTGAATCATCTGGCTCAGAAAGCTGCAAAAGACTATGACAACAAAGGAAAAATGGCAGCAGCAGGCACTGTAATTAAGGAGATGCTTGATGAACTCGAACATATGCCGTTTTATAATTTGTATGGGCCAAAGTCGCTGGGGCGCGAATGGGTCATCGAAAATATATTCCCATTGATAAACCGGTATGACAGTTATCCGCTTAATGAACTGATGGCCACATACACCGAACATGCCGCTTTACGTATTGCTGATGCAGCAAAATACAGCAGCAAACAGAAAATGCTGGCAAGTGGCGGAGGTGTCTACAATGATTTCCTCCTTGAACGAATACGATTTCACTGCGCTGCCGCGATAATCCTGCCCCACCCCACAATCATTGATTTCAGGGAGGCCTTGATATTTGCGTTCCTCGGAGTGCTCAGGCTGAGGGGTGAGATAAATGTTCTGGGAACAGTTACAGGATCAATGCAGGATCATTGCGCCGGTACGGTGCACCATCCATAAAACAGAGGCTGCTGCAAAATATTCTGCAACAGCCTCTTTATTTTATTTTTAAGGATAATCTTTTAAGCAACAATTTGCATCTGCAGGTAATATACTGCAGCACCGGCAAGATACCCTATCAGTGCCAGTATGGAAATTCTTTTCATGTACCAGATAAAATCGATCTTCTCGAGTCCCATGGCCGCTACACCTGCAGCGGAACCAATAATGAGGATACTGCCCCCCGTTCCGGCACAATAGGCCAGGAACTGCCAGAACTGCCCGTCGACCATAAAATGTGAAAGGTAACCGGTCGCGCCCGCATCAACAAGTGGGTACATGCCCATGGCACCCGCAACCAGCGGAACATTGTCAACAATGGCCGATAAAATACCAATGATCAGGTTAATGGCATAAATATCATGCAGGTGGGTATCTAAATATTTTGCAAGAACATCAAGGTGTCCCATCGACTGCAGTGCTGCTACTGCCATCAAAATGCCAAGGAAAAAGAATATGGTGGGGATATCGACTTTCCTTAATATTGAGATAACCGAAAGCCTGCGCTTGTCCTCAACACACTTATTCCGGTGAAGGATCTCTGTGGTAAGCCATAATACACCAAGTCCGAAAAGCATTCCGACAAAAGGCGGAAGATGCGTAACAGTTTTAAATACAGGAACAAACAACAGGGCTGACACACCCAGGATCAGCATCAGTTTGCGCTCAAATGCTGTTGTAAATTCTTTTGTTTCGCCATTTCCAAGTACCGGTCGCGTTACATCACCCTTAACGGTGAACGTGACGATAAACAAAGGAACAACCATGGTTACCAGGCTTGGAAGAAAAACATAAAGAATAATATTTGCAGTGGTAACCTGTCCGCCAATCCATAACATAATGGTAGTAACATCACCTATCGGCGACCACGCGCCCCCGGCATTGGCTGCAAGCACAACCATACTGGCAAAGAACCACCTGGTTTTCTTGTCATCAACCAGCTTTCGCAATAATGCAACCAGCACAATCGTGGTGGTCAGGTTATCAAGGGCGGCCGACATGAAAAAGGTAAGAAAGCTGAGTATCCATAACAGTTTGACCTTGTTGGTAGTTTTTATACGATCGGTGATGAGCTTGAATCCCTGATGCTGGTCAACTGTTTCAACAATGGTCATTGCTCCCAGCAAAAAGAAAAGGATGGAGGCGATTTCGACCAGATGGTGCTCCAGATCATGCACAACGAATTCTGATATATGGTGGGGCAATTCCGCTGAGGTATCCCACAAACGGTCGAATCTGGCTTTATCTACAGCCGGGTATATGAACTCCATCACATCGTGGCTGATATGCTCAACAGCCTGCCAGGAAGGACTCAGGTCGAGGGCAAGAATACCACTTGCATTTAAAGCATAAAGCCCCCACAATATCATACCAGTTAACAAAGCCGAAGCAGCCTTGTCAACTTTAATCGGATGCTCCAGCGCAATAGCAGTGTACCCGAGAATAAAGATGACAACCATTAAAAGAAACATATGTCAGAGTTTTTGATTTTTATGGCTGCAAAAGTATGAATATTTTCATATGGCTAACTGAATTAATGTTATTTAGAAAGACATATAAATAATACAATATATTGATGGACGGTGTTGGCATACAGAGGCATACTACAAAGTCGGGAATCATAAATAATAAAACAGGGGCTTTACAGTTAATATTAACAGCTAAGTGTTAACAAAAGAGGACTCCTTAAACATCTCCCTTATCGATATCTATCTACATTTATCGTAAAATAAATTAAAATGATCGCAAGTATATTATTACAGGCACAAGCCGCGGCCGAAGCTGCCGGCATGGAGCAAACCGAGATTTCGATCTCAATTTATGAACTCGTTTTAAAGGGTGGATGGATCATGGCAATACTTGGCCTGCTGTCAGTTATTGCGGTGTACATTTTTATTGAGCGTTTTTTTACAATAAATAAAGCCTCGCGTGAAGACAAACACTTCATGAACAACATCCGCGATTTCATCAAAGGCGGAAAGGTTGATTCGGCCCTGGCTTTATGCAAGAGTAACAAAAGCCCCATCGCAAGGATGATCGAAAAAGGACTGATGCGCATCGGCAGGCCCCTGAACGATATCAATGCTGCCATCGAAAATGTGGGTAAGCTGGAAGTTTCGCGCCTCGAAAAAAATGTGGCAGGCCTTGCCACTATTGCAGGAGCAGCCCCAATGCTGGGTTTCCTCGGAACAGTAATTGGTATGATCATTGCATTTCATGATATGTCGATGGCCGGCAACAATATTGACATTGCACTGTTGTCGACAGGCATCTATCAGGCCATGATCACAACTGTGGGCGGACTGATCGTTGGTGTGGTGGCTTATGTTTGTTATAGTATTTTGGTTGCAAGGGTAGAGAAGCTCGTTTATCTGCTCGAAGCACGGTCTACAGAATTCATGGACCTCCTCAACGAACCTGCAAGTTAATACAAGAACCATGGCTATTCAACCAAGAAATAAAAGAAGTGTGGAGTTCAACATGGCTTCCATGTCGGACCTTGTGTTCCTGTTGCTGATATTCTTCATGCTTACATCGACACTTGTGGCACCCAATGCCATTAAATTATTGTTGCCGAGCAGCAACAGCAAAACAATGGCCAAGCAATCGGTAACGGTATATATTAACGATAAGTACCAGTATTTTATTGGCGAAAACAGGGTAAGTGAGTTACAACTGCAGGACCGCATTGACAACAAGATCGCAGGTCAGATTGAAGCTTCGGTGGTACTGCGTTCCGACAAAAGCGTTCCGGTACAATACGTGGTGAATGTTATCGATGCTGTGAATAATATTAATAAGAAGTACAACACAAAACACAAAGTGATCCTGGCTACAGAACCCAAACGATAAAATGAGTGAGAACAACAACCGGCTAAAGGGCATCGTGGGTACCATTGGCATCCACCTGCTGGCATTGCTGGCCATTTTGTACTTTGCCCTTTCAACACCTCTTCCCCTTCCGGGTGAGGAGGGTGTGGAGGTGAATCTTGGCAGCAGGGATCAGGGTATGGGGCCGGTGCAAAAAGAAACGCCACCACCTGTTGAGCAACCCCCGCCGCAACAGCCTCCACCCAGCAAGGATCCTGAACCTGAACCTGAAGAAGAACTGATCACGCAGGATGTAGAAGATGCGCCGGCCATTAAGGAAGAAGAAAAAGAAGAGGTGAAAGAGGAAAAGGAAGAGCAGGTTGATGAAAATCCGGTTCCGGTCGAACAATTGGAACAACAAATCGAACCTGAACCCGAGCCCGAACCTGAGCCGCCAAAAGTAAACCAGCGTGCATTATATAAAGGAAGCAGCGATACCGAAGGGGATGGAAGCAATGAAGGCATTACCGGCAAACCCGGCGATCAGGGCGATCCAAATGGCTCACCTGATGCCAAAAGCTATGAAGGCCAGGGAGGACTGGGTGAAGGCGTGGGGTATGATCTGGGAGGCCGCGGTGCCAAGCACCTTCCGAAACCAGCATATGATTCAGAAGAAGTTGGCAAAGTGGTGGTAGAGATCAGGGTCGACAGAAATGGTAAAGTGGTCTCGGCAATTGCCGGCGCCCGGGGAACAACCATCTCCGACCTGAGGCTGCGCAGACTGGCAGAAGAAGCTGCCCAACGATCATTATTCGCCCCAGACCCGAACGCTCCGGAAAGGCAAAAAGGTACCATTACCTATAACTTTATCAGGTTGAATTAGTTTATTCTTCCAGCCAATTCCCCTAACAGATGCAATCAGGATCAGATTCGATTTATTCTGTCAGCAATCCTTGCAAAAAAAATACCGGTACAAAAGGCTGCATCCCCACAAAAATTAACACAGCATACCTATCTTTGCTGCATGGATTATTCTGAAACGCTTGACTTTATGTACAGGCAGCTGCCAATGTTCCAGCGCATCGGTCCGGCAGCATACAAAGCTGATCTTTCGAACACCCTGCAACTCAGCAAAATCCTGGGCAAGCCGGAACGGGAATTCAGGATGGTCCATGTAGCCGGCACGAACGGCAAAGGATCGGTATCGCACCTGATCGCTTCGGTATTGCAGGAAGCAGGATACCTCACAGGTCTTTACACCTCACCCCACCTTAAAGATTTCAGGGAAAGGATCAAAATCAATGGCCAAATGATCCCGCAACAAAAGGTGGTTGAGTTTATCGAACGGTACAAAGATCAGTTTGAAAATATCGGCTTGTCGTTTTTTGAAATGACCGCAGGCATGGCTTTCAACTATTTTAAGCAAGAAAAGGTCGACATTGCCGTGATCGAAACCGGCATGGGTGGCCGGCTCGACTCCACCAATATCATTACACCCCTGTTGTCGGTTATTACCAATATTGGTTACGATCATATGCAGTTTCTTGGCGACACACTACCGAAGATCGCTGCCGAAAAAGCTGCGATCATCAAAGCCGGTATACCGGCCATTATCGGGGAAACCCAGGAAGAAGTAAAACAGGTTTTTGTTGATCGTGCCAAAGAATCAGGCTCCAGCCTGACATTTGCAGATCAAACCCTCAAGGCAGGTATTCGGCCTTCGCTGGAGGGAGCATGGCAGGAGAGAAACCTGCTTACTGCGCTAACAGTGCTTGAAAAGCTTAAAGATGCAGGTTTTGACATCAGCCAAAAGCAGATCAGAAACGGGATCAGGGATGTTGTAAAAAATACCGGCCTGCGGGGAAGATGGGAAACGCTCCAAACCAGGCCACTGGCCATTTGCGATATTGGCCATAATAAGGATGGCATGAGGGAAGTACTCAACATGATCGGTAAGACTCCTCATGAAAAGCTTCATTTTGTGCTTGGACTGGTGGCCGACAAAAATGCAGCATCAGTATTGCAGCTCCTCCCCTCTTCGGCTTTCTACTATTTTTGTAAGGCCGGTATCCCGCGCGCCATGGAAGCTCATATCCTTCAAGAGCAGGCTGCTCAATTTAAACTTTCCGGAAAAATCTTCAGCAGTGTAAATGAAGCCTATGATGCAGCACTTGAACAGGCCGGTAGCGATGATCTGGTTTTTGTGGGTGGAAGCACTTTTGTGGTAGCGGAGATCCTTTAAAAGCCGGAGCCAGGAATCAGTACCTGCCCTCTTTAGCTAAACTCCGTGATCTACACATAATGAGTTAATCTGAATTTCTATCCGCCCGAGATCATGTGAAGCACCTGCACATCGTCGCCTTCATTGATGGGTGTGCCCGGGCGGGCCTCCTTTTTCACGAGTTTGCCATTGACCTTGGTAACCAACAGCTTAAATGTGAAATTTTTAAGTCTGATCAATTCCTCAAGTGTAAGCTTGTCCCTATTAATCTTTTCCTTCCGATTATTCAATAAGATCTCCATTTCAATCCTCCTTCAGCAATAATTCAAGTACTAGGTTGGCCTGCATATTGGCAACCACGGCAACCCGCGGCCCCAGTGGTGGCTGATCATCAGATACAGCCCTCTCGCCATCCCCTATAATAAACAAATTACCTGCACTGTGTGTTTTGATGGATTCATTATTTCCATAACCAGCCAGGCCCTGACCCGAAATAATATATTTATCGGGCATATCGGCCAACACGGTTTCAATAATCATATGTTTGGCAAGATCTGTATCAAAAGCCTCAACGATCACATCGCACGCTGAAAACAGATCAACAAGATTTTCAGGATTTAGCTCCAGAATGTGCGGCTCCACCTTTATCCTGCTGTCGATCCTGTATATATTATCTCTTAATGCCAATGCTTTTGGCATACCCACTTGCTCGCGAAAAAAATACTGGCGGTTGAGGTTCGACTCCTCTAGCTTGTCATAATCCACCAGGATCAGCCGGCCTATACCTGTACGGGCCAGTGAAACAGCACAATTGGACCCCAGTCCGCCACAGCCGGCAATACCCACAACCTTATGTTTAAGCTGATGCCTTATTTCGTCAGTAGTCATAATTCCTGACAAAGATAAGGTATCTGTTAAATTAGCTGCTATAACTGAGGCTGCTGTGAAAAAGGTCATGGATCAGATAGAGGAGATTTAAATTACGTTTCATGTTTATTCCGCCAATAAGCTAAATTTTTCCCGTTCATAATTTATATCTCTTCTAAACTATTCGTAACCCTGTATATCATAGGATATTACTGAACATTCACCGTTATGCATTTATTTGCATATCAGTTTTTTAGCTGATCAAATATGAAGGCATCACATAATTAATTAATAATTTTGCGTTTCTATAATATAAACAATTATAACACTGTAGCATATGAATATTGAGGAAATGCGAAACGCCCATAAAAAGCTGAAGACCTGGTCGTATGAGTGGAAACCTCTTCACCGGGGGTATACAGATAAAATACTGTACATTAACGTTTCTGATAATGAAATAAAGGAAAAAGCCGTTCCAGCCCTAATGAAAGAAAAATTTATCGGGGGTAAGGGCTACGGGCTGAGGCTTTTGTGGGATGCCACAAAACCGGATACAAAATGGAATGACCCTGAAAATGAAATCAACATATCATCGGGCCCCATAGGCGGTATCACACAATATTCGGGTACGGGAAAATCTATTTGTGTTTCTATTTCCCCGCAAACCAATATCCCGATCGACAGCAATGTTGGTGGGTTTTTTGGTCCCTTCCTCAAGTTTTCAGGCTTTGATGCACTTGAGCTTCAGGGGAAGGCAAAAAACGACATCATCATCTATATTGACGGGGTCAACCATAGCATAGAGATCCTGGAAGCTCCCCTGGAACCCATCGACAGCCATGAACTTGTTGAGGTGCTCACCGAAATGTATGCTACCGACGAGAAAGACAAGAAAAATATTGCTGTGGTTTCAACAGGGGCAGCGGCTGGCCATTCGCTTATTGGCATGCTCAACTTCAGCTTTTACGATCCCAAACGCAAAAAGGTAAGGCTGAAGCAGGCAGGCCGTGGCGGGATCGGAACTGTTTTCCGCGATAAAAAAATAAAAGCCATGGTATGCCGGATCCCCGGCGTAAAAGGAAACCTGAATGATGTTGAAGACCTGCAAGCCATCATGGAGCGTGGAAAACGATTTAATAAAGAAATGCGAGAACTTGATGACGATCAGGCCGAAATGCGCACCAAAGGAACTGCACACCTGGTCAACATCATGAATGATTACGACTTGCTGCCAACCCATAATTATAAATTCGGGAGTCACCCCGAAGCTGACACCATCCACTCCGAAGTTTGGAAGTCGCGCTTTACACAGGGTATCCCCGACGGATGCTGGATTGGCTGCAACATGTCATGCACCAAAGGGGTGGATGAATATCTTGTACGGACAGGCCCTTATGCCGGACAAAAAGTGATCGTTGACGGGCCGGAATACGAAAATGCCGGTGGACTGGGATCCAACTGTGGAATGTTTAATCCCGATTATATCATCGAAGCCAATTTCTATTGCGATACTTACGGGATTTGCACCATCACCTGGGGCACTCTGCTGGCTTTTATCATGGAATGTTTTGAAAACGGCATTCTTAATGAAGAACGCACTGGTGGGCTGAAACTGAATTTCGGCAATGCCGACTCAGCCATGGAGTTGATGCACCAGCTGGCACGGGGCGAAGGTTTTGGTTTGATCGCAGGCCAGGGTGTTCGCAAGATGAAAGAAATGTTTATTGAAAAAGGCTGGGGCGATGCCGGCTTCCTCCAGGATATAGGAATGGAGAACAAAGGATTGGAATATTCCGAATATGTTTCCAAAGAATCACTCGCACAGCAGGGAGGTTTTGCCATGACCAACAAAGGTCCGCAGCACGACGAAGCCTGGCTCATTTTCATGGACATGGTAAATAACCAGATTCCTACCTTCGAAGACAAGGCCGAAGCCCTGCATTACTTCCCCATGTTCCGCACCTGGTTTGGCCTGGTGGGTTTATGCAAGCTTCCGTGGAATGATGTCGAACCCGAGAACAATGCCGAAACTGATGAGCCTGCCAAGGTTCCTGAGCATGTCGACAACTATGTTACGATCTACTCGGCAGTTACCGGCAATCCGTTCAGCAAGGAAGAGATGATCAAACAATCCGAAAGGGTATATAATTTCCAGCGTATCTTTAATCTGAGAAGAGGATACGGACAGCGCAAGCACGATGCACAACCCTATCGCGCAGCAGGACCTGTAACTGATGAAGAATACGAATCAAGGGCCGAACGTTACGACAAACAGCTTAAAGAGATTATAGGCGTCGATCCTGAAGGAAAAAGCACCGCTGAGAAAAAAGCAATACTGAGAAAACACAGGGAAGAGCAGTATGAAAAATTGCTTGACGCTGTATATTTACGCAGAGGCTGGCATAGTAATGGCGTACCAAAGATCGAACACCTGCAAAACCTCGGTATGGATCTTCCGGAACTTATCGAGGTGATCAAACCATACCAGAAATAAAAAAAGGAGGCCGGCAAAAGCCAGCCTCCAAATCGAATCAAACAAAACCAAAAAATAATCTGAATTACAGATTATACTTTAATGTTCGTGCCCGTGATCTTCGGGATCGAAATATGCTTCTGCAAAGTTATCAACCAGTTCTGATAGTTTAGCCGTGTTAGCTACATCAGTTGTTTGCTTGCATTTCATCGAATAGATCAGCATCTCATGAAGCAATGTAAGTTGCCTGATATATTTTTTATAAGCCTCAACATTCTCAGCACTTACAGGCTTAACCCTCTGAGTCATAAAATATTGCTCGGCAATTTCCTGAATAAGGTTAGCATGGTGATCTTTGGTGGTAATCCATCGCACAAGCTGGTTGTAGTTAATGTCTTCTGCTGACGAAAGCTCTTCGATCTGGACCATCGCCTTTTCAATCGTGGTGATATGCTCCCTGATCATTTCAATTCTCAGCTGATCAGTATAAATGCCACAGGGAACTTCACAATGTGGCATCGTTTTTACACTCATTGTTGCTGTGAGCATGATAATGCCCATGAATACGAATAATTTTTTCATTTTAATGGCGTTTTTGTTCTTAAGTAATATTGTAACATTTTTTTATGCACAATGTTCAAAATGATTTTAGTAAATTTACCTCCAAAGCAATAAACTATGTGTTCAATTATCATGAATATGAAGAAAATCAAAAGCCTGGCCTTCATCATCATCGCCATATTAATTTCGTCCTGCTCATCAACCAGGGAAACAACATCAGAAAATAATCCTCCTGCACCGGTAAATTTACAAAACTGGCAGGAACAACAGAAGAAAATGCAGGAAAACAGTGAACGCACAGGTCTTACACACGACCAGATAAGAAAGCTTGACAACTATGCAGAGCAAAAAGTGGACCTGATATGCCAGCTTGTGGCTTTAGAAAAACAAGCTGAGCAAGCCATGAGCGATATTGAAGCAGACGACGTAAAAGAAAACATCACAAATCTCGACAATCAGGTGAGCACCCTTAGCCGCGAAATTGATGCATACTGCGATAATGACCCCAAAAGGGAGTACTTCACACAGATATACAAACATAAGGTTAAGCGATGTGACCCGAATTAATTCCTGATATTTATTACAATTTTTTTGCTTTTCTGTTGTATCCCAAAAGAGTTTTTTTATTTTTGTCAACCGATATGTTATAATAAACATATCGGCTTTATTCATTCATGTAAATGGCAAAAAGAGGTAAATCGAACCGTTTCAACGTACTGCTAAACTATAAGCTCTGGCTTTCTTCCATGAGTGGTGAAGGCATCATCTCTGAGGAAGTGTATATCCTACTGCATGGTATCAGGGATCTCGGGTCACTGAAAGCTGCCGCAGAAAAAGCGAAGATCAGCTATCGCAAGGCATGGGGAAGCATAAATGACGCGGAAAGGCTGCTGGGTTATGCGCTCACCGATAAAACCCGTGGAGGCAAAGATGGCGGGCAGTCTGTGCTTACCAAAAATGCCACAAGGCTTCTTGAAGCATACACAGCCCTTCACGAAAAGCTCGACGATGCAGTAGAGGCTGCCTATCAGGAACTTAAAGAAAAAATGGAGAGAAATGAACAGGATGCCGGGAAGGGATGACTATACAGCATATCTGATCGGTATCGACGATACGGATAATGCAAGCAGTCGCGGAACAGGGTTTTTGTCGCGTAAACTGGCGCAGGCCCTTTTTTCGTCGGGACTGGCAATGGTTGATTCCATTACCAGGCATCAGTTATTCGTGCATCCTGGCATTCGCTATACCTCACAAAACAGTTCGGCATGTATGAAAGTTTATCATACAGAATTCCAATCACTGATTGCTTTTTGCGAAGATTTTATCCTGAAGAACAGTGCTGCCGGTTCTGACGCAGGTTTGTGCATAGCTCCACAGGAACACGAAAATCCTCTATTGATCACCTGGGGCAACGACGCCAAAAACACCATCCTTGGCCTTGAAGAGGCAAGGCTGATCGCTGATAAATCGGGCCTTTACCTGAAAGGCTTAACCGGAAATTTCGAAGGCATGATCGGAGCCCTTGCCGCAGTTGGCTTAAGGATGGGAGGGAATGACGGCAGGTTTATCTGGAGAAAAAGAAACAAAGAATTAAGGGATTTCCGCCCCGGTATTGTGAGCGTAAAGCAAGTGTGCGAGGACCTGGAACTTGATGCTATCATCAATCTTGAAGGCGATAAACCCGGGCCGGATGACAGAATTTTGATGAACGACTGGGTTCGTCCGGTCCTGCAAAATAACAAGGCATTACTTATTGTTGAAAAACAAGAAAATCATAATCAATATGAATGGAAACTTACCCCAAAAGAGATCATACGCTCTATCTCCTGACCGGAATATTACGTTAATACTTGAGATGCTTCTGCTTGTGGCAGGCGGTGCCCTGGCTGCAATGATGCATTTTAAGCTCCGGATACCACTGAACCTTCCGGGGCATCACGGACTGGAATTTATGGCTATTTTTGTGCTGATCAGGCTTAGTGCAAATGTCAGGTACGCCGCCACGCTTGCCACCCTTGGAACCGGGATTATCATCCTTATTCCGGGGATGGGTGCCACGAATCCTTTGCACAGCTTCAGCTACCTCCTGCCCGGCCTTTTCCTCGACTTTTTTTATATCATTGGTCGCGGACGAATGCATTTACTCATGATCGCAGGAATAACTGCAGGAATTTCCTATATGATGATCCCCCTGAGCAGGCTGATCGTACAAATATTTATCGCTTTTCCATATATGGCCTTTGTCAAATTCGGCGTCGCTTATACTGTTTTATGCTTTTTGCTCTTCGGTATGCTGGGAGGCATTTTGGGCTACGGGCTGTTTATCGTAAAGTCAGTATTCAATCAAAATAAAAATTAAAATTTACACAACTTATGAAAATCCGGAAAAGTTTATCTGCAAGCATTATTGCGCTGCTCGTGCTTTTGATCACAGGCAGTGCATGCCAAAAAGAAGAAGAAAATACGATCATGCCTTCCATCACGATCTATAAAGAAGCAGGTTATGTAAGCACCGATACCAGCATGATGGCAGGTGAAGAAATCAGGCTGAAGATCATGTTGAAAGGAGGCGATTTCAACATTACCAATTTTGTGATTGAGGTACTCAGTGAAGGTTCGGAAAAGATATATTTCGACACAGGCATGAATACATCTTCTGTATTGTGGCACGGATCATTTCTTAAATCGAGTGCCCCTTCAGAAAGATGGCAATTTAAGTTAAGCGACCGCGAAGGCAATTCAGCTCTGGCAGGTTTTACCATCACCCTGGATACCGGCAACAGCTACAGGCCTCTGATTTCATATGCATCAACAGTGCTCGGAGCCCAGGAAAATGAGCAAACAGGTGGCTGCCTCGATATTATTGGTCCCGCTGCATATTTCCACCATGAGGTGGCAGTGGATGTCATCCTTCAGGAAAAAACAGATATTCTGTATTATTATTTTGGGGATGATGAAAACACCATAGCTTCGCCCGGAGCAAATATAGAAGATGAGGTGTTTACGGTGAACCCAGCCAACTGGACCATTGTAAATACAACGCGTTATATTAAAACCAGCCTGAGTGCAAATGATTTCGATAATGCATTAAACGACAGCATCATCCTTGCCAATTACAATGAAGGCGATGCCAAACGGAAGGCAAAGAATCTACGGGCAAATGATATTTACACTTTCAGAACCCACGATGGAAAGCTGGGCATGTTCCATGTTAATGAGGTGACCGGAACAACTGATGGCAGCATAAACATCAATATTAAAATACAGGAATAAGTGAGATTATTTAAGGCGGTTATCCTTCCTTTCATATTCATGCTTGCAGGGATCATAATGCCTGAAGCTTTGTTCTCGCAGATAACTATTCGCGGTGTTGTGAGGGATGCATACAACAAACAGCCTATTGAGAATGTCAATGTTTTTGCATCAGAACTGCACGAAGGAACATCCACCGACAAGAGGGGGCAGTTTATAATTCAGGTGAATAATAGAGATACTGTTCACCTAAAACTTACTCATGTTGCATACCGCAGCCATGTTTATACCGTCATACCCGGATTCGACGGTTCCGAAAAGCTTATTTTCCTCACGCCTGCGGCAATAGAAATCAACCCGGTTACCATAACTGCAACCCTGAACCCGCGTAAAATATCTTCTTTGCCGGGAAGAGTAGCAGTATTAAATGCCGCGGAGCTGGAAAACCTGGCGGCAAACAATACCGACGATTTGTTGCAAAGTGTTGCCAACGTATATATTAACAGGCCCTGGGGAATTTTTTCAAAAGGTGCCAGTGTCAGCATGCGAGGGCTTCCGGGCAGCTCCCGCACCCTGATCCTCCTTAACGGTGTGCCGATGAACAAAGTTTCAGGTGGAACGATCAACTGGAATTTTATTCAGTCCGGAGATATTGAGAAAATAGAAGTGATTAAAGGCCCCAATTCCGCTCTTTACGGCAACAATGCCATGGGAGGTGTAATCAACCTGAGCACAGGTCAACCCGAACGCCCTCTGCAAGGCAAGATCAGGTCTTTTGGCGGATCGATGAATACTTATGGCGGATCGCTGGAATTAGGAGGAACAAAAAAAACCAATGGCAAAGGATTTTTCTGGAATGGTACCGCCTTTTACAGAACAGGCGAGGGCTATTACATAGAGCCTGAAGAAACACGCGATACAACAGATGCAAAAGTCGGACTTGATGAATATAACTTCGGCCTGGAAGGAGGCTGGAATTTCGACAGCACCAATACCGCCGGCCTCCAATACCGCTATTATAACGGAACATTCGGAGCCGGCACGAGGATTTTTGAAGATGATGGGGCCTGGGACCGTTACCGCAGCCACCTCCTCACGGGCATATTCAAAGGCAGAAAAGGTACATTTGACCTCCAGGCCAGGCTTTACTATCAGCTGGAAAACTTCGACCGCCAGAATGAGAGCATAAACAGAACAGGGAAATATAAACTTTCGGATACCGAGTCGGTAAAAAATGATATCGGCCTGTGGTTGAATGCTTCGCGTATTTTTTTTAGCAAGCACCTCTTTACCGCGGGCTTTGAATTTAAGGCCGGCAACATGGATGCCAGGGAAATATACCGCACCTCCACCGACAGGATCAATTATGGCGGGAGCCTTTCCTTTGCCGGGATATTTGTACAGGATGAATTCAATATCACGCGCAAACTGTCAGCTATTGCAGGCCTGCGCTTCGACATTGCAAGTTTCAGCGGAGGGTTTCAGGACGTAACCAACCCCACCAGCAATACAGGGTTCATCAGAAATACCTCGGTGGAATTCAACAATGAGTCATGGGTTCAATTCAGCCCCAAGCTCGCACTGCAATATGCCATCAAAAACAACCTGGGAGCTTATGTATCGGTTGCCAGCGGTTTTATGCCTCCTAAAATAGATGACCTGACAAAATCGGGGAAAATTTCCAAGGGGTTTAAGCTTGCCAACCCTGAGTTGAAACCCGAGTCATTGATCAATTATGAAGCAGGGATAAGCTGGATGCCTTCAAAGAAACTATCAATTGAACCATCAGTATATTATTCGAGGGGCTATGACTTTCAGTATTTTGTTGCCAACGGCGACTCCGTTGAAACCGGAGGTGCCGATCTTAAGCCTGTTTTGCAGCGCCAGAACGTAAGCGGGGTTGAGATCATGGGGGCGGAAATCACAGCCCGCTGGGAGCTGTTTACCCATTTTTTCATCACCGCCAGTTATGCGATGAATGATTCGGAGATCGTAGAGTTCAGCAATCCCTATAATGAAGAAAAAGACATAACAGGCAACGCACTGACCGAGGTCCCGGAAACAAAAGCCTATGCATCAGCAAGCTGGAGGAACAGGATCGTAAACCTGCTGGCATACTGGACTTATACGGGAAAAGAATGGTATGATGATGAAAACACCCAATACCTGGAACCATATCATGTTTTTGGTGTGAAACTCAGTAAAACCCTCAGGCAGGGCCTTGGTTTTAGCCTGTCGGCAGATAATATCTTCGACAATGTAACCATCGACCGTAAGGGCAAGCTAAGGCCGGGACGTTTTGTGATGGCCGAAATATTTTATCGTTTATAGCTGAAGGACTTAGCGTCTGAGCTCAAAATTCTCGCCCAGGTATACTTTGCGAACATGCTCATCCTCGGCAAGTTCCTGCGCATTGCCAGCCTTCAGGATACTGCCTTCAAATAATAAGTAGGCACGATGAGTTATGCTGAGAGTTTCATGAACATTATGGTCGGTGATGAGCACACCAATATTCTTTTCAACCAGCTGGGATACAATGTTCTGGATATCCTCAACCGCGATGGGATCGACTCCGGCAAAAGGCTCATCAAGAAGAATAAAATGAGGGTCTACAGCAAGGGCACGTGCAATTTCGGTGCGCCGGCGCTCACCACCCGAGAGCTGTATACCATAGCTTTTTCTCACGTGCTGAAGCCCAAACTCCTCGATAAGTGATTCGAGGCGGTCTTTTTGTTCAGCTTTTGTGAAATTGGTAAACTGGAGCACCGCACGAATGTTATCCTCCACACTTAGTTTTCTGAACACGCTTGCTTCCTGCGCAAGATAACCAATGCCTTCCTGAGCGCGCTTATACATTGGATACGAGGTGATATCGGTTTTATCGAGGAACACTTTTCCGGAATAGGGCTTGATCAGACCCACGATCATGTAAAAAGAAGTGGTTTTCCCGGCTCCGTTCGGACCCAGAAGGCCAACGATCTCGCCCTGCTCCACATGGAATGAAACATCGCGGACTACAGTTCGCTTACCGTACTTCTTAATGAGGTGTTCCGTTTTTAGTATCATAAGTTTCAAAAATAATTAAAAAGACAATGAAGCTGATATAAACACCCCGAAATTTCTGGAGTTATTTGTATTACGGTAACTCAGCTTCCATATTGCATCAACCCGGATAAACTTAAAAATATTTTCGATGCCCACACCTGCTTCATAATAAGGTGAAGTGTGATTAACCAGCCTGCCGGGAAATAATGAGTAGGCTTTATTTTTCGCCGAGAGTGAGCCCAGAAGTGCCCGCCCATGCACCACTGTGCGCCACTTTAACTTGCGCATCAACGGGATGCGGTTGAAAAAAAATCCATCAAAATGATGGGTATAATAAAGACTGACATATTCGTCGTTGATAAACTCATAATAATTCATGAGGTTATAGGCGTATTCATCAAACAGGAATGTTTCGTTGGCCGGATGCAGCTTAAGCAGGGGATACGGCAGGGTACCCCATATTTTTCCTGATTCAAGGATGTATTTCGACCATCCTAAAGAAAACACATTAAACCACTGCTTTACCTGGAACTGCATTCGGTGATATTCATATTCGCTGAGAAACAAACCGGGCATACCGTATCCATATTCCAACTCAAAGATCGGGTACTTTGTGCCAACGGTGATCCTGGTAAAATTACCCAGGATATAACGCTCCTTAAAAGCCCACCTGAAGCGAATGCTTGCCTCTGCGGAAATGATATTGTCCTCAATTTCAAATATATCGGGTTCAGGGAATACAATAAACCTGGAATCACCAACAGGAAAAAGTTTGCGATGCGAAAAACCAAAAGTATTTGAAAAACCGTTTATCCACTCGTGCTCATATGATATCTTGTAGCGCTCAAGCATCGACAGCTTATTAGCCGGATTGCGTCTGAAGAAAACCGCAAAAAAGTTCTCCTGGCTGAAGGCATCCTGGCTTTGGCCAAGTTGTACCATATCGTACAGGTAAGACCCACTTATTGTTCTCCTCGGATTTGTATTGAACATATACTGAAAACCCAGGCCGTATTTAAAACGGTAATCAGCGGTTCCGTAGGCCACATGGCCTGTAAGCATCAGTTTGGTGCTAAAATCATTGCTTGTTTGTCCGCCAATCCTGAAACGTGCCCCCTCAATAGCGTTAAAGCTGAGCAACTTGTAATATGGCCCAAGCTCGAAATTACCCCATATGTAATACCCGTTTACCAGCATATAGCCCAGATCCATGTATGTATCAAACAAAGGCACCCCTTTTATGGAGTCGATCATCTCATAGATCCCGCGTTCACGTGTGCTCAGACTGTCGTGGCGGGTTTTTACCCAATATGCATCTGCCTTGTACATGGCACTGTCTTCAACGACTACGCTAACAGCACTTTTATAAAACTCATCAATACGGGGGCGGTTAAAAACAAAATTCTTTAAGGATGTAGTCCGGTGGCCATAAACACCTATTGTTTTCGCCTTTTTGGTAATATTAAAGTCACCCATCAGGTAATCCCGGGTAAGCATCCAGTACTGACCGTCGATCAGGCTATACTCCTGCCGGATCATTCCGGCACCCACAAAGTTCAGGCTCATGTCGCCTGCAAGTTGCATGTCGACCCTTTTTATGGCAAAGCTGGTATCGTGGACCCAAAAAGTACCCGAAAAGGTGAGTTCCTGCTTTCGGCGGGGTTTGAACATCAGGTGATAACACCACTGATTGTCGATGAACATGCTATCGACCAGATAATAACGGTAAAACGAAAGACCAAAATTCGCAACCGGTGAAACAAAATTCTTTTGAAATAAAGTAATATAATTATCATAAATATTCACACTGGCGTTGAGATCACCCAGAAATTGGGTAAGGCTTTCATTCTCAACCCCGGAAAGTTTTGATGCCTTGATCACTTCGAGCTTTTCTTTGGGGTCTTTGCGATAATAGATCTCCGACATGGTTTCCGACAGGAATACCGGCAGATAGGCTTTCCCATTCAGGGTTGAAGTATCCATGTAATTGAAAATAAACTTAAATGGCTTTACCAGTCTTCGCTCCTGCAACCTTTCCCTGATATTATTGGCATCGAACTGAATCTTTGTGTATACTTCATACTCATAAGCATCAAATTCTTTCCTGTTGTTGATCTCCTTATTTTCGATCACTTTTCGCAGGATGACCTCTGCCGGGTTTTCCCCGGGAAGGATCACCACTTCTTCGAGCAGCACCTCGCTGGGATCAAGTGAAAAATTTATTTGCTGAAATATCTTTGGTGTAACCTTTTTGGTAACGGAGTGATATCCCACAAAAGAAGCAGTCAGCGAATCGCCCGGAGTGTAAGTTTCAATGATGTAATCGCCTTCGAAGTTGGATGTTGCGCCTATATTTGCCCCTTCAAAATAAACATTCACGAACGGTATGGGTTCATCCGTTTTTGAATTGATCACCGTACCCATGATCTTTGTGATCTGTGCACTGGCTGGAATTATATGCACAAACGGCAACAGCAAAAGCAAGGCAAGGTGCACATATAGATTCAGTTTCATTTAAGTGGATTTTTTTGAAGGGATACTATGATCAGGCCTGTTTCAATTTAAAATGCTTCAGGTCGACTGCAGTTCATCCCAATATTCCATTGCCCGCCGCGTATGTGGAATGACAATGGTACCTCCAACAAGGTTGGCAACGCCAAATATCTCCAGAACTTCTTCACTGCTAACCCCCAGTTGGTAGCACTTCTGCAGGTGGTATTTTATACAATCATCGCAACGCAAGACCATGGATGCAACGAGCCCAAGCATTTCCTTTGTTTTTACATCCAGCACTCCTTCGAGGTAGGTATTGGTATCAAGATTAAATATCCGTTTGATGATCTTGTTATTCTCTGCCGAAAGAAGGCGCTCATTCATCTTCCTGCGGTATTCATTGAAAGCGTCAACATTTTTACTCATAATTCAGCATTTTAATCAAATAATTCCCTCTTTAATGATATCGTGCATATGGATTACTCCCACATAGGCACCCTCCTTCATGACGGGCAGCTGGGTTATCTTATTTTCGCGCATCAGTTCCAGGGCATTTACCACAAGCTCATCCTCATCGATGGTCCGGGGTGCAGCTGTCATGATATCTGATGCCTTCAACTCTTTTATATCTCCTCCCTGTTCCAGCATACGCCTCAGATCGCCATCGGTAATAATCCCGATCATTTTACCTTTATCGACAACGGCAGCGGCCCCCAGGCGCTTTGATGAGATCTCCATAATCACCGATTTGATATCGGCACCTGGCCCAACAAGGGGTTTCTCATTGTTCACATATATATCAGATACTTTCAGGTACATGCGTTTCCCCAGTGAACCGCCCGGGTGGAAGCGTGCAAAGTCTTCACTGGTAAAGCCCCGGCACGATAAAAGGGCCATGGCAAGCGCATCACCCATTACGAGCTGGGCAGTTGTGGAGGCTGTCGGTGCCAGGTTATTCGGACAGGCTTCACGCTCAACAGTAGTATCCAGGACATAATCGGCCTGCATGGCAAGATATGAAGAAATATTCCCAACCATGGCTACAAGAATATTTTTTCGGCTTTTTAGCAAAGGTACCAGCACTTTAATTTCCGGTGTTTCACCGCTCTTTGAAAGGCAGATAATGATATCATCCTGCCTGATGGTGCCCAGGTCGCCGTGTACAGCATCTGCGGCATGCATAAAAACTGCCGGTGTACCCGTCGAATTCAGTGTAGAAACGATTTTCAGAGCTATATTTGCACTTTTTCCTATTCCGGTAAGGATCACCCTGCCGGAGGTTGAAATAATTTTTTCGATGGTAGATATAAAATCCTGATTTATAGAGGATTTTAGCCTGGAAACGGCGGCTATTTCATTATCAATGGTAGATAATGCAATATCTCTGATCTCCTGATGTGATTTAATTAACACTTTTTTAAAAATTTTTGTTTTAAAAAAAATCTTTTATGCTTATATTTGTTTAAACGGGAATAAACTATTAAAACTTAATCAAATATAGCTAACGGAAATTACATAAAATTATTTAATAATCCCGAAAGCTTTTACAACATGGCCCTACAAAGATATTGATTTTTAAGATTAGAGGAATATGGCTGAGACTATGGAATACTCGCTGCACGAATTGTTGAAGAAAATTTTTGGGTTCGACAGCTTTAAAGGAAATCAGGAGGCGATCATTGAGAATGTGCTGAAAGGAAATGATACTTTCGTGATTATGCCTACCGGTGGCGGCAAGTCGATGTGTTATCAACTACCTGCCCTGACAAAAGAAGGAACTGCAATTATTGTCTCCCCGCTTATCGCCCTGATGAAAAACCAGGTCGACATGATAAGAAATTTTGGTACTGACGAAGGAATTGCCCACGTGATGAACTCATCCCTTTCGAAGGTAGAGCTCAACCAGGTAAAATCCGATCTCAGCAGCGGGAAGACAAAATTACTCTATGTCGCTCCCGAATCACTTACAAAGGAAGAAAATATAGAGTTTCTGAAAACCATCAACATATCATTCTATGCAATTGATGAAGCGCATTGTATCTCTGAGTGGGGTCACGATTTCAGGCCTGAATACCGGCGCCTGCGCCCCATTATCAATACCATCGGGCAAAAGGTGCCTGTGATGGCACTCACGGCTACTGCCACACCCAAGGTACAGCAAGACATACAAAAAAACCTTGAGATAAATAATGCCAGCGTGTTCATCTCATCCTTCGACAGGCCAAACCTGTATTATGAGATCAGGCCCAAGACCAAGGAGGTTATTCACGACATTATCAAATACATTAAAAATCACCAGGGAAAATCAGGTATTGTTTATTGCCTCAGCAGAAAAAAGGTTGAGGAACTGGCCGACGCTTTTCAGGTGAACGGAATCCGTGCACTTCCCTATCACGCCGGACTGGATTCGGTAACCCGGAAAACCAACCAGGATAAATTTTTAATGGAAGAAATTGATGTGATCGTGGCTACCATCGCCTTTGGTATGGGGATTGATAAGCCGGATGTGAGGTTTGTTATTCACCACGATATCCCGAAAAGTATCGAAAGCTACTACCAGGAAACCGGAAGGGCCGGCAGGGACGATGGCGAAGGCAATTGTATCGCATTCTATTCATACGATGATATCATCAAGCTGGAAAAATTTATGAAAGGAAAACCTGTTGCGGAGCAGGAAATAGCAAAAGAACTCTTGCAGGAAACAGTATCCTATGCTGAATCAGCCGTGTGCAGGCATAAGCTGCTCCTTCATTATTTCGGCGAATCGTACGAAAAAGAAAATTGCGGCGCCTGTGATAATTGCCTGCATCCCAAGAAAAAGACCGAGGCCAGTGAAGATGCTAAAACGGTTCTGGAAGCTGTTGTGTCGATGAACCAGTTGTTCAAGGCTAAGCATATTGCCAATGTTCTTACCGGCAAAAACACTGCTGCGGTAAAATCCTATAAGCACAACCAGTTGGATATTTATGGGAAAGGTGCTGATAAGGACGAAAAATACTGGAATGCCGTAATTAAACAGGCCCTCATCCGAAAATTCCTGATAAAAGACATTGATAATTATGGTTTGCTGAAGATCAGCGAAGAAGGCAAAAAGTTTATCCGTAAACCCTACTCAGTAATGCTGGCCCAGGATCATGATTATGAAAATGATGATGAAGAAGCATTTGCCGGCAACCATAAAACAAGTACCGCCGACAAAACACTGTTTTCAATGCTCAAGGATCTGCGCAAGGATATTTCAAAAAAAGAAAACCTTCCTCCATTTGTCATCTTTCAGGATCCCTCGCTGGAAGATATGGCCATACAGTATCCTATCAAAGAAGAGGAATTGCAACATATTACAGGAGTAGGAGCCGGTAAAGCACAAAAATACGGCAAACCTTTCCTCGACCTTATTGCACAATATGTTGAAGAAAATGAAATTATCAGGCCAATGGATATGGTGGTTAAGTCCGTGGTCAACAAGTCTGGATTAAAAGTATATATTATTAGAAATATCGACCGGAAAATATCGCTCGATGATCTCGCCGATGCAAAAAATCTTACACTTAGCGACCTGCTGGTTGAAATTGAACGAATAGTTTCGTCAGGAACAAAAATCGATATCAATTACTACATCAATGAACATATTGATGAATACCGCCAGGAGGAGATCTACGAATATTTCAGGGAAGCCGAATCAGATTCTGTTGAAGATGCTCTGGAAGAACTTGGAGAAGATGAATTTACTGAAGAAGAGGTCCGCCTGATGCGGATTAAATTCCTGTCGGATGTTGGAAACTGATCATCATTAACATGAAAAAACTACTTAGCCTGCTTGCAGTTATTGCTATATTCTCGTCGTGCTATAACCAATTTAACGAGCCGGTGGCCGCCAGGCCTGATAAGCTGATCCACCCCGATACCATGGTTCTTATCCTAGTTGATATGGAACTGACCGAATCGGTCCTGGTGCATAAACGAAATTATGGATTTGAGCTGGGCGATCAACCGGAAGTATTTTTCCATTCGATATTTAAAAAATACAATGTGAACAGGGCCCAATTCGATAGCAGTATGGCCTACTATAAGGGCGACATTGAAACGATGAACAAGATCTATGAAGACGTGATAACCCGTCTCAGCGTAATGCACAGCGAAGCACAAATGGAGTGATCGCATGAAAATCCAAAAAAACTAAATTATTTGTTTTTGGTGTAGATGGCTGTACAAACTTCGGCATCGCCCGAAATTAGCAGAGTGTAATTCCATGTAATAGATTCATTGTCATTGTAAAGGCCTGTACCTTCAATAAACCAGTCTTCGCTGTTTTTCTGGGCATACACGATCACCCTTCCGGAAGCAACAATACCTGTGTCGGGTTGGCTGGCCCTGGAATCTGCAAAATTCGACAGTAAAACCTGTGCGCTATTGGTGGGGTCCTTGCTGATGCTGGCGTTGTAATTCCCTTTGCTGCAGGTCTCGCTAACATTCCACGTTCCAATGAACTTATCGCGCACATCAGGAATCGGCGAAGGATTATTATCATCACTTGTTTCACAAGCCCCAAGCAGAAAGATGAGGAAAAGGGCTAAAATGAAGTTTTTAATAACGGAATGCATATTACCTCCTGTTGGGTTGGCCAAGTATCAGAAATACAAGGAATATAAATAAACTAAAAGAAATGGTTGTAATCACCTGCACATCGAAAGGTGTTGCCATCAGCTCACCGCTCATCAATCCCTTGTGCAGGAAGATATATTTTAACAAATAGTACACCGTTTTACTAAAGATTATGCTTAAAAGTATCGCCAGGAGTGATATTTTCGTCCTGCTGAATAAAAACCAGAACAAGCCTACATTGATCAAGAGCTCAACCAGCATCAAACTGCTTTTCAGCAAATGTGGATGTGCTCCCAGGTAATGCGATACCAGAGGCAGGAGTATGGCCAAAATGTATCCGTTCCATCTGGGAGTGAAGGCAATTGCCAGGATCACCATCATCCTCATAGGATCGAGAATATACATTGGATAGCCTATCAATCGCGAAATATCGCCCAAAAAGTAAATGAATAAAACTGCGATAATATCAATGATCAGACTCGACGATAACTTTAATGTAACCCTGCTTTTCATGCCATAAAATTACGTTAAATCCTGAAATATGAAGCGTCTGATTTTTTAAATAATAAGTTAACCCTGCCGAAACAACTGGCTATGATTTAAATATTGTAAATAAAAGCTCTCCATTCAGAGTTCAATAAAAATATTTTCGGCCAGCCTGCTGGCCCCAATACGGAAGTAACGCTTATTGAGCCATTCAGGGCCAAGAACAGCCCTGGCGAGCATGTAGTATTTCAATGCCGTTTCAGCATCAGCAATGCCTCCGGCGGCCTTAATACCTACTCTTTTACCTGTCATGTTAAAATATTCCTTAATGCTGTCGAGCATGATCAAAAATGCTTCGGGCGTAGCCGCCGGCTGGGTCTTCCCTGTTGATGTTTTCAGAAAGTCGGCTCCTGAACTAAGGGCAATTTCGCATGCTTTCCGGATATTGGAAATGGTGGATAATTCGCCTGTTTCAAGAATAACCTTCAAGAGTGCATCACCGCAATTTTCTTTAACCTTCATGATCTCTGCAGTTACTTCATCATATTTGCCTTCAAGGAATTTGCCTCTGCTGATGACCATGTCAACCTCATCAGCCCCTTCTGCTACGACATAGGAAACCTCCATTATCTTTACCGCCAGAGTAGTCTGACCAGAAGGAAATGCCGTTGCAACACATGCCGTACGAATTCCACTTCCTTTCAGTTGATCGCTCACCAGGGAAGCAAAAGGAGGATAAACACATACTGCTGCCACATTGGGTAAACCATCCTTTCGGGCAGCAAAACTTTTTGCCTGCTCACAAAGGCTGGCAACCTTTGCATCGGTGTCGGTAGCTTCGAGGGTAGTCAGATCGATGGCACTCAGAAGGAATCTTAATGCATTGCGGCGCTCACCGACAGGCATTTTTTTTGAAAGAACGGCATGAATTCGCTCATGAATTCCGGCATCCGTAAAGGAGTATGGTTTGAAATCATTCATATGGCAAAGATTAGGAATATCAAAGATAAAAAAGAAAGATCATTTCCTTTCCAGGTCGATCCTGAGTGAAAAAACGTTTGAATAGAAGAACGAATCTCCAATATTTGTGAGGGCATAATCAATAGAGACCATCTTCTTGATCCTGATGCCCACCCCAAAATTGGGTTCAAGGGTAATTGACGATTTATTGTTAAAATCGGTCTCTTCCTGCACATTCCTGATCCCTCCACGCACATAAACAATATTCTTGAATCCAAATTCTACTCCCAGTTTGGGATCCACGCTAACCGGATTGGATTTGATCAGTGTATTGCGTTTCCCGTCGAAAGTAACATCCAGATCAATGGCTATCAGTGAGGAGAAATTATCAGATATCCTGAAACTGCGGCCGGCTCCCAGGTTAAGGCGGGGTAGGGTAAGCTCAAGAGAATTATCAGGGATCTCATTGCCCGTTGCCCTGAATACATCCGTCATATCATCACTCAGATCGAAGGTCCATGCATTAAAGGTATTCGTAATATCACGCGCCATAGCACCAATAAGCCATTTGCCAGTAATGTACTGGATGCCTGCATCCAGTCCAAAACCATAAGCACGTGCAAAGCTTCCGATTTGCCGGTATATCAGCTTCACATTACCGCCATATGTGAGGCCCTTAAGCTTGCTTTTGCGGGCATAAGAAAACATTACGGCATAATCAGCCGCCGAAAAACGGGTGATCCGGTTATAATTAATATTTCCCTGATTATCGTAAAGGTTAATGGTGTTTGGGATATCATCGATACCCATGCGGATCACTGAAATGCCAATGGTAGCCGCAGTATCGAGCCGCATCGAAAAACCAGCATAATCATATTTGGCAATCCCTGCAAAATATTCATTGTGCATTAATCCAAGCTGCATATCGGAACTTTGTGAAGCAAGTCCGGCAGGATTCCAGTAGGCGGCAGTAACATCATTGCTTATCGCAGTCTGGGCATTGGCCATCCCCAGCGAACGGGCACCAACCCCAATCGACAGAAACTCATTGCTGTATTTCGGCGCCTGGGCAAAGATGCCCGGCGATAGCGCAAAAAACAGGATGAAATACAGCTTGTGTTTCATTAAATCTGATAAAGTTTATCCATAAACGCCATTTCTTTCGAAATATTATGATCAGTAAAACGAAAACAAAGAAACAATTTTCTGCCAAATTATAATATTTCCGGCTAAAAACATTTCAGCCTGCCCCGAAAAGGTTTTCCATCAATATAATCAGTATAATACGACCATTCCCGTTTCCGGATATCCGCAAAACAACAAAATATCCGGTAACGGATAATATTCAGTAATCAATAATAGTGTCAGATTAACTTATAATCATGTATGTCAATAGTTTACAATGTATGGCATGAGTCTTGCAAAGTATAATAGCATTAGAACCCTTAAGACAGCAAATACAATGAAATTAGGATTAAAAATACCGAGCACAACCAGAAAGACCCAGTATTTCAGGTATTATAAATGCGACCGTTGCGGTTACATCTCCACCCACAAGAATACTGAGTGTCCGATCTGCCTCAAAGACGGGCTGAGCAATAAGCTTCGTTAAGGCAAATACGGCATTATCAAATGGTTGATTCGAACATATACATGAACATCGGTGCATTCCCACTTTGATTTCCCGGAAGAAATGTAATACTTATTACTTGATGCTATTTATACGCGGGTATCCCGGTTGCTTCGGCACCAGTGATCAGCAGGTGGATATCATGTGTTCCCTCATAAGTGATTACCGATTCGAGGTTCATCATGTGACGCATCATCGGAAAGTCGTTGGTAATTCCCATTGCTCCCAGAATTTGCCTGGTTTCGCGGGCAGTAACCAGTGCCATATTTACATTGTTGCGTTTTGCCATAGATATCTGTGCAGCCGTAGCCTTGCCTTCATTGCGCAGGTTGCCAAGCCGCCAGAGAAGCAATTGTGCCTTTGTAATCTCAGTAAGTGCTTCGGCAAGTTTCTTTTGCTGTAGCTGAAAGCCTGCGATAGGCCGGCCAAATTGCTTACGCTCAATCGCGTACCTTAGCGCGGCATCATAGCAGTCCATGGCAGCCCCCACAGCTCCCCAGGCAATTCCATAGCGGGCAGAGTTGAGGCAGCTCAAGGGGCCACGCAAACCTTTCACTTCAGGAAAGAGATTTTCTTTCGGAACTTTAACATTGTCAAATACAAGTTCGCCGGTAACTGATGCACGCAACGAATACTTGCCATGAGTTTCGGGAGCAGAATAACCTTCACCGCCAGCTTCAACGACCATACCCCTGATCTCTCCTTCCGGATTTTTGGCCCATACTATGGCAATATCGGCAATGGTTGAATTGGTGATCCACATCTTGGCTCCATTCAACAGCAAATGATCGCCTTTGTCTTCATAATGGGTTACCATGCTGCCCGGATCGGATCCATGATTGGGCTCCGTAAGTCCGAAACAGCCAATGATCTCGCCATTGACCAGTTTGGGCAACCATTTTTGCTTCTGTTCTTCGGTTCCAAATTTCCAGATTGGAAAACAAACCAGTGATGTTTGAACTGAAGCCATGGAGCGTATACCCGAATCACCTCTTTCGAGCTCCTGCATGATCAGGCCATATGAAGTATAGTCCAGCCCGGGACCCCCATATTCTTCAGGTATAAATGGGCCGAACATACCCAGCTCGCCCATTTCCTTAACCAGGTGGCGGGGAAACTTGGCTTTTTCAAAATATTCTTCGATGACGGGTTTTACCGAGCGGTTCACCCAATCCCTTGTTGCATCGCGAATAATCTTATGCTCATCGGTGTATAGCTCATCCACCATGTAGTGGTCCGGAGCCTCAAATAGAACTGTTGCTGACATATTGTGTGTGTTTATGTTGAGTTTATTTGAATATTAAAATTAAATCCCTGATGTTTCCGGATCAAATTGCTCAAGCTGATGAGAATTCATTGGTCAGAGTGAAGAACAATCAATTTCTATATGATTCAGGGCATGGAATTTTATCAACACTGACATGAAATAAAAAAAACCCAATACCCAAAGACTCTTTCAACACTTGAACCAAAATAATATTTCAACATCTTTAATCCAGCCTCACAAACAGGTTGACCGGCAAAATTATATATATTGTTATAGAATTCACAACAAAAACGACTATTTATTTTTAGTTAAAATTAGCTGTATAATCCCTGGGTATAATTCTTCTTTTCTACCTTTGCCTTTTATAAAAAAAATACAAACAGCTATGCAGGCATTAATTGACGGATCGCGGCTGATGACAGAAGCCCTTGTGCGGGCGGGTGCTGAAGTGTTCATCGGATACCCGATCACACCGGCCAATAACCTTTACCTCCTTTCCGGCAAGCGGTTCAGAACATTTTTCGCAGCCCCTGACGAGATCACTACCCTGCAATGGATGAGTGGGTTTTCTGCTGCCGGCAAACTTCCTGTCACTGCCACATCATTTCCGGGCTTTGCCCTGATGCTTGAATCCATCAATATGGCATATATGATGGAGCTCCCCATGGTGATCATCCTGGTGCAACGCCTGGGGCCTGCAACGGGTACTGCCACCAGTGGTGCCCAGGGCGACATCAGCCTGCTGAACGGCATGCTTTCAGGTGGATATTCCATCCCTGTGATCAGCACTTCCGATGCCAACGACTGCTGGGAGATTCCGGAGATCGCGCTGAAAACAGCCGTCGACCTGCGTACACCGGTCATTCTTCTCACCTCAAAAGAAGAAGTGATGACACAGTTTAGCTTTGATTTGGATACACTCAAAGAGATCAAACCCATTGAGCGAAAATATTATGAAGACAAACAGGAATTTATTCCCTACAAAAGGGATGACAGGGGGGTTCCTGAATTTCTTCCGGTAAGCAATAACAAGCACCAGGTGCGTTATACAGCTTCTACCCATAATGAAAAAGGCATCCTCGAAGGTATTAGCCCTGAAGCACTGGGAAACACCATTAACATACAGAATAAAATTGAGCAAAACCTGGAGCATTACCTGCACTACGAATATGACAGTCAGGAAGGAGCTAAAACATTACTCGTTTCATATGGCATCACTGCCAATGCCTTAAGGGAGGCTGCAGAAAGGCTGCGCAAAGAAGGCAATCCTGTTTCGGTGCTTATTCCAAAAACATTGCTGCCCATATCAGATATGTACATGCAGATCATGTCGGAATATGATCAGGTCGTGATCGCCGAAGAAAACCACCCCGGTTCATACCGTAAACTTTTGTTTGGCGCCAGAATGCCCGGCAATGTCCAATCAGTAAATACGATCGGTCGCATGATCAGCCCCGATGAAATCATAGAGGAGGTGACGAAGCATGGAAAATAAATTCATCAATACGCATACCCTGCCTTTTTGCAAAGGATGTACACACAACACCATTAGCAAGAATACTGAAACAGCCCTTCAAAAGCTGGGGAAAAGCCTGCTCGATGTCATCCTTGTAACAGATATCGGCTGCCTTGGGATCATCGACAAAGCCTTCGACACCCATACGGTGCATGGCCTGCACGGTCGTTCGGTTGCTCTTGCTTCGGGGGTATCGGCCGGAATTGATAATCCCGGCAAGAAGGTAATCGTATTTATCGGTGATGGCGGAGCCACCATCGGCATGCAGCACCTGCTCGATGCAGCACATAATGGCTTTAATATGACCGTTGTCGTGCATAACAACATGCTTTACGGGATGACCGGCGGACAGCCCAGCGAGTTTACTCCTGAAGGTTTCAAAACCCCTACCCTTCCGCAGGGAGCCTCACACAAAGGCTATGATATCTGCAGTCTTGTTACGGCAGCGGGAGCAAGCTATGTGCGACGTATTACAGGCATCGGCGATATCTCCGATCATCTTGCAGAAGCATTCTCAAGAGACGGATTCTCCCTCGTTGAAGTCATGGAAGTTTGTACTTCATATGGCGTGAAAAGCAATCCGGGCATGAAACTTCAGACCCTGATAGAGGAAGCCGGTATCGAGATAAAGGTTTATGCCGACAAGCCACCTAAGCCTTTTAAAACGCCGGAACAACAAAATACCGTATCGCTGTTTACCCCAGCCTTGCAAATCAAAAAAGAATTTTCGCATAATCTTAACAAGCCGCTCAGGATCTTACTCAGCGGGACTGCCGGCGAAGGTGTACAATCGGCTGCCGAGATGTTGATAAGAGCAGGCATGCGCTGCGGTCTGCATGTTACAAAAAAGGGAAGTTACCCTGTAACTGTGGGCGTGGGCTTTTCAGCTGCCAACCTGATCCTTTCACCCGAACCCATTCATTATACCGGAGCCCCCCACCCCGACGTGATCATTCTCACCTCTGATGAAGGTTTGAAATTTGCAAAAAAATATGTCAGCGGGGCCGATGAGAGCACCCTCATACTGGCAGATGACAGCCTGGAATTGCCCGAAACAAAGGCAAGGACCATGAGCAAAAATTTGCGTGAGCAGGTAGGTGGCCGCAATGCCATGGTCATGGCCATGTTCGAATATCTCAGCCATGCCGATTTTATGCCTTTCGAAGCCCTTCAAAAGCAATTTTCGATGGGCAAGGTCGGACAGAATGAAAAGCTACGTAAGCAGATTGAAGAAGTTTATAAGTTGAAATAATTTATATTCATCAAGGCCTGGAACTCCAAACGCATCTTTTTTTATTTTACCTCTGATCATCCACCCGGGATCAGGTCTTTCAAAATACGTTCGTGCAATAAATTCCGGCGTTAATGAACTTTATTCAGGCGTTAATGAACTTTATTCATATGCCGGTCGCTATTGTCTTAAATTGCATATCCAATCCACTGACCAGCAGAATGGCATGTTCTGCGAATGCTGATAATTGACTACCCCCTGGATATTTGCTGTAAAA
>JAVVEM010000057.1:0-11836 GCA_032250805.1 Bacteroidales bacterium
AGCTGATTACAAATCAGCTGCTCTGGCCAACTGAGCTACATCGGCTTAAACGCATTTTCAAGATACAAAAAACATACCCTTTGTGAAAAAGGTTTGCAAAAATATAAATTATATAATTAATAACAAAGGAATTCGGGAAAAATTAAAGCTTTTTGTTAATATTTCTGTCTGGATTTTTCTTTATGCCTTTTTAATTGCCTTCTGAGTGCCTCAACAGCCTGGTCGGTGGCTTCTTCGAAAGTATTGCATTGCTTCCTGGCATAGAGGTCCAAACCCTTAATATTAATGCGGATTTCGGTAACTTTATTCTCCTTATCGGTATTATTTGAAACTTTTAATGATACATCGCTTCCAATAATTCCGTCGTGAAATTTAGAAAGCTTGTCAATTTTCTGTTCAATGAAATTTACGAGTTTCTTGTCTGCTTTAAAATGTACTGAATTAATGTTTACCTTCATGTTTGTTCCTCCTATATAATATATTGTATGATATAAATGGTACAATCTGAACAGCATATTGTCAGGCCCTGGGATGAGCCTGCTGGTATGCTTTCTTCAACTTTTCAATAGTATTGTGGGTGTATACCTGAGTTGCAGCAAGGTTGGCATGACCAAGAAACTCCTTGACTGCATTCAGATCTGCGCCATGGTTTAACATATGTGTAGCAAAAGTGTGCCGCAGGACATGCGGACTTTTACGGTTAAGCGTGGTGATCTGACTGAGATATTTGTTTACGATGCGATAAACGAGGCGTTGATATAGTTTTTTTCCTTTAGAAGTGATAAATAAATATGGTGAATCATCAAGGCCGGAATCTTTTCTCATTTTTAAATAAATTGAAAGCTGTTCACCTGTCTTGTTTGATAACGGAATGATGCGTTCTTTATTTCTTTTTCCGATCACTTTTATTGTTTGCCCGTGTAAAGAAATATTGTTGGTTTGAAGTTCAATAAGTTCCGAGATCCTGATTCCTGTGGCATAGAACAATTCAAGGATAAAGCGGTTGCGCATCCCTTCATATCCTTCCTCGAAAACAATGCCTTCGAAAAGCTTTTTCATCTGATCTTCATCGATAAATTCGGGATGGCGCACCGGGCTCCTGGGTGGATTCACAACAAGGGCAGGGTTACGGTCGATAATATTGTTGCGCAGCAGATATTTGTAAAACGATTTCAAAGTGCTTAGCTTCCTTAGAACTGAACGTGTACTTAGTCCACTTTCCATCAGTGATACCATCCACGATCTGATGTGCTGTTGATTGGCTTTATCAACACCGGAAATACCGTATTGTTCAGTTAAGTAAACGGAAAATTGCGAGAGGTCGCGACGATATGCATTGATCGTATGTGGGGAGTACCTTTTTTCGTAAAGAATGTAGTCAATGAATTTATCCTGCACCATCTATTCAAAAATCAATAAAAAAAGGAAGAATGATTGATTCAAATGTAAGCAAAATAATGCCTGAATCAAAATTTCTTCCTCTAAAAATTCCAGTATAAGAATATTATCCTTGTTCGGCTTCTTTAAGTTGCTGGATATAAATGGCCTTCATCTTCATCTCCCTCTTTTTTATTGAGGGTTTGGTGAATTTCTGACGTTCGCGAAGTTCCTTCACAACACCGGTCTTTTCAAACTTGCGTTTGAACTTTTTGAGGGCCTTGTCGATATTTTCACCTTCTTTTACAGGAATAATGATCATAAGTAATTACCTCTTTTCTTTAAGTTGAAAAATAAAAAATCAATTTCGGGTTGCAAAATTAGCGCTAATTAATATAAAAACAAAATAATGTTTAATTATTTTAGGTTTTCGAGCAGAAAGTCCGTCATCATCCAGTAAAGGTGATATTGCGTGTTTCCGCCATATATACCATGGTTCTTGTTGGGATAAAGCATCAGTTCAAACTGTTTGTCGGATTCAACCAATGCACTCACCAGGTCGAGGGTGTTTTGTACATGTACATTGTCGTCGGCAGTGCCGTGAACAAGCATGAATTTTCCCTGCAATTTATCGGTATGATTAATGGGCGAGTTATCTTCATAGCCATCAGGGTTTTCCTGCGGTGTGCGCATAAAACGCTCCGTATAGATGTTGTCGTAGTATTTCCAGTTGGTTACCGGGGCGACTGCAATGCCTGCATCAAAAATATCGGCTCCTTTGGTCATGCACAGTGTCGACATAAATCCTCCGTAGCTCCAGCCAAAGATCCCGATCCGCTCTTCATCAACCCAGGCCTGTGAAGCCAGATGGCGCGCCGCGGCGATCTGATCGATGGTCTCATATTTTCCCAGTTGCAGATAAGTCATTTTTCTGAACTCCTCACCGCGGGCACCTGTACCGCGATTGTCGACCGATACGCAAATAATGCCATGTTGTGCCAGCATCTGGTACCACAGCATGCCTCCGTCCCACGAATTCCGTACTGTTTGGGATGCAGGCCCGCCATATACATACACCAGCAGCGGATATTGCTTTTCGGAATCAAAATCAGGGGGGAGGATCTTCCAGGCATTGAGTTCAACGCCCTCATCAGTAGTGATGGCAAAAAATTCGCGCCTGGCATATCCGTACTCCGCCAGCTTTTGCTGTAATTCATTATTTTCTTTCATAAGCCTCACCATTTTCCCATTGTGCTTATGCAGGGTGATCATTGGGGGGGTGTTGGCGTCGGAATAAGTGTTGATGTAATAATCAAAGTTTTTGCTGAAATCGGCATTGTTGGTGCCCAAGCCCGACGAAAGCAAGCTTATGCTGCCTTTCAGGTCAACTGCAAGTATATCCCTGTTCAGGGGCGATGAATATGCTGCCTGAAAATATACCTTTT
This sequence comes from Bacteroidales bacterium, assembly GCA_032250805.1. Taxonomy (GTDB): domain Bacteria; phylum Bacteroidota; class Bacteroidia; order Bacteroidales; family B18-G4; genus B18-G4. The sequence goes on from JAVVEM010000057.1 coordinate 2,823, forward strand.
TGCGTTTTTCGTCATATCCCTCAATATCGGTTACATCCCATTTTCCTCTTGTGAGTTGCTGAACGAGTTCACCCTCCATGGTGTAATAATATATATGGTAATACCCGTCAGCCTCGCTGGTGATCAGGAAATGATCTTCATCAGTAAATGTCAGATGATCTGTTATATCAATATAGTATTTATTCTTTTCAAAATAAACCACCTTGCTTTCACCGCTTTCTGCATCGGCAAGCAGGATCTCCAACTCGTTCTGCAATCTGTTCATGCGAAGGATCGACAGGATATTCTCCTGCCTGGTCCATTTTATGCGCGGGATATACTGATCGGTTTCTTCTCCAACATCAATCTCCGTGGTTTCGTTGCTGTTGAGGTTGTATATATGGATACTGATAATGGAGTTTTCTTCACCTGCTTTGGGATATTTGTAGCGGTGCATTACCGGATAAAGGTCTCCCCACATCTGCAGCTCGTAACCGGCAACATTGCTTTCATCAAATTTATAGTATGCCAGCTTCGATCCGTCGGGCGACCAGTAAAATCCTTTGGTAATGCTGAATTCTTCTTCATAAACCCAATCCGTGGTGCCGTTAATGATATACCTGTCCTTTCCGTCGGAAGTGATCTGTTTTTCGTCTCCGCTCAAAATATCTTTGATGAAGATGTTGTTTTCGCGCACAAAGGCAATCTTGCTTCCGTCGGGAGAGAAGTCGGCCAGTTGCTGCTTTCCTTTTTCAGAAAGCGGTTGCAGACTTTTCTTTTCAGTATCCCACACATAATAGTTTGATTTGCTCGACCTTCTGTATATTTTTTCTGTTTCGGTGGGGAAGAGGATCTTTTTCTCATCACTGCTGAATTCATAATTCATGATCCTTATGGGTTCATCCCCTCCGGGAGGGATGAGTTCGTCACCCTTTACGAGTGTATCGGTGAGCTTTCCGGTCTTGTATGAATACACAAGGATATTGCCTTCTACCCTGGAAGAATAATGTTGTCCGTCAATCATCGATCGTAGTCCATATACACCTTTGGCCCGGAATTCATTTTTTTTGAATATGTTTTTCAGATTGAAAGATTTTTCTGAATCCTGGGCAACTATTGTTGAAATCAACAGTCCAATCAATAATGTGGATAATAATTTTTTCATAAATCAGTTTTATTAGGGATTGTCATGTGCAAAGATAAAAAATAGGAGAAACCAGTATTTTCTAATTTATTTCAAATCAAAATAAGTGTATCAAATAATTTAGTATTTTCACAGCCCGTTTTTAAGCCCGAAATATTTTGCTTTAACGTAACATTAGAAGGATTTAAAACGTAAGACATACAGCTAAGAGCTGAAACGCACTAAATATACATCGCCATACTAATCAGGAAGCTGCCATGAAGCGCATATTATCCTTTTTTATACTTATTAACCTCCTGTTTACCAGTGGTTTGAATTCTCAGGATTTTGATTTTTCTCAATGGTATAATAATCCAACCTATTATAATCCGGCTTATGTTGGTTTATCTACCGGACTGAAGGCGCGTTTTAATTACCGGAGGCAAATGGTAAAGATCCCTGCAAGCTTCAGAACCTATTCTTTCTCGGCCGACATTGCCGAACGCAGTCTGCCCGGGGCGGGTGGTATTGGTATTATTGTTGATAACCATAAGGCCAACCAGGGACTGGTAAATCATACGGTTACGGGCATCATGCCCTCGGTAAGGATCCCTATTGCAGAGTATATTGTTATGCAGCTTGGTATACAGGCAGCATTTGTGCAGAAGAAGATTGACTGGGATGGTCTTATTTTCCCGGATCAGCTCGACCCGCGCTATGGGAATATTTATCCAACAGCTTTTTCGGCTCCCAATAAAAATTCAGTTACCTATCCTGATTTTACCGCAGGTATGCTTATGCAATTTAAGGGAAATAACCTATCGGGAGTCCTTGGCGGTGCTTTGCATCATCTGACCAGGCCCAACGAATCATTTTACGAGAGTTCGGCTCCCCTGGCACGAAAATATGTTGTGCATTTTGATATGATCTACACCTATGAGCAGAGCAGGGGCTACTACCGCAGGTCATCCAGTTTTAAGATCAACCCGGGTTTTATATACCAGAACCAGGGCAGCCTGAGCCAGTTTGCCTTAGGAAGCAATTTTTATTTTACCAGTGTTTACCTGGGCCTTTGGTATAAGAACGAATCGTTCGACTATGAAACATACAGCTCTTTATCTGTAATGGGTGGACTGCGTATTCCATTTTCTGATGTGGCCAGGTTGAAATTAATGTATAGTTACGATTTTGTGATCTACCCCGAATATACCTTTACCGGTCCCACACATGAAGTAACCCTCATCATGGAATTTGATGATGTGTCACTCTTCCAGCCCCGTACTATCGGAAGGGCCCGTAGCCGCGATGCCGGCAGCACCATGGAGTGCTCACCTTTCTGATATATTTTTTGTAATTGCTGAAGCCCATGAGATATTTCATGGATCAGTATCCAGTATCCAGTATCCAGTATATGGTATTTGGTATTGAGTATATGGTATTTGGTAATGAGTATTCCTTTGAATATAGAACAGAGGGACAAGGGGCAAGGGACAGGGGACAGGGAATAATGAACACTGAATAAAGAATAATGAACATGGAAGTTTAATGATTTAGCGATTTTCGATTTTCGAACTGTACAGATTGTTGAAAAATGTGAGCTAAAGTGATCTAAAATTAAGCACTGAAACCATATAACAATGCCTTTTCTTCTCTTTCCGCGTAGCGGATATTCAATTGTAGGCCGGCAGATTTCGATAAGATTATATCTACCGCGTAGCGGTTGTCCATTCGGCATTGAGCATTTTTCATGTTTCATTTTAAATTTTTTTCAAATGATCTGTGACATATGACGCATGCTAAATGGTGAAGGGGAGATGGGGAGAAAGGAATGATGAACATGGTGTTATAATTTACACTTTACAGTGTACATTTTACAGTTTAAATTTTCGTGAAGTCGTGCGCTCGTGTGCTCGTTTGCTCGTGAAGATTATTAACCACCAATTCCTCATGGCAAGCACTGAAACACTGAAACACTAAAACCTGATCCGAATATCCATATCCTCATACTCTATCCAGTACCCATGCCAAATGCCAAATGCCAAATGCAAAATGTTAAATGCAAAATGTTAAATGCAAAATGTTAAAAGTGCCCTGCTCTGTTATTTATCGCAGGAAGGTGATAATGCCCGAGGTTCTGTATGTGGTGCCATCTTCATCAAGCATGCCCTTCCAGATCGTGCCATCCCTGAAGGTGGCTGATGCTTTCCAGAGGTAATTTCCCGGACCTGCAACGATTCCGGATTCATCATTAACAAGGCCAGTCCATGATTCTACAGGGCTTCCGTTTGCATCGAGTTTGGTTGAGGACCATACAAGATTGCCCCAGAGAGTATATACTTCAACAGAATAACGCCGCATGTTGATCCCTTTTGGCTGCCACCTTCTCAAACCGGGGGCTCCCTCTGAGTGAAAGGCCGAGGGAATGAATAAACCCTTGAACATTAATTCATACTCAAAGATTGTGGTGTCGGGGCAATCGTACTGATTATAGGCGATGAGCTGTATTTCATAAGTACCATCGTCGAAATATTGCACCACCGGGCTTTCTTCCATCGAAGTTTCGCCGTTATCAAAATCCCACTCATAATATTCTGCATCAATACTTGTGTTTTTAAGAAACAACTGACCCTGCGTTCCCTGCCAGTTTTCGATGATATCAAAACCTGAGACGGGAACATCGCGCACCTGTATAGTCTTTATGATGGTATCGCGGCAGAGGTTCATGTCCTCAATAATGAGGCTTACTTCAAAAGAGCCCAATTCATCATAAATATGCGAGGGGTTTTGGATCACAGCCGTGTCGACAATGGAACCGGGATCGCCGAAGTCCCATTTCCAGAAATAAATATCTGCTCCCGATGGTTCTGATTCGTCAAAAAAGTCGGTAATATCATCGATACAGGCGGGATCTGTGCTGAAGTCGGCGGCCGGAGGCTCATATATTTCAATTTCCCTGCTCAGGGTGTCGGTACATCCGTTATCGCTTGTAACTGCCAGTTGTACATCGTATAAACCGGGACCGGGATAGAGGTATCCGGGATTTTCAAGGTCGGAAGTATCGTCAATCGCCATGAGGTCGCCAAAGTCCCATTTCCATTCGCTGATATTTGTTGTGGCGTCTGGCAGGCTTTCAAAGGCTGTTATTTCATTGGCACAGTTCAGGTAGAAGGTGAAGTCGGCAGTGGGTGACTGGCTGACCTCCAGCATCCTGACCGCAGTATCGGAAAAAATATTGCCACTCACATCGGCATTCAATATAAAGCTTACCATATATGTTCCTGCATCAGCATAGACATGACAAATGGTGTCGGGATAGCTGGTGAACACATCCGATTGCCCGTCGCCATAGTTAAATATCCACTCATCGATTCCTCCTGAGGCACCGTAAAATTCGGAAGTGTTAACAAAACACACCTGATTTTCGCTGCAGTAGGGTGCATTCACAGGCTCGAATGATGCTGCAACGCACGGTCCTTTGTAAACCGGTAATGTAATTGAATCATAGCAGCCGTAGTAATTACTCACGAGCAGGCTCACAAAATACGTGCTGTCGCTTGAATTATAGTAATGACTCGGAAATTGCGCTGTAGATGTATTTGACATGCTGTTGATGTCGCCGAAATTCCATTCCCAGCTCTGAATGAAGGTGCCGTTGCCAACCGAGAGATCATAAAAGTTTGTTGTTTCATCGCAGTATGCTATGTCGGCAGTAAAGTTTGGTGTTGGCAGTGAGTCAACCCTGACCGTATGATAGGTCGAAGCCGAACAACCATTTATATCTTCCACATTGAGTGTAACAAGATATTCTCCCGGTGCAGGGTAAAGGTGTGCTGCAGTATCGTGGGGAGTGGAATACACTGGTGTGCCATCGCCAAAATCCCAGTTCCATTCTGCTATCAGCGAAGAGGAGGGCTGATAAATGCCCTGGAAAGTGGTGGTTTCTTTAAAGCAAACCTGTTCGGCCGTAAAATCCACACTCACCTCGCCAAAAAGGCAGACCGTATCGGTATATGTGTCGGAACATAAATTGGCATCTGTTACAGTAAGGTTTACAATGTAGCACGTATCCAGCTCATCATAGATATAGGAAGGGTTGATCTCGCTTGAAAAGTAACCATCGTCGAGTTCCCAGTGCCATTCCTGCAGGGGGCTGCCGCTGCTGCCATAGGCCGATTCATCCAGATATTGAACCATGCCCGGCGGGTTACAGAACTGATAAAAACTGAAACCGGCAGTGGGAACATCAAAAACTTCAACCCATCGACCTGTTGTCGACGAGCAACCATTATTGTCAGTTACGGTAAGCTTTACAAAATAGTCGTCGATATCAGTAAAGGTATGCCATGCATTTTGCTGGTTGGAAGTATCGCCGGGTGCCGCTCCCGGATCGTTGAATTTCCAGAACCACTGGTTAATGACCCCTGCTCCGGGAACCGATTGGTCGGTAAACAGGGTTGAATCTGTAAAGCATGCCGGACTGAAGGTGAAGTCGGGATAGGGGCTCTCAAAAACATTCACCGGAATGGTGACGGTGTTCGTACAACCGGCGGTATCCATTATTGTAAGGCTAACATTAAATGTTCCGAAAGTTGTAAAGATGTGCCAGGGGTTCATTTGTGTGGATGTATTCTGTGAACCTGAGGCCGGGTCACCGAAATTCCATAAATAACTCAGGATGGCTGATGTATTTGTTGTATCTGTATTCACAGAAAAATATGCTGTATCGTTCTGACACACGCCTCCCGAAGGATTAATATTAAAAGCTACAGGTGGCGACGGATTGATCTGTATGGGATGGGAGATGCTATCCGAACAGCCATTCTGGTTGGTAACTTCAAGGAAAACATTGTATGTGCCAGCATTGGCAAAGAGGTGATAGGGGTTTTGCAGGGTTGACGTATTGTTGGCCCCCGACGAGGGATCATCAAAATTCCAGTTCCATGCTTGTATCCCTAAACCAAAACCCAGCGATTCGTCAAAGAACTGTATCAGGTTCCCTTCACAGCGGGGTCCGCCGGCCGAAAATTCAGCCAGTGGCGAAGCACTTATCGTTACTACATGGGTAATTGAGTCGATACACAAAGCATTTGAGGTGATCACCAGCGAGGCAACATATGTGCCTGAATTGCTGTATGTGTGGGCAACATCAGGCGGATCCGGGAAAAGTACGATGGTGTCGGTGCCGTCACCGAAATACCAGTGCCATTGTGTGATCCAGCCGTTAGGGGCATTTGATTGATCAAAGAAATTTACGGGTTCGTTTTCACACGAAGGTGAGGATGTGCTGAAACCGGCTGTTGGTGGCGGATTAACCGTCATCAGATGTGTTGCTGTACTGTCGCATCCATTGTCGTCGGTAGCTGTGAGGCTAACAAGGTAATTGCCGGGAACAGAAAAGGAATGTTGCGGGTTTTGAAGCACCGAAGTACCTCCGTCACCAAAATCCCAAAACCAGCTAACAATATTTGCCGATCCTGATCCGAAAAAATTTGTGAGTGCATTGATACAGACCGTATCACTGTCGGTTGTGATCTCTACATCGGGTAGTGAAAGAACTGATACGTCTTTGGTTATGGAATCAACACAACCATCGGTATTTGTTACGATAAGGATCACGGAGAAGGTCCCGTCGCTTGAAAATATATGCGAAGGGTTTTGTAATGTTGAGGTATTGAAAATGCCACTGTTCGGATCACCAAATTCCCAATACCAGGTAACCAGACTATTTCCGCCATTGGGTGACGATAGGTCGGTAAAATTAACGGGTTCCTGGTTACAGGCCGATGTATATGTGAAATCGGCAATGGGGTTGGGCACGATGATAACCTGTCTGAATGTAGAATTTACACAGCCATCAGAATTTGTTACTGTGAGGGTAACCTGAAAAGTTCCGGGGTTGGGATAAAGATGCGATACATTGGGGTCGTCGGGGAAAGTGACCGTTGTGCTTGTTCCGTCGCCAAACTCCCATTCCCATTGAGTAATATATCCGCTTGGTGTGGTCGAAATATTCGTAAAATTCACGCTGTCGTTGTCGCAGGCCGGGCCATCGTGAAAGAAGTTGGCGTTTGGAAGTTCATTGACAATTACCGGATAACTGACTGAATTGGAACATCCGTTGGTGTCTTCAACGCTAAGTGTAACGTTATATGTGCCGGCTGCGAGATAGTTATGGATGGCATTCTTGGTATAGCCTATACTGCCATCGCCGAAATCCCAGGTCCATGATGTTATCGTTGTGGCAACCGTACTGCTTCCAAAGAAGTTGGTCACTGTGTTCACGCATGAGGGGTCGGGCGAAAAAGTAAAATCCACGTCAGGGATATCGCCAACATTCACGGTATTGATGGAAGTATCGGAACATCCGTTCACATCAGTTACGATCAGGCTTACTGTGTATGCCCCGGGCAGGGCGTAAAGGTGAACCGGGTTTTGTATGTTGGAGGTTAGTCCGTCACCGAAGTTCCAGTTCCATGAAACGATAGGATTTCCCGAGGAACCGTAAAAGGATGTTGCTTCGCCCAGACAGGTTGGCTCCGGATCCCAGGTAACATATACTGTTGGCAGGGCGGGTACGGTAACCACATTTGTAGCAAGATCAGTACAGCTTACTCCGGCCGAATCGGCAGTAATCGTTAGCTGCACAATATAGGGCGAACCGGGAGCATAGGTGTGTAAGGGATGCTGGGCTGAGGAGGTGTTGCCATCGCCAAAATCCCAGGCCCAGGCGGTAATGCTCCAACCTGGCCCGACATTTGAGAGATCTGAGAATTGCACGTCAGAGCAACCAACAAGTGAACCGACAAATGCTGCATTGCATTGCCCGTAAGTCTTTACCTGTCCGTTAATCGTAAAAACCAGAAGAATTAAGAGCTTGGTAAATAAGAGTGTGCTTAGTTTTTTACTGACTTCCATCTTCATGTTTAATTTTGGTTTTAATATTACGGCCCCGGATAACTTCCCTGTTCATCAAATGTTTTCTTGCTGATCCGTAACAATGCTTAGTTTCATACGATATTTTAAACCAAAAGGTTCTGCTATTATTATAATTATATACCTATTTAACGCATGATCACTCTTTTTCATATTTCATGCTGCGATGTCTTTCTATGAATTCAGGGATCCTGTCGGCAGCCAGGCGCTTTGCGATGATCTTTTTCTGATCATCCAGGACATAGATGACCGGTGTACTGTAAATGTCATATGAATTATGGTAATCACCTGTCAGGCTTATGTTTCCGTTCACATGAACCCAGTCAAGCTTTTTCTTGTTTATGTATTGCTTCCAATCGCTCAGTGAAGTATCGGTATTTACAGCAAATATTTTTATGTCGAGTGGCGACTCATTTTGAAAAGTTTTAAGTGCATCCACTTCACGTTTGCATTCTCCGCAGGTTGTTGTCCAGAAAAGGATGATCAGGTAATCGGCACTGATCTGCCGCATGGCGATGAACTTTCCGGCCGTGTCGGCCATGATCAGGGGAGGGGCATAAGCATCGATCAGCACTTTTCTGAGGGTATTTACCCTGTCGATCATGTTTTGCTGAACCTGCGGATAGAGCCAATCATATGTTTTATCAGTAAAATATTTGTCTACCATATGCACAAATATTTTGTCATAGCCCATCACTTTTGATGTTTCATAGGTATTCGTGAAGTGCCAGAGCAGATACTCTTTCATGTCGGTATTTTCGTTGGTGGCAGCAATCATTCTGTCTATTTCCGTTATCACGCTATCAGGGTGCTTTGGGATCACCTGTTCCATATAAGTTTCCAGTTTCCTGGAAAATACAGGCGTACGAAGAATACGGTCATCCGAAAGATCAATTCCGTCCCAATAATGTTTTCTGTAATACAGATATGCCGAAAGGGTATCGTGGCGTCCGTCATCACGAAAAAATTCAGGCACTTC
>JAVVEM010000058.1:0-11801 GCA_032250805.1 Bacteroidales bacterium
GAGGGAACACTGGAAAGTCTCCTCAAGCCCGAGAATAAAGATAAACTGATTGCTATCCTTTCTTATCATGTAGTCCCGGGTAAGGTTAAATCAACCGATCTGACTGACGGAATGAAAGCCACAACAGTTCAGGGAAGCGATATTAAAGTTGGCATTTCAGGTTCAGGAGTGAAAAAAAATAATATGGCATTTTTACATTAATACTATTATTCCGTAAATTCGGCTTTGAGTAATTTAACTAAAACCCAATCATTAAATGGATAAATCAAAATGCCGGGGAAAGAGAAGGGTAGGCTATGCTGTCCTGCTTACGTTACTGCTTGTGATAATAGCTGTAGCCATATACCTGAATTCATTAATGCCGATAATAACCGGCTATGCTGCCAAGAACCTTTGCTCGGCAGTTTTTGTATCCGAAAGAAACCAGGAGGATGTAGAGAACCTGGACCTGGATTTTTCTTTTATAGGCTTTGTAAAAAGCAAGGTTGACTATGAAAATAATACTGTTACAAGCAGGTTCCTCTGGGGAAAATCCACTGCCGTATATCGTGAGGGGTTCGGAACCACGCTCCTGCAGGAAAAAGATATTGATGAACTTAAGAAAGTAAGTTTTCCCGATATAACCGCTGGCTACACTGGTGATACTCTTTCCTGGCCAATGGGGGATATAATCCCCGACAGCCTGACAGGGATTGACAGGGATGCCATGGATATTGTTACAGGCAAACTGATTGAAGAGGATGCTTACGGGGGTACGGCCTTTGCCTTTATGGTATTGCACAGGGGCATACCCGTGGCTGAAGCCTATAAGCCTCAGTTCACTAAGGACACCCGCTTCCTGAGCTGGTCAATGGCCAAATCGGTTACCAATGCGCTCGTGGGCTTAATGATAGGCGACAGTTTGCTTGATCTTGAAGACAGGCAACTTCTCCCCGAATGGTCAGATGACAGGCGTTCTGAGATTAGTCTTAATAACATGCTGCACATGCAGAGCGGCCTTGAATGGAACGAGGATTATGGCAACCGGTCCGATGTAACGGTAATGCTGCACTGTGAGCCAGACTTTGCTGAATATGCTTATTCAAGGCCCCTGGAACATGACCCGGGATCACACTGGTACTACTCATCAGGTACCACAAATATAGTCAGTTACATAATGAGGAATCGTTTTGATTCTGATTATGATTATTACTCCTTTCCACATGAGCAACTGTTTTACAGGATTGGCATAACTGATGCAGTATTTGAAGTTGATGAATCAGGTACCATTGTCGGATCGTCATACCTCTATATGACCGCCCGTGATTTTGCCCGCTTCGCACTGCTGTATCTGAATGATGGAAAATTCAATGGCACACAGATTCTCCCGGAAGGATGGGTTGACTACTCTAATGACCCCGCTGCCTCCAGCAATGGAGAGTATGGCTCTTTTTTCCGGCTGAACAATAACGGCTATCTGCAGGCCGCCCCTGAAGATATGTTCATGTGTCGCGGCTATGACGGACAGATGATATTTATACTGCCCTCACATGAGCTTATTGTTGTTATCCTGGGCTATTCGCCTGATGATTCCATGGACTTCAACAGGCTGATGGAAGACATCCTGAAAACTATATAATAATACCCGGTATGCCTACATTCGGAAGGATAATTAAAAGGCCCGGCAAACGCAGGAAGAACCTGATGAGGAAGGGGGGCCAGTATTCAATGCTTCAGGAGATAAGTCTCATTGAACTGCTGAAACAGGCCAGGAATACCAGGTTTGGCAAATATTATAATTTCAGGGGCATAATTCGTTCAGAGAATGTGGTCGACTCTTTCAGAACCACAGTGCCCATATTTGACTATGAAACAATATACAGGGATTGGTGGCATCGTTTGATGGAAGGTGAGAACAATGTTTGCTGGCCAGGGAAAGTGAACTACTTTGCCCTTACATCAGGCACATCCAATGATACAAGCAAAAGAGTACCCGTGACTGCTGATATGATCTCATCCATGCGAAAAACCGGCTTACGTCAGCTTTTTGTCCTGGGTCAACTCACCCTGCCATCTGATCTGTTCCAGAAAAGCCTGCTTATGGTCGGGGGCAGCACTACTCTTACCAGGAAAAAAGGATATTTTGAAGGCGACCTGAGTGGTATAATGGCCAGGAAAATGCCACGGTGGGTTTTTAAATTTTACAAACCCGGATTGAGGATAGCAGGATCAACCGACTGGCAGCTTAAACTTAAAAAAATTACCCGCAGGGCAAAACGATGGGATGTGCTGGGCATTGCCGGTACGCCCTCATGGATACAGATGATGCTTGAACAGATTGTGAATCACTATGATCTGAACAATATTCATGAACTGTGGCCCGACCTCATGGTCTATTCCTGGGGCGGTGTAAGCCTCGCACCCTACCGGGCCAGTTTCGATAAACTGATGGGAAAGCCGGTACACTATCTTGAAACCTACCTGGCTTCGGAAGGCTTCCTGGCCTACCAGCACAGGCTTGAAGGACATATGCAGTTTGTATGGGATAATGGTATATTTTTCGAATTCGTAGCCTATAATGACAATAACTTCTATCCTGACGGCAGAATGAAGGAAAATCCACAGGTCCTGCTGCTGCAGGAAACTGAGGCGGGAGTCGACTACGCCCTGCTCATAAGTACATGTGCAGGAGCGTGGAGATATCTCATAGGAGATACAATACAGTTCCTTGATACAGAAAAGTATGAGATGATAATATCGGGACGTACCAGGCATACCCTGAACCTGTGCGGAGAGCATCTTTCTGTTGATAACATGAATATGGCTATAACCTGGCTGGCAGGGGAGTTAAAAACGGAAATAAATGAGTATACGGTAGCAGGGATAAAGCATGATAATTACTTCGCCCATAAATGGTATATTGGAATAAAAAACGGGAAAATTCCGGACACGACAAATATAAAACAGAAGCTCGACCGTAAACTAATGGAACTGAATGACGATTACCGCACCGAGCGGTCAGCTGCACTGAAAGAAGTTTTTGTTGAAATATTACCTTTGACAGCCTTCTATGAATTCCTGAGACAGAAAGGGAAGGAGGGAGGCCAGAACAAATTTCCCAGGGTGATCAACCATATGCTCCGGGAATGGGAAGAATTTATAGATAATGACAGTTCTGTGAACAAATAGCCGACCAGCTTGTTTCAATGGTGTAAACAGGAAGATGATGTTAAAAAAATCTATCCATATACTGATCAGCATCTTACTGCTGCTTGCAACAACAGGCATAAGTATTTCAGCACACTATTGTGGTGAAAAGCTCAGGGCAGTATCATTGATGAACACACCTGCCGGCTGTTGTGATGACGCTTCCTGTTGCCTTAATGAAACTCAATTTTACCAGCTGGATGATGATTTTACCTTTCTTTATACTGAAATAAAATTTCTTTCAGACCAGCAGGTAATACATTATCCACGGCCGGATGAAGCAATGCCGGTGGCTGAAAAATCAAATTCTCCGCTTTATAACGATATCCCGCTTCATCCACGGATCAGATCCTACCTGGCATTAATCCAATCATTCCTGTTATAGTTTCTACTGCTATTTATCTGTGATACCCTGGTCCGCCACATAAGGGATCAGGTGCATATAATACTACTATTCAGAATATAACAGAATCTATCATGTTAAATAAAATTATCAAATTCTTTCTTGAAAATAAGCTGGTAACATTTCTTGCACTGGCTGTTTTCATAGCCTGGGGTATAGCAACATCTCCTTTTGGCTGGGATACCGGTGTGCTACCCTCGGATCCTGTGCCGGTTGATGCTATACCGGATATAGGTGAAAACCAGCAAATTGTTTTTTCTAAATGGCCGGGACGTTCGCCTCAGGATATTGAAGACCAGATTTCCTATCCCTTAACCACCTATTTATTAGGTATCCCTGGCGTAAAATCTATCCGGAGCACATCGATTTTCGGGTTCTCAAGCATTTTCATCATTTTTGAAGAGAATATTGAGTTTTACTGGTCGCGATCCAGGATTCTCGAAAAACTGGCTTCGCTGCCATCGGGATTACTCCCGGAAGGAGTACAACCAGCTCTCGGCCCCGATGCAACGGCGCTCGGTCAGGTATACTGGTACACAATCGAAGGGAGAGATAAGAAAGGAAACCCGACCGGTGGCTGGGACTTGCACGAAATACGAACAGTACAGGATTTTTACGTTAAATATGCTTTGAACGCTACGGAAGGTGTTTCGGAAGTAGCTTCCATCGGCGGTTTTGTGCAGGAATATCAGATCGATGTAAATCCCGATGTGCTGAACGCATATAACATTCCTTTACATAAGGTAATGATGGCGGTGCAGAAATCGAACCGGGATGTGGGGGCTAAAACTATCGAAATAAACCAGGCAGAATACCTGGTTCGCGGACTGGGCTACATCAAGAAAGTAGAGGATATTGAAAAAGCCGTAGTAGCCGTTCATGACAATGTTCCGGTCCGTATAAAAGATATTGGTGTTGTTTCACTGGGGCCGTCCACCCGTCGCGGTGCACTCGACAAAGACGGCGCTGAAGTGGTGGGCGGCGTTGTTGTGGCACGTTATGGTGCAAACCCTTTACAGGTTATAAACAATGTGAAGGAAAAAATTAAAGAAATATCTCCCGGCTTGCCTAAAAAAAAGTTGTCAGATGGCACTGAAAGCCAGCTTACCATAGTTCCTTTTTACGACCGTTCGGAATTGATTTATGAAACACTTGGCACCCTGGAAGAAGCATTGTCGCTTGAAATTCTCATCGCTATTTTAGTGATTATTGTAATGGTATTTAACCTGAGGGCTTCGTTTCTGATTTCAAGTTTGCTGCCCATTTCAGTGCTCATGGTTTTTATTGCTATGCGCTATTTTGGAGTTGATGCAAATATTGTTGCGCTGTCGGGTATAGCCATCGCTATCGGTACCATGGTGGATCTGGGGATTATTCTTACTGAAAATATAATAAAACATATTGATGAAGCGCCACCCGGGCAAAAACTCATAACTACAGTTTACGACGGCGCCGCCGAAGTGAGCTCTGCTATTTTAACCGCAGTTTCAACAACCATAGTTAGTTTTATCCCTGTATTTACAATGCAGGCCGCCGAAGGAAAACTTTTTGGTCCGCTGGCATTCACCAAAACTTTCGCATTGGTTGCTGCGCTCATTGTGTCACTATTATTTCTGCCGGCATTTGCCCACTGGGCCTTTGGCGCCAAAATTAAGCGAAAAGATATTATCCGTTGGATCAATATCACTATTATCCCAATAGGAATTATCGCACTCTTTACGGGATTTGTTTGGGCCGGTTCAATTTTGATTGCCTTCGGAATTTCAGGATTACTCAATCAAATATATGCCGTTAGAGAAGGGGAAACACAAATAAGTGAGGGTTCAAAAATAAGCGGTTGGCTGAAAAAATTTGCATTCGTTGTGTTAAAACACGCCAATTTGATAATTGCTGTGATTGCGGTAATCTGGTTACTGGCAAAATACTGGCTTCCGCTGGGTGCATCCCGGAGTATGGTTACCAACTTCATTTTTGTATCCGTGATGGTAGGCACTATTCTTGGAGGCTTCCTTCTTCTGGAACATTACTACAAACAAATTCTAAACTGGTGCCTTAACCATAAAACGGCATTCTTATTGATCCCCACATTCCTAATTATGACTGGAATAGTATCCTGGTTGGGATTTAATAACCTTTTCGGATTTGTTCCAAAAGGTTTCGACAAGCTGGGATGGAATGTACGAACTACAAAAGTGTGGTCAGGCCTGAGCCATGCATTCCCGGGAACTGGCAAGGAATTTATGCCATCACTCGATGAAGGAAGTTTTCTTCTGATGCCAACTTCAATGCCTCATTCCGGAATTTCCTTCAACATGAAAGTAGTCGGTCAGCTTGATATGTTGATGACCAGGATTCCTGAAGTTGAACTGGCGGTAGGAAAAATGGGAAGAGTGGAATCGGCCCTGGACCCGGCTCCAATTTCCATGTACGAAAACATCATCAACTATAAGCCTGAATACATGCTGAATGACAAGGGACACCGTGTCCGGTTTAAAGTCGATAAAAATGATCGCTTTATTCTGACCAATGGCGACACCCTTACCAATGAGGAAGCCTTGCAACTGGGAGTTGAAGCTAAAGACCTGATTCAGGATAAAAGAGGAAATTATTTCCGGAACTGGCGCGATAAAATCAAATCGCCCGATGATATATGGACAGAGATTGTAGGTGTAACTAAGATACCTGGCGTTACCTCCGCTCCAAAACTTCAGCCTATTGAAACAAGGCTGGTTATGTTGCAGACCGGAATGCGCGCGCCCATGGGTATTAAAGTGTACGGGCCGGATCTTACAACTATCGAGAATTTCGGAATAAAACTTGAAAATATTCTGAAAACAATTCCGTCGGTTAAGACCGAGGCTGTATTTGCCGACCGTATTGTAGGGAAACCCTATCTCATAATTAATATAGATCGCGAAAAAATTTCACGATATGGCTTGAATGTCGAGGATGTGCAGCAGACGATAGAAACTGCTGTGGGCGGCATGGAGGTCACTTCCACCGTGGAAGGGCGCGAAAGGTTCCCGGTCAGGGTCCGTTACCCGCGCGAACTGCGCGATGATCCGGAATCATTGAAAAAGATACTGATGCAAACGCCAACCGGGGCACAAATTCCTATTGACCAGCTTGTAAATATTGAATACCTCCGAGGGCCACAGGCTATTAAAAGCGAGGAGACTTTCCTGGTAGGTTATGTTCTTTTCGATAAACGCGAAGGTTTTTCAGAAGTAACAGTGGTCAATGATGCACAAAAAGTAATTCAGGACAGGATTGATTCAGGGGAGCTGGCAGTACCCGCAGGTGTCAGCTACAAATTCTCCGGAAGTTATGAAAACCAGGTCCGTGCAGAAAAAAGGCTGTCACTCATCGTTCCCCTTGTGTTGATCCTCGTTTTTCTGATTTTGTATTTCCAGTTCAAGTCGGTCTCAACATCATTGATGGTTTTCTCCGGAATTGCGATGGCTTTCAGCGGGGGATTTCTGATGATCTGGCTTTACGGTCAGGGCTGGTTTGCCGACTTTTCGGTATTTGGCACTAACCTGCGCGAATTATTCCAGATGCATACTATTAATCTTAGTGTTGCCGTGTGGGTTGGATTTATCGCACTTTTCGGTATTGCTACTGACGACGGCGTGCTGATTGCAACCTACCTTGACCAGAGCTTCCAACGCAATCGCCCAACAGATTTAAAAGAGGTTAGGGCCGCTGTGGTTGAAGCCGGATTACGAAGAATCAGGCCTGCGTTGATGACGGTGAGCACCACAATGATTGCATTATTGCCAATATTAACTTCCACCGGACGGGGCTCGGATATTATGATCCCGATGGCAATACCGTCCTTTGGTGGAATGGCTGTGGCGCTGATAAGCATTTTTGTGGTGCCGGTGCTTTATAGTTTCAGAGAAGAACGAAAAATTATAAAATAATAATCATGCGAAAATATATTATTATATTCATTTCATTGCTGGCAGTGGTTTTCGGAGCACAGGGTCAAAGCCTGGAAGAATACTTCCGGGTGGCAGCCGAAAATAATCCCGGACTGCAGGGCAAATACAAGGATTTTGAAGCTGCTATGCAAAGAGTTCCACAGGTAAGTTCACTGCCCGATCCTGCTTTCTCCTTAGGTTATTTTATCTCACCCGTTGAAACACGTGTGGGACCGCAGCGGATGAAGTTCTCGCTTACTCAAATGTTCCCGTGGTTCGGTACTTTGAAAGAACAGGGCAATGCTGCTGCCTTAATGGCAAAAGCTAAATTTCAGAGTTTTATAGATGCCCGGAATCAACTCTATTACCGGGTGGCCTCCGCTTATTATCCAATATATGAATTAAAAGAATGGATTCGTATTGAGCAGGAGAACATCAGCATCCTGGAATCCTATAAAACAATAGCAAGCCAAAAGTTTAAAAACGGGACCGGAACCATGGTGGATGTGTTGCGGGTGGACATTATGCTGAAAGATGCGCAAACGAACCTGCTTATTCTCCGTGATAAAGAAAAGCCATTGACCACTGCTTTTAACAAGCTTTTAAACAGACCTGAAGAGGAAATGATAGTTATCAGAGACTCTTTAAGGCCCGCAACCCTTGCAGAGAATTTCAGGAAAGATTCCCTGATTGATGCAAATCCAAAATTAAAAGCACTGGATTTAAAATTACAGGCCAGTAAAACATCGGAGGTGGCTGCACGGAAGCAAGGACTGCCCAGGTTGGGTGCAGGTTTAGATTATGTAGTGGTTGGTGATCGTACTGATTTATCAATGCCCGGTAACGGCAAAGATATACTGATGCCTATGGTAAGTGTTAGTATTCCTATTTTCAGGAGTAAGTACAAGGCTTCGGTTAAAGAAGCCCAATTGATGCAGGAAAGCTATGCTGATCAAAAACAGGAGGTAACGAATGTGCTCATTTCGGAATATGATAAAGTATGGTTTGAGGTTCAACAACAGTTGCAATTGTTGTCACTTTATGAGCAGCAAATACAAACCACACAACAATCGTTGAACTTACTATTTACTTCCTATGGAAATTCCGGTAAGGAGTTCGAAGAGGTATTGAGAATGCAGCAACAATTATTGAAATACCGGAAAATGAAATCTGCTGCTTTAACGCAATACCTTGTAGCCGTAGCAAAAATCAATTACTTAACTTCAAAAACGTACTAAGATGAAAGCAATAGATAAAAAAACAATTATAATAGCTGCAGTCACTCTTTTTGTTGGTCTGCTGGCAGGATGGTTAATTTTTGGCGGCTCCGGTTCTGTAAAGACGCACAACAGCGCATCTCAAGAGGACAGCCACGAATATGTTGAGACTGAAATAAACGGAGAGACTGTCTGGACTTGCTCCATGCACCCACAGATCCGTCAAAACGAACCGGGCGACTGCCCAATTTGCGGAATGGATTTAATCCCCCTGGAAGACGATCAAAACACCGAACTTGACCCAATGGCAATCAGCATGTCGCCCACTGCCATGAAGTTAGCCGGTGTAAGCACAGCCATTGTCATGGAAATGGAACCGGTTAAACAGGTAAGGCTCAATGGGAAAGTTGAAACCGATGAACGATTTATTTATTCGCAATCATCTCATATTCCTGGAAGGATAGAAAAATTAATGCTGAATTTCACAGGAGAATATGTACGCAAGGGACAAACCATCGCCTATCTGTATTCACCCGAGCTGCTCACTGCACAGGAAGAATTGTTTGAGGCAAAGAAAATTTCAGAAACACAGCCCCAACTATTTGCTGCTGCCAAAGAAAAATTAAAAAACTGGAAACTTTCTGATAAACAAATTGAAGGAATACTGAATGCAGGAAAAATACAGGCAGAATTTCCTGTACAGGCCGATGTTTCCGGTTATGTAACAGCAAAAATGATAAACCGGGGCGATTATGTTCGTGGCGGTGAAACGATTTTTGAGATAGCCGACCTTCATAAGGTCTGGGTATTGTTTGACGTATATGAATCGGATATGGCATGGATAGAAAAAGGCGATAAAGTTGAATTTTCAATAGCCTCCCTGCCGGGAGAGAATTTTGAGAGTACCATATCCTACATTGACCCTGTTATTAACCCAAAAACAAGGGTGGCGAAAGCCAGGGTTGAGTACGATAATGCAAGCGGGAAATTAAAGCCGGAAATGTTTGCCTCCGGCGTGGTTGAGGCAGAATTGGCAGGGAAGTCGAATTCACTCGTTGTGCCAAAAACAGCCGTGATGTGGACAGGCAAACGTTCCGTCGTTTACATTAAAACACAATCGGATCAAGGAGTGAATTTTGTTATGCGCGAAGTTACTTTAGGTCCGGCTTTGGGAGATAGTTATGTAATCGAAAACGGTTTATCGGAAGGCGAAGAAATTGCAGTAAATGGCACATTCAGCATAGATGCTGCTGCTCAACTGGCCGGAAAACCCAGTATGATGAGCCCCGAAGGAGGACAGGTAATGACCGGACATAACCATGGCAGCCAGCCGGACAGGCAGGAAAGCATGGACATGGGTGGAAGTGGATCACAGGAGGGACAAAAGGTAGAACCACAGGCAGCAGAAGTGTCAAAATCTTTGTCTGTTGACTCCCATGCTGAAGAAGCCTTACAACCTCTATATGCTGCCTACCTGGAATGGAAAGATGCCCTGACAAATGATGACTTTGCAGAATCTCAAAAAATGGCAATAAACATGAAGTCTGCACTGGATAAAATAGATATGAGCTTGTTTCAAGGTGACGCTCACAATGCATGGATGGATTATCAGGGTAAGCTGAGCAGCAGCTTAGAGCATGTTATGCATTTTTCCGACATAGAGCAACTGAGGAAAGCCTTCCAGGTAGTTTCTGTCACTATGATTGAAATGACCAATACCTTCACCCCGCTTGACAAGACCATTTATGTGCTGCACTGCCCCATGGCCGATAACAACAAAGGGGCAGACTGGCTTAGCACTGAAAAAGAAATCAGAAATCCATACTTTGGAAGTTCGATGCTGACATGCGGAGAAGTAACCAGGGAAATTAAATATTTAAAATAAATATCATGAAATTAATTAAAGCATATATCAGGCACAGAAAGACAGAAGAGGTGTATAAAGCATTGAAGCAGGCAGGTTTTTGCTGTATGACTTTTGTGGAATGCGAAGGGACCGGGCAGTATTCTGACCACGAAAAAGAACACATTAGTGAAAAATATCCCTTTACCTCAGCGTACAGGGTTATTAAAATGGAAATAGTGCTTGCGACCGAGCATGTAAATCAAGTAGTTGATATTATCCGTAAAAACGGCCGCACAGGTTATCGCGGCGATGGCATGATCGCTATTTCCCCGGTGGAAGAAGTTTACAAAGTACGCAATGATGAATCTGGTATTCTTGCCATTTAATAGCAGAATCATGAAGTTATCAATAAAAAATATGGTCTGTAACCGCTGTATAATGGTGGTTGAACAAACATTTCAGGAGGCCGGGGTTAAACTTGATAATATTCAGTTAGGATCCGTTGAAACAAGCGAAGAGCTGAACGATAGTGCAATCAAAAGAATCGACGAAGATTTGAAAAAAGTTGGCTTCGAGCTTATCAATGATTCAAAAAGGCGGCTTATAGAGCAGATTAAGACCACGGCAATAGATTATGCTTATCAAAACAGGTGGGATGAAAGGCATAATTTTTCTGATTACCTGGTTGATAAACTCCACCTTGATTACTCATATTTAAGTTCGATATTTTCTTCAGTTGAGGGTTCTTCCATTGAGAAATACCTTATAAACCTCAAAATTGAAAGGGTAAAAGAATTACTGGTGTACGATGAAAAAACGCTTAGTGAAATTGCCTGGGAGCTGGGCTACAGCAGTGTTGCCCACCTGTCGGGCCAGTTTAAAAGGGTTACGGGTTTTAGTGCATCACATTTTAAACAGATAAAGGAGCAAAAGCGTAAATCGATTAACGATGTATGAGCTGCTTAAAATAATGTAAATTATTCAATAAAAGATGTAACATGACAACGGACAACAAGTTATACTTTTGTAATGATAACTTAAAGAAAGGAATTTAAAATGCATGGATTTGAAGGAATGGGTTCTGGTATGGGCTGGTGGTGGATAATAGGTTTTATTTTTGTCGCCGCTATAATTTGGGCAATTTTCCGCTCACCCGGCCAAAGCAATAGTATGAATAACACAGCCAATCAGAAATCAGCACTCGATATCCTCAACGAAAGATA